>JBKPRZ010000025.1:0-3802 GCA_046734815.1 Myxococcota bacterium | reverse complement strand
CCCAGGGGACCATCGAGGGCTTCCGGGCGCGCAGCGGTACGGCGGCCAACGTGATCGGGCTGGGCGCCCGGCGGGCCTTCAGCGAGGACACCCAGGTCACGCTGTACATCTCGATCTGGGCGTTCATCGAGAGCGTGGCCCACCGGAAGTATTTCCCGGTGTATCCCGACGCACGCGAAGGGTACGTCCAGGTGGCGGGGCGCTGGGGCAGCCTGCTGGTGGGCCGGTCGGGGGTTCTGTTCTCGCGCGGGGCCACCGAGATCGCCTTCCTGTACGGACACGCCTACGGGATGGGCTTTCCCGGCAACCTCGACGAGAGCGGCCCGGCGGTGGGGCACATCGGCTTCGGCGTTCTGGCCAACGGCTTCGGGGCCGGGATCGCCTACACCACGCCGAACCTGGCCGGGCTGCAGCTGACCCTGGGCTATTACGACCCCAGCAACCTGGCCGGATCGAGCTTCGAGCGCACCAAGCTGGGACGGCCCGAGGCCGAGCTGACCTACACCCTGCCCTTCGGCCAGCTGGGGATGTTGCGGCTGTTCGGCAACGGGGCCTACCAGAAGGTGTACAAGACCGACGACACCCGCAGCGACACGGTCTATGGCGCCGGGTACGGCGGGCGGCTGGAGCTGGGGCCGTTCCACCTGGGGGTGGCCGGGCACTGGGGCAAGGGGCTGGGCCTCAGCTACGCGCTCGAGCCCTCGGAGGCGACCTACACCCGGTTTCCACCCGGGGGCGTGTCGCAGCTGCGGGTGTTCGACGGGCTGTACGCGCAGGCGCAGGTGGTGGCGGGCAAGTTCGACCTGTCGGCGGGCTGGGGCATCACCCGCGTGCACCAGCTGGACGTCGATCGCCAGGGGCTGCCGGGCGAGCCGGCCATCAGCCTCATCAAGACCCAGACCGGGATCTCGGCGGGCGTCGTGTATCACGCGCGCGACTGGTTCCACTGGGACGTGGACGTGTTCCGGGCCGACTTCCGCTGGTATTACGGCGAAAAGCAGCTGATCTATTTCGTCCACACCGGCCCCACGGTGACCTGGTGAGCGGCCGGCGGCTTTTCCTGGTTGCGCTGGTCGCGTCGCTGGCGCTGGCTGGTTGCAAGAAGGGGGGCGGAGCGGGGGGGCCCCGCTTCGCCTTCGTGACCAACAACTCGTCGGACTTCTGGAACATCGCCGAGAAGGGGGTGCGCAAGGCGGAGAAGGACTTCGGCATCCGGGCGGAGGTGTTCCGGCCGTTGAAGACCGAGGTGGCCGAGCAGCAGCGTTTCCTCGAGGACATCCTGGTGCAGAGCTTCGGCGGGGTGGCAATCTCGCCGATCAGCCCCGACTCGATGACCCCGCTGCTGGACCGGGTGGCGGGGCGGATGCCGGTGGTGTGTCACGACTCGGACGCGGCGAAATCGAAGCGCAAGACCTACGTCGGCACCGACAACGTCAAGGCCGGGCGGGCGGCGGGCGAGGCGGCGCTGGCGGCGCTGGCGGCGGCCGGGGTCGACAAGGGGCAGGTGGCGATCTTCGTCGGGCGCATCGAGATGCAGAACGCGATCGACCGCAAGCAGGGGATCGAGGAGACGCTGGGCAAGACCGGTCACTTCGAGCTGCTGCCCGTGTTCCTGGACCACGCCGACCGGAGCAAGGCCAAACAGAACGTCGAGGACGCGCTGGCCCGCTACCCCGACCTGGTGATGACCCTTGGGCTGTGGTCGTACAACGGGCCCTGCATCGCCGGGGCGGTGCGCTCGTCCACCCGCGCGCGCAAGCCGCTGATCGTGGCCTTCGACGAGGAGGAGGAGACGTTGAAGGCGGTCGACGACGGGCTGATCTACGCGACCATCGTGCAGAAGCCCTACCAGTTCGGCTACCAGTCGATGCGCGTGCTGAAGGAGCTGCAGGAGGGCAAGGCGGTGCCGACGGTGGTCGACACGGGGATCACCACCGTGACGAAAGCGAATCTGACCGGCTTCTGGAACGAGCTGCGCGAGCTGAAGCGGTAGCGCCGATGCTGGAGCTGCGGGGGATCGAAAAGTCGTTCGGCGGCGTGCGGGCCCTGCGCGGGATCGATTTCGCGGTGGGGCCGGGAGAGATCGTGGGGCTGGTGGGCGGCAACGGCGCGGGCAAGTCCACCTTGATGAAGATCGCCGCCGGGGTGCACCGGCCCGACGCCGGCCGGGTGACCATCGAGGGAGCCAGCCCCGCCAGCCCGGCCGAGGCGATCCGGCTGGGGGTGTCGCTGGTGCGGCAGGAGCTGACCCAGGCGCCGGACCTGGATGTGGGCAGCAACGTGCTGCTGGGGCACGAGCCGCACCGGTTCGGGGTGATCGACCGGGCGGCGCTGTACCGGCGGGCGGCGCTGGCGCTGGAGCGGGTGGGCGGCGGGATCGATCCGCGCCGGCCGCTGGGCGAGCTGTCGCCCGGGCAGAGGCAGCGGGTGGAGATCGCGCGGGCGCTGTCCCTGCACAGCAAGGTCCTGCTGCTGGACGAGCCCACCGCCAGCCTGAGCGAGACGGATGCGGGCAGGCTGCACGAGCTGCTGCGGGACCTGCGCGCGCAGGGGATCGGTCTGGTGTACATCTCGCATCGGCTGCGCGAGGTGCTGGCGGTGAGCGACCGCATCGTCTGCCTGCGCGACGGGCAGCGGGTGGCCGAGCTGTCGACCGGCGAGGCGACGCACGAGCGGCTGGTGGAGCTGCTGGCCGGGAGCGCGCCGGCCGAGACGCCGCCCCTGCCCCCACCCCGCCAGGAGGTGGTTCTGTCGGTGCGCGGGCGGGTGTCGTTCGACCTTCACGCCGGCGAGGTGCTGGGGCTGGCCGGCCTGATCGGCGCGGGGCGAAGCAGCGTGCTGCGCGAGCTGTTCGGCGCCGGCCCCCGCGGGCTGCAGGTGCAGGTGGGTGGGCGGGCGCTGGCGCTGGCCTCGCCTCGCCAGGCCATCGCCGCGGGGATGGCCTACGTGCCCGAGGAACGGGCCAGCCAGGGCTTGATCCTCGACATGCTGGTCGAGCGAAACATTGCTCTGCCCTCGCTGCGCCGGCTGCTGCTGGAGGACGAGGGCGCCATCGCCCGGCCACTGATGGACCGCTTCGGGATCCGGGGCGGCTGCGCGGCGGGGACATTGTCGGGCGGCAACCAGCAGAAGGTGGTGCTGTCCAAGTGGCTGGCGCTGTCGCCCCGGGTGTTGCTGCTGGACGAGCCCACCCGCGGGCTGGATCTGAAGGCCCGGCGCGAGGTGCACGAGGTGGTGCGTGGGCTGGCGGCGCAGGGGCAGGCGGTGATCGTGTCGAGCGCCGAGGCCGAGGAGATCGCCGCCCTCTGCCACCGGGCCATCGTGCTCCGCCACGGCATCGCCCGCGGCGAGCTGGCGCGCGAGCACCTGACCGACGCTCACATCCTGCGGCTGGCGGCATGAACCCTCCGAGGGTTGCAGGCATGAAGAAAGAGCTGACCATGCTGGCGGTGCTGGTGGCCCTGGCCGCCGCCACCGCCCTGCTCAACCCGGTGTTCCTCGGGCCGGACAACCTGCGCAACAACCTCCGGCACATCTCGCTGATCTCGCTGTTCGCGCTGGGCGAGGCGGTGGTGATCATCGCCGGGGGGATCGATCTGTCGATCGGATCGGTGATCTGCATCGCCGCGGTCACCACCAGCTACCTCAGCATGACGATGGGGGTGCCACTGGTGGCGGCGGTGGCGGCGGCGGTGCTGATCGCGGTGGCGGTGGGCGCCGGCCAGGGGCTGGTGATCGCGCGGCTGGGGGTGCAGCCCTTCGTGGTGACCCTGGGCTCGATGCTGCTGCTGCGTGGGGTGGC
>JBKPRZ010000024.1:0-5578 GCA_046734815.1 Myxococcota bacterium | reverse complement strand
GTTGTCGGGCTCGCCCGCCGGGGCACGGTAGCCGAACGGCAGCGCGTGGCCCCAGGGCATCACGACGATCATCGGGACGGCCTTCTTCTCGGCGATCAGGTTGTCGAGCACCAGGTTCGCACGGCCGGCCATGGTCCAGCCGGCCGCCAGATCGTTGTTGCCGTGGAACAGGTACAGGACCGGGTAGCGCTGCGAGCGGCTCTTCTCGTAGCCGGGGGGTGTGTAGACGAAGACCTGGCGGGTGGCGCCCGGGAGGACGCGCGAGGCGTGGGTGTTGATCTCGATGGCGCCGTGGGGAACGTCGCGCGCCTCCCAGGGCATCTCACCCGGGACCTCCACCATGCTGGCGGACGTGCGCGCCCGCAGCTTCACCAGCGGGTTCAGCGGGTCGGTGATCATCATGCCATCGACCTGGAACACGTAGATGTAGATGTTGGGATCGACCGGGCCGACGGTGATGGACCACACGCCGTCGTCCCCGCGGGTCAGCTTCTGGGGATCGTTCACCGCGCCGCCCGCGCGCATCCACTCGCCCACGATGGACACCTCGGTCGCCTTCGGCGCGCGCAGGCGGAAGCTGATGCGGCGATCCGGGTGCACCTGGGGCGACAGCAGAGGATCGGCGGCCCGTGTGGCGATGGACGGTGGCGCGGCCGGCGGGGCCTGCGCGAGCAGGAGGGCAGACAGCAGCGACAGCGGTGTGAGCACGGTCGGTCTCCTTGGTGGGGCGGGTCAGGGCTCGAAGCGGTAGCCCGATCCTCGCACGGTTATGAAGTGGCGCGGGGTTTCGGGATCGTCCTCGAATTGCTTGCGCAGCTGGCTGACGAAGTTGTCGACCGTCCGGGGCGAGCCGGCGGACTGGCCCCAGACCAGGTTGAACAGGCGCGTCCGGCCGTAGACGCGGGAGGGGTGGCGGATGAAGAAGACCAGCAGCTCGAACTCGAGGTGGGTCAGCTTGACCGGGCGTCCGCCCCGCACCACCGTCCGCTGGAGGAGGTCGACGGTGACGTCGGAAAAATGCAGGGCGTCGCCGTCGCCGGCGGCCTCGTAAGCGTCGGCCCCGCCGGAAGGCTGGCTGCGGCGGAGGACGGCGTCGATGCGGGCCAGCAGCTCGGCCAGCGCGAACGGCTTGGTCAGGTAGTCGTCGGCGCCCAGCCGCAGGGCGGCCACCTTGTCGAATTCGCCGTCCCGCGCGGAGACCACCACCACCGGCACCAGATTGTCCGAGGCGCGCAGGGTCTGCAGCACCTCGAGGCCGTTGCGCCGGGGCAGGTTGATGTCCAGCAGGATCATGTCGAAGTCGTGCACCTGCACGCGGGCCAGAGCCTCGTCCCCGTCGCGCGCACAGCTCGACTGATGGCCGGCCAGCTTCAGGTTGAGGGCCAGCCCGGCTGCGATCGCCTCGTCGTCCTCGACTATCAGGATGTCGCTCACGCGGCCGCCTGTCCCAGCACCGGCTCCAGCCGGCCGCGCGGCAGACGCATGCGGAAGGTCGAGCCGGCGCCGGGACGCGAGCTGATCTCCACCTTCCCCCGGTGCGCCCGCACCACCGCCCGCACCAGCGCCAGTCCCAGGCCCACGCCGGGGGTGCCCCGCCGGGTGGCCTCCTTGCCGCGCGCGAACTCCTCGAACACCTCCCGGCGCTCGTCGCGCGGGATGCCGATGCCGTTGTCGCTGACCGCGATCTCGATGGCCCGCCCCAGCCCGCGCGCGGTGACGGTGATCTGCTTGTGCGCGCCGGTGTATTTCCAGGCGTTGATCAGCAGGTTGGAGACCGCCCGCACCAGCGTGGCCCGATCGCCCACCAGGGCCAGGCCGGGCTCGGCCTCGGTGGTGATCGGGGTGGGCGCGGACAGGCTGGCGGCGTCGAAGGCGGCCACCGCCTCGCGCAGGATGTCGACCACCTCGACCCGCTTCCGCTCGAACACGTGGGCCCCGCTCTCCAGACGGGACAGCTCCATCAGCCGGCCGACCAGGGTGTCCAGGCGGGACACCTCGGTGCTCAGCAGCTGCACCACCCGCTGCTGATCATCGATGGTCAGTCGACCGTCGCGCAGCGACTCCATGAACAGGCCGATCGAGGTCAGGGGCGTGCGCAGCTCGTGCGACACGCTGGACAGGAAGTCGTTCTGCACGCGGGCCAGGGAGGCTCCCCGGCCCAGGAAGATCGAGCCGAGGATATAGCCGGTGATGGCGGTGCTGCAGAAGGTGAGCACCAGGACGCCGGCCACGATGTGTCCGGCCTCGGTGTTGCCGACCGCGATCATGACGATGCCGACCGCGATCATGAGCACGGTCGGCAGGAGCACAGCCAGGATCAGGACCAGCTGCGCCCGCCGCAGCTGAACGTTGGCCGGCGGAAAACGCACGCCGGCCAGTATACGCGGTCGAGGACCGCGATCAGGCTACGCGGCGTGCGGGCTCGACGGGGTCGCCGTGGTCCACCTCTTTTTCGGAGGGCGCGCGCAGGTCCCAGATCAGCCCCAGCGCGGCAAGGCCGCGCAGGATGTAATAGGACAGGTCGACCTCCCACCAGCGCAACCCCTGCCGCGCCGAGCCCGGCCGGTGGTGGTGGTTGTTGTGCCAGCCCTCTCCGAAGGTCAGGATGGCCAGCATCCAGTTGTTGCGCGAGTCGTCCCGGGTTTCGAACCGGCGGCTGCCGAACACGTGGGCCAGCGAGTTGACGGTGAAGGTCGCGTGCCAGAAGATCGTCTGGCAGACCAGGAAGCCCCAGACCAGACCGAACCAGCCGCCGATCACCCAGGTCGCCACCCCCACCAGGATGGGTGGCACCAGCCAGAAGCGCTCGAGCAGGCGCAGCTCGGGATATTTAGCCAGGTCCTTGACCGAGGCGAGGTCGGTGGCCTCGAACTGGTACGACAGGATCCAGCCGACGTGCGACCACCAGAAGCCTTCGCGCGGCGAGTGCGCGTCGCCGGGGCGATCCGACAGACGGTGGTGACGGCGGTGGTGCGCGGCCCACCAGAGCACGCCCTTTTCACCGACCGCCACGCAACCGAGGGCCAGCAAGAACTGAAAGACGCGCGAGGTCCGGTAGCTGCGGTGGGAAAAATAACGGTGCATGCCCCCGGTGATCAGGAACATCCGCGGGGCATACAGCGCCAGCGCCAGCGCCAGGCCCTTCCATGACCAGCCCAGGACCCCCACGCCCACGATGGCGGCGACGTGCACGGCCCAGAAGCCAATGGTCTTCTGGTTGAAGTAGGTCCGGCGCCAGGGGCGATGCGGTTTCGAAAGGACGTCCATGCAACGGGTGTAGCGCGCGCGGCGTCGGGACCGGGCCCGAACACCGTCATCGTTTGGTCATGATTCCCCTCACCAGACGCAGCGACCCACCGGATGGGGCTTCCCCGCGCCCGAAGGATTTGCCGCCGCCGATGTGGCATCATGTACGCTGTGAACCGACCAGCCGTACCCGTCGGTCGCGCAGGTGCGCGCGGTGGTCCCGCGGCTGGCGCGTGCCGCATGGCGTGGTTGGGGACGCTGGTGCTGGGTGTCGGCGTCGGCGGCTGCGCCCCGAAGAGCCACGCCGACCGGGGGGCATCGGTGGTGCAATCGGAGCCGGTCACGCCGGGCATGGGTGGTCGCGGCGGCGCGGGTGGCAGTAGCGGGTCTGGCGGCAGCGGCGGTGAAGGAGGCAGCGGGCCCGTCGGCGCGGGCAACGGTTCCTCCGGTGGCGCGGGTGGTTCCGGCGGCGCGGCGCCGGACGCGCGCTCCGCAGGGATGGAGGGTGCGCGGCCACCACCGGCCGCCCCCGACGCAGCTGACGCGACCGCGGTGGTCGTCGAGGATGCGGCGCTGCCGGTGGACCTCCCGCCGCCGCCGCCCGATACGCCCCCGCCTCCGGCCGACGTGAGGCGTGGCCTGGTCGGGCACTGGCGTCTGGACGAGGGCACCGGCAACACGGTGCTCGACAGCTCGCCCACGCAGAACCATGGTGGCACCGTGGGCGTGTTGGACGCCGACTGGCAGATGGCGCGCCGGGGGCTGGGCATCCTGTTCGCGCCGGCGCGCCGGACTTTCATCCAGATCCCGCACCACGACACCACCAGTCCGCGCGAGTCCTTCTCGCTGGCCCTGTGGGTCAGGGCGGGGTCGTGGAACGGCACCCAGCGGCTGCTGCAGAAAGGCGACGCCGACGAGCAATACGCCCTGCGCGTGCAGGGCGGGCAGCTGCGATTCCTGCTGCGGCTGGCGGATGGAACGCTGGTGCAGGTCAGTGCGGCCGCGCCGCCCACCAACCGGTTCGTGCACCTGGCCGCCACTTACGACGGCCAGCAGGCTGCGCTGTACGTGGACGGCCGCCAGGTGGCGGCGACGCCGGCGGTCGGGCCGCTGGCCGAGTCCACGGTGAACGTCACGGCGGCCGGCCGGCCCGCGGGCGCGCCCAACGCCGAGTTCTACGCCGGCCTGCTGGACGACATCCTCATCTACGACCGCGCGCTGAGCGCGACCGAGGTCCGACAGCTGGTGAACGCGAATTCCCCATGAACGACGCCATCCTCACCCACCGTCCCCACACATCGGCCGCGCGCGCGGTCGACAAACCGTTGCCGCCGATCTGGCTGGGACCGCTGGTCCGGGCGCGGACCGGATCGCACCATGATCTGCTGTTCGAGCATCCCGGAGGGATCAAGGGCGCCTACGCCTGGTCGGCCGGCGCAACCATCCTCACCATCGTGCTGTTCACCGAGGTCCTCGACGTTCACGGCTTCTGGGGGCCCGCGCTGGCGGGCCTGCTGGCCGCGGCGCTGGCGAGGCTGCCGGTGAGGGTCGGCCGCTGGTACCGACAGCGCCGCATGACCCGGCAGCCGCTGAGCGGACCGCTGGCGGACCTGCCCGACGGGACGCTGGTGCGGCTGAGCGGCGTCATCGAGCCCGAACGCGGGGCCTTCCCCGCGCTGGGCGGCGGCAAGCCGGCGGTGTTCGTCCGGACGGTGTTCCCGCTGTCGGGCGAGGTGGTCGGCGGTCCGGGCTTCCGCGAGGACGTGCGCGGCATCCCCTTCCAGATCCGCCTGAGGGACGGCACCCGGGTGCGGCTGGATCCAGCCACCCTGCATCCGGTGGACGAGCCGGCGGCGACGTCGGTGCCGGTGGACCTGATGAAGCAGCTGTCGGCGGCCCGCCCTCAGCGACGATCGAGGGGCAACTTCCGCCAGGTGCGGCTGGCGCCCGGCGACCGCATCGAGGTGATGGGCTGTCTGAACAAGGTGGTCGACCCGCAGGGACAGTCCGCGCCGGGACGGGGCGTGCCGCTGGCCTTCACCCTGTCGCCCGCGGGCGAGGGCCGGGTGATGCTGCGCAAGCGGCGGCTATTCTGATCTATCCGCCCCTGATCTACTCGAAGCGCAGGTCGTCCAGGGTGACCGAGCCCTGGCCGGAGAAGACGATTTCCGCTGCCGCCAGGTGGTGCAGGTCGATGCCCTGGGCCTTGAACTGGCCGAGCGGCGCGATGGCGTCGACGAAACGTCCGGCGATCTCGCGGCGGCCGGTGGCGGCGGTGCCATCCACCACCGCGGCGTTGCCGGCGGCGTCGATCAGCCGCAGCTGCACGTGC
>JBKPRZ010000023.1:0-7465 GCA_046734815.1 Myxococcota bacterium | reverse complement strand
GATCACCATCGAGGACGAGGACGAGGACGAGGACGAGGACGAGGACGAGGACGAGGACGAGGACGAGGACGAGGACGAGGACGGGATAGTGCGCGGGTATCGCGAACGCTGGATTAGCGGCTCGCGTAGACGCCACAAGATTCGCGCACGAGCAGGCGGGAGGACAGGACCACCTGCTCGGTGGCGCGGGCGGTGTCGTCGGTGATGCGGGAGATCAGCATCTCGGCGCCGCGCTGGCCGATCAGGAAGCCGGGCTGGGCGATGGTGGTCAGGCGCGGGCGGAAGGCCTCCTGCCACTCGTAGTCGTCGTAGCTGATCACACTGATGTCGTCGGGGCACTTCAGCCCGCGCGCGCCGATGGCCTGCAGCGCCCCGATGGTCAGCCGGCTGTTGGGGATGAACAGCGCGGTGGGCGGCTGCGGCTGCTCCAGCAGCCGGGTGGTGGCGCCGAACCCATCGGCGGCGCTGGCGTGCACGCGCACGATGTAGCTCGGATCTGGTTCCCCGCCCGCCTCCTTCATCGCCTGCACGTAGCCCTCGGCGCGCTCGCGGTGGCTCGATACCTCCAAGGTGGTATCCAGCAGCGCGATCCGCTTGTGACCCAGGCGCATCAGGTGGCGGACGGCGTCGCCCGAGGCCTTCAGGTTGTCGGACACCACCACGTCTCGCCCGCTGCCCAGGTGGCGGTCGACGAACACCAGCGGCAGTGGATAGGCCTCCAGCCGCCGCTGCCAGTCGGTGTCCTCGATCGATCGGGGCGCCGGTATCAGCACCACCCCATCGCAGCGCAGCCCGCGCAAGGTCTGCAGGTGCTCCCACTCGATCAGGGCGTCCTCGCCGGCGTTGGCCAGGATCAGGTTGAAGCCGGCCGCGCGCGCGGCGCTGTCCACGCCCTTGACCACCTCGGGGAAGTAGGGATTCGTGATGTCCGGGATGACCATCCCCAGGGTCATCGTGCGCTTCATCTTCAGGCTGCGCGCGATCCGGTTGGGGAGATAGGCCAGCTCGCGGATGGCCTCCTCGATCCGACGTTCCGCCGCCGCGCTGACCACCTTGTGGTTCAGGTAGCGTGACACCGTCGAGATCGAGACCCCGGCCCGGCGCGCGACCTCGCGGATGTCGGCTGCTTTTTTCTCGCTCTCGCCTTCGCCTGTCCCGGAGGGTCGCATGGGTGGTGGGTCTTATACCCCGCGCCCACGGCGAGGGTCACTTGGGGGTCGGCCTGGCGGCCTCGATGACCCGGACACCTGCGGGCGCGGTCCATTTGAATTGGGAGTCCGCCAGCTTCGTGTTGATCTTTACTTCGGAAAAGCTGATTGCGTTGACGTCCCCTTGCGTGTTGACCAATACGCTCTGCCGCACCAGGTACGTCTTGGGGTCGACCACCAGATAGATGGCCTTGTACGTCGTCTGGGGCTTCTTGGGCGTCAGCGCCAGACGAACGTCCTGCGCGTCGCCATAAGGCAGCTCCTTGGCGACGGATATATCGAACTCGTCGGTCAGCTTGCCCTTGCCCATCAGGAATGACACCGCCGCCGGCAGCTGCGAGGCCTTCAGATCCTGTCGGTAGGCCTGCTTGGCCTCGGGCTCGTACACCCACAGGTTCCCGTCGCTGGCCAGGTACATCTGCGGCTCGGGCGCGACGTAGTTCCAGCGCATCCGCCCCGGCTTCTTGACCAGCACCTCGCCGTTCGAGCTGCGCTCGCGGCCGGTGGCGGCGTAGATGTATTTCTGCGTGAACTTGGCCCGGTAGTCGGCGGCGCTCTCGTACTTCTGCTGCAGCCGCTGCACCACCTGCCGGACATCGGCCGCGGGCGGCGCCGTCACGGCGTGCGCGGCCGGGGGCACCGCCGCCGGTGCCGCCAGGATCCCTATCAACGCGAGCAGACAACCCATGGCCTTTACCTTATTCGTGTTTACGACGGCTGCCAGGGCGCGTGGATTCAGCTGCGGGGATCACCCCGGGGAGCGCGCCGGCGGGCAGGCCGAATCGGTGGCGATCCTCGTCCGTGGCCAGCCTCAGCACCCGCGCCTTGGCCGGCCGCACCGTCCAGCGCTCACCCATCCAGCGCCGGACGAACGGCCAGCGGCCCGGCCCGTAGCAGCTGGTGTAGGTGAGGGCGAGCTGTTCGGCGCGATGGCCGCGCGCGACCACCACCAGGCTTCCGGCCGGGATGCCAGAAACGGGCTTCATCCCAGTCATGTCGAGTCTCGACGCAGTCTAGCGCCGCGTCCCCCCGCGCAACAGCGACAGTCTTGCGGCCGCCGGGCTGCGATGCCGGGCACACCCGACACACCGGGTTCGCTCGCAGGCGGGGCTACCGATGGCGAAGGATACGGGCCGGGCTGCCGGCCACCACCGCGTAGGCGGGCACGTCTCGCGTGACCACCGCCCCCGCCCCCACCACCGCCCCGCGCCCCACCGTCACCCCGGGCAGCACGATGGCCCCGATGCCGATGTCCGCGTCGTCCTCGATCACCACCGGCGCGGTGGAGACGGGCGAGAACAGCACCGGCGTCTCGCGCCCGGCCTCCTGGTGCTGCGAGGTCAAGATCTTCACCCCCGGGCCGATCCCCACCCGCGCGCCGATGGTCAACCCGCCGGCGGCGTGCATGAACACCTGCTGTCCGATCCAGCTCTCGTCGCCGATGCGCAGCTCGTTCTGATAGTACCCCTTGAGGATGGCCTGGTGTCCGACGTACACGTTGCGCCCCAGGGTGATGTTCTCGGGGTGAAACACCAGCACCCCCGACTCGAACACGCAGTCGCTCCCTATGGCGCGGAACTGGTCCGGCCGGAAGCTGCCGTCTCCGTGCGTGCGGTGCCGCGGGCCGCTCACGGTCAGCCCCCTGTCACCCAGCGGGCGCCCAGCGCGATGCCCACCTGGCCCAGCCAGTAGAAGGTCAAGTTCAAGGTCTGTCTCATCGGCAAGGGGTAGCGGAAGTGGCTCCAGGCCAATATGGCGTCGCTCAGGTAAAAGGACACCGCCCCGGCGGTGATCGGGAAGGTCACGTACGAGGGCCAGGGACCACCGAGCAGCACGTAGGCCGCGCCCACCATCAGGCTGATGGCCAGCGCGTACAGTACCACCGGCCCGCGCAGGCCTCGCTCGATGTGGGGCCACAGCTTGCGGACCAGCCAGGCCGAGGCCAGCAAGATCACGCCCAGCCCCGCCAGCGCCGGCACGTCCAGCGGCCCGCGCGCGCCGCCCAGCAGGAAGGCGGTGGTGAAGGCCCCGTGGGCCACCAGGAACAGCAGCAGCCCGACCATGAAGAAGCCCCGGCCGTCGTGCAGGAGGGCGGTGTCGCCCAGCGCGCACAGCAACACCGCTCCGACCACCAGCACGCCAAACCGGTCCTGCAGCACGGTCGCGCGCGGCAGGCCCAGCACCAGCAGCAACGACAGGGTGGTGGCCGGCTTGGCCAGCACGAACAGGCGGCGCCAGCGCCCGTCGGCGCACAGCAGAGCGATCAGCGCGGAAGCCCCGAAGACGAGGAGGGCGGAAGGGAGCTCCACAGCCCCATTTTAGGACCTGCCTGCGTCGAGATCACGAAAACAGCGCCGGTCGCCGTGAAGGCTGGCGTGGTAAAAGCCCGCCGGTGTCGTCCGCCCCGCGCGCCCTGTGGACCCGGCTGTCAGCTCGCCTGACGGCGCTGGCGCGATCCGATCAGAGGTGGGCCCTGGTGCTCTGCCTGTTCGCTTTCGCCTCGCTGTCGATCGTGTTCGTCTCCAACCGCCGCTCGGCCCGGCCCGAGACCGACGGGATCCACAACTGGGCCTTCTCGCGCTCGCTGGTGTTCGACCACGACCTCAACTTCACCAACGACTACCGGCTGTGCGGCGACCCGGGCGGCTTCTCCGCGCGCCAGCACGTACCCGGCCGCCCGGACAACTCGTTCTACATCGGCCCCACCATCATCTGGGCGCCCCTGCTGGCCGTCGCGCGGCTGGTGGTGCCGATCCGGCCGAATGTCCCCCCGTCGGTGGCGGGTGGGTGCGGGCCGCCCTTGACGACGTTCGTCTTCTATTTCGCCGGTCCGGTGCTGGCGACCTTGATCCTGTTCCTCTGTTACCGGTGCGCCCGCCGATTCGCCGGGGACGGGGCCGCCGCGGCCGCCGCGGCGCTGGTGGGCCTGGGCGGCAGCCTCAGCGCCTACGCCGCCCAGCTGACCTGGATCGGGCACGTGCACTCGGCGCTGGCCGCGTCGCTGTTCCTGCTGGCCGCCCTGCGGGCCTGGGAGCGGCCCGAGGCGCTGGGACGATGGATCGCGCTGGCCGCCAGCCTGGTCTTCGTCGTGTTCGAGCGCCCCAGCGACGCCGTGCTGGGCGTGGTGGCGGTGGCGGTGGCGCTGGCCCGGCTGCGCCGGCCGGTGCCGCCGGAGGGCAACCGCTGGATCGGCTGGATCAGCGGGCGGCTGGTGCTGGTGGGCGCGATGCAGGCGCTGGCGGTGGTGCTGGGCAACCTGCCGCAGATGTTCGTCAACAAGTACCTGAACGGCACCTGGTCGAACTCGGTCACCTCCCAGAACTACGTCTATCTGGACCAGCCGCACCCGTTCCTGCTGCTGTTCGCCCCCCACGGCGGGCTCTTCTATTACACCCCCACCGCCTGGCTGGCGGCGATCGGGGCGGCGCTGGCCCTGCGCGACCGCACCTGGCGGCCGCTGGTGCTGTCGATGCTGCTGGCCTTCGCGCTGGCGCTCTGGATCAACTCGTCGGCGCTGGACTGGCACGGCAGCGGCACTTTCGGGGCCCGGCGGCTGGTGTTCCTCACGCCCGTGCTGGTGGTGTTCGCCGCCTTCCTGACCGAACGGGTGCGCCGGCTGCTGGTCGAACGGCCGCGCCTGTGCGTGGCGGTGGCGGCCTGCGCCCTGGTGATCCCGGCGGTGGCGACCAACCTGATCGCGGTCATCGCGCAGGGCAACGTGGTGGTGCGCATCGACAGCGCCTCGCCACAGGCGGACCTGTACGGCAGCTCGAAGCGGCTGGTCTGGTCGTACCTCGACGAGACCGTCGGGCCGCTGTCGGTCTGGCCGGCGGTGCTGGCCTTCCGGCTGCGCTACCACCTGCCCGCCCAGGCGTATTACCTCGCCACCGACAGCCTCTGGTACAAGCGCTCGTGGACCACGTTGAACTGGATGATCCGGGATCCGTCGCGCTTCGAGCCGAAGGTGGTGGCCGGCGGCGCCCAGGCCGACCCGGGCAAGCTGCTGCTGACCGGCGGGCGCGCCAGTTACGTGTTCGCCGCCCAGTGGCCCTTCGCCACCCACATCTGGGTCAAGACCTGGTCGGCCCAGCCCGCCAACCTGCGGGTCGGCCGCGGCAAGCTGTTCGGAACCACCTGGTACGGCACCCTGAAGGTCGGTCCGACCGAGCAGCGGCAGGAGCTGACAATCCCGCCGGGAGGCTTCGGGTCGGGGATCAACGAGCTGGTCTTCGAGCCCGACCGCCCGCTGGTGGAGGTGCGCGGCTTCGGTTTCGACGACCGCGGGGTCCGGCCGCGACCCTGGTCGCAGCGGATGCCCGCGGTCAGGGCGCCGAAGTCAGGTAACCGCCCGCCGGCGCAATCACCTCGCGGGGCTTGATCCCGTTGGCGGGACCCACGATCCCCTCGCGCTCCATCTGCTCGACCATGCGCGCGGCCCGGTTGTAACCGATCTGCAGCCGCCGCTGGATGAACGAGACGCTGGCCTGGCGGGTCTCGCAGACGATGGCCACCGCCTGGTCGTACAGCGCATCGTGGAACTCCTCGGCCGGCGCGCCGTCGCCGCCCTCTTCGCCCTCGTCGTCGCGCGGCCGCAGGATCTCCATGTCGTAGACCGGCTTGGCCTGCGCCTTGAGGAAGTCGACCACCCGGTGGACCTCGTCGTCCGACAGGAAGGCGCCGTGGATGCGGCGGAGCTTGGTCCCGCGGTCGGAGAACAACATGTCGCCATTGCCCAGCAGGGTCTCGGCGCCGGCCTGGTCAAGGATGGTGCGCGAATCGATCTTCGAGGCCACCTGCAGGGCCACCCGGCTGGGGAAGTTGGCCTTGATCAGGCCGGTGATCACGTCCACCGAGGGGCGCTGGGTGGCCAGGATGAGGTGCAGCCCCGCCGCCCGCGCCTTCTGCGCCAGCCGAGCCACCGAGGTCTCGACGTCTTTGGGCGCCACCATCATCAGGTCGGCGAACTCGTCGATGACGATGACGATGTAGGGCAGCTTGCGCAGCGGCTCTTCCTTGTCGGCCGCCTCCGCCGCCGCCTGGGCGGCGGCCTGCTGGGTGGAGATCTCCTCGCGCATCTCCTCGGTCACCTCGATGGTGGTGTCCACCGGCTGTCCGGTGGCGCCATCCACCTCCACCTCGCGCTCGGTGCCGTCGGCCTCGGTGATCACCACCTTCAGCCGCTTGCCCGCGCGCAGCTCGGGCGCGGGGGTCTCGATCTTGCTCAGCCCCGGCTTGCCGCCCGCCCGGCGGCCCAGCTCCAGGTCCACCTTGGCGTTGTAGGTGGCGATGTCGCGCACGCCCGACTTGGCCAGCAGCTCGTAGCGGCGCTCCATCTCGTCGACCGCCCAGCGCAGGGCCAGGTTCGCCTTCTTGGGATCGGTCACCACCGGCAGCAGCAGGTGGGGGATGCCCTCGTAGATCGACAGCTCCAGCATCTTGGGGTCGACCATGATGAAGCGCACCTCTTCGGGGGTGGCGTTGTACAGGATGCTGGTGATCATCCCGTTGACCGTCACCGACTTGCCCGACCCGGTGGTGCCGGCCACCAGCAGGTGCGGCATCTTGGCCAGGTTCACGCCCACGGGATTGCCCTTGATGTCCTTGCCCAGCGCGATCTGCAGCTTGCCGCTGGTCCCGCGCATCGACTCCTCGGCCAGGATCTCCTTCAGGTAGACCATCTGCCGGTTCTTGTTGGGCACCTCCACGCCCACCACCGCCTTGCCCGGAATGGGCGCGACGATGCGGACGGCCTGCGCCTCCAGGGCCATGGCCAGGTCGTTCTCCAGCTGGGCCACCTTGCCGGTGCGGGTGCCGGGGGCGGGCGCGAACTCGTACATCGTGACCACCGGGCCCATGTTGATCGCGCTGACGTTGCCCTTGACCCCGTAGTTGGCCATCGCCTGCTCCAGGCGGGCGGCCATGTCGTAAAGGGCCTTCTTGTCGATCTCCTGCGCGGGCGGGGGCACGTAGACCAGCAGGTCGGAGGGCGGCAGCACGAAGTCGCCCTCGGACTGGCGGATGAAACCCGGCCCTTCGTCCTTGCGGGTGCGGTCCTCGATCTCCGGCCGAGGCGGGCGCGGCGGCTCGACCGCCACCAGCGCCCGCACCTCCGGCTGGTCGACCGGCGTGACGATCACCGGCGGCACCGAGGTGAGGTGGCGGCCTGGCGCAGCGCCGGCCAGCGGCGCGCGCGGCGGCTCGGCGGGCGGCGGCGCCAGGGCAGCGCCTGTCTCTTATACCATCTGACGCTGCCGACG
>JBKPRZ010000022.1:0-5356 GCA_046734815.1 Myxococcota bacterium | reverse complement strand
GCCTCCTCGGTGCACTCGACCACCGCCTCGTACAATCCGTCGCAGGCGGGATCCAGCAACACCTCCACCCGGGTGGTCATGCCCGAAGTGTGGCGCGGGACCTGGTTGGCGGTCGAAAATCCGACGATGATCTCGCCCGAGCCGTGGGCGGCGAAGGATCCCACCCGGCCGATGCCCAGGGCGGCGCGCTTGCACAGGCGGGTGATCTGCGAGGGCAGGAGGGGCGCGTCGGTGGCCACCACGCAGATGATCGATCCGGCGTTGTGCAGCCGCCGCTCGCTGGCCCCGAAGGCGGGCTCGAGGATCTCGCCCACCGGGGCGCCGTCGACCACCAGCGATCGCATCACCCCGAAGTTGGACTGCGCCAGCACGCCCACGGTGTAAAAACCGACGTCGGCGGGCACCCGACGCGAGCTGGTGCCGATGCCCCCCTTGAAGTCGCAGGTGACCATTCCGGTCCCCGCCCCCACCGAGCCCTCCGCCACCGGCCCGCTGGTGGCCTGCTCGATGGCCCGGTAGACGTGCTCCGAGCGGACGTGTCGGCCGACCGCGTCGTTCAGCCAGGAGTCGTCACACTCGCCGACCAGCGGGATGACCACGTCGTATTCGCTGCCGATGCCGGGGAAATGCTTGGTCATCCACTTGACCGCGGCGTCCGAGACCTTCCCGACCGACATGGTGTTGGTCAGCAGGATGGGCGTCTCCAGCAGCCCCCACTCCTGCACCTGAGTAAGCCCCGAGACCTCGCCCGCGCCGTTGAGCACGAAGGCGCCGGCCAGCGGTCGGCGCTCGAAGATCGACGAGCCGGCCAGCACCGCGGTGACGCCGGTGCGCACCGGACCCTTGCCCACGATCAGCGGCCCCTCACCCTCGATCAGGGTGGTGTGTCCGACTCGCACCCCCTTGACGTCGGTGATGGCGTTCCAGGGCCCGGCGGGCAGCCGCCCGATGGTGAAGCCCATGTCGCGAAGCCGTCGTCGCACCTCTCGGTTTTACCCCAACCGGACTCGGACCGCCGATTTCGCGCGGTTTTTTCCGCCGGCGGTGTGGACGGCGGGCCTGCCCGTACTAGGGCACCAGGGCGTTCGGGTTGGTGGGAGTCTTGTCGTCCTCGGCCAGGGGGCGCCCGTTGTCCTTGGCGCCGTTCTCCTTGCCGCCGTTCCCGTTCTCGGTAGCGCCCGCCGTCGGCTGCGCGGTCGCGGGCGCTGGCGGCGGCGGGCCCACACCGCTCTTGGCCGCCTCGGCGCGACGTTTCTCGCGCAACCGCTTGAGACCGCCGGCGAGGATCTCGCCGATCAGCCCGCGGTAGTCGATGTTGGCCGCCTTGGCGATCAGGCACAGGTCGGAATACTCCGGCGTCAGACCCGGCAGCGGGTTCACCTCCAGGACGTAAAGCTCGCCCTTGGCGTTCATGCGCAGGTCGACGCGGGCCACGTCCCGGCAGTCCAGGGCGTCGAAGGTCTCGCGGCAGACCCGTTCGATGGCCTTGAGCTCGGTGGGCGTCAGCTTGGCGGGGCACTCGTAATAGACGTGTTTTTCCCACTCCTGCTTGATCTGGTAGTCGTAGACGGGCCGGGTGTTGTCCTTGTCCCGGAACAGGATCTCCATCGGCGGCAGCACGCGGGGGCGCTTGTCACCCAGCAGACCCACGGTGAACTCGCGCCCGGCGATGTAGTCCTCGATCAGCGCGGGCTGGCGGTAGCGCTCGATGAGGTCGCGCACCACCTGGCGCAGCATCTCCTCGTTGTCGACCACCGAGACCGCCGCGCTCACGCCCTTGGACGAACCCTCCTGGTTCGGCTTGATGATCAGGGGGAAGCGCAGCTTGGGCGACAGCCGCTCGCGGCCGGTCTCCATCACCTGGAACTCGGCGGTGAGGATGTTGTGCTGCCGCAGGACCCGCTTGGACAGCGCCTTGTCGAGAGCGATGGACAACGTGGCGGCGTCGGAGCCGGTGTAGGGGATCCCCATCAGCTCGCACAGGGCCGGCACCACCGCCTCTCGGTTGCGGCCGGAGACACCCTCGGCGATGTTGAACACCAGATCGACCGGCGACTCCATCAGCTGGCGGGGCAGCTCGGCGGTGGCCTCCAGCGGGATGACCACGTGGCCGTAGCTCTCCAGCGCGCCGCGGATGGATTCGATGGTCTCGGGCGCGTCGTACTCCGCCTCGGCGTCGTTGCCGCCCTTGGAGCTGACCCGCTTGATGTTGTAGGTAAAGCCGATGCGCAGCGGTTCGGCGGGGCGGCGGCGGCGCGTGCCCGCGGGCGCCATCAGCCCCTGCCGGCGGGCGGCGCTGGCCACCACCGCGCTCAACGTGGCCTCGCGGTCCAGGCCCTCGCGGGCGGCGGCGGCGAACAGGCTGGCCCCGCGCTCGAGCGAGGGCAGCGCATTGACCTCCAGCAGGTACAAGCGCCCGTCCTCGCCGATGCGAAAGTCGATGCGTCCCAGGTCGCGCACGCCCAGCGCGCGCACGGCCAGCCGCGAGACGGCGCGCAGGCGGGCGGTGACGTCGCGGGGCAGATCGGGCGGGCAGCGCACCTGCACCCGGCTCGCCTCGGTGGACTTCAGCCGGTAGTCGTAGATGTTGAACCGGCTGCGCGCGTTCGGATCCACCAGGTAGTCGACCGGCAGCAACACGCCGTCGTCACCGAGACCCTCCACGAACGGCACGGTCACGTCGCTGCCGGCGATGAACTCCTCGACCAGCACCCCGGTGGGGTACCTGCGCAGAGCCCGCGGCAACATCTCGGCCAGCGCGCGGGGGTCGCGCGCCACCGCATCGTCCCCGATCCCCTTGGACGAGCCCTCGTAGTTGGGCTTGACCATCACCGGGAAGGCCAGTCCCACCGAGCCGGCCTCGCGCATGCGGCGCAGGTCCTCGGGCACCACCAGGCGGGCGCGGGGGGTGTCGATGCCCTGGGCGGCCAGGACCAGCTTGGTCAGCCACTTGTCCAGGGTCACCGTCATCACGTAGGCCTCGGAGCCGGTATAGGGAAAGCCCAGCTCCTCGAACAGCGCGGGGTAGAAGGCCTCGCGGGTGCGGCCCCGGCGGCCCTCGGCGGTGTTGAAGATGAGGTCGGGCGCGAAGGACTCGATCCGGGCGGCCAGGTGTGAGGCCGGTCCGGTGACCTCGATCTTCTCGACCTCGTGGCCGCCCGCGCGCAGACCGTTGGCGATGTCGTCGACGGTCTCGGCGGTGTCGAACTCCGCCTCCTCCTCGCTATCGGTGAGCCGCAGGTTGTGCGTGAACGCGATCTTCATGACAACGCTGGTCGAGTCATCGTCCGACCGGCAAGAGAACCTTACTCAATCAAACTGTTACCGCCATCGTCAATGACGGAAAGTGTTCTCGTCGCTCACCCGAGGAGAATGCCACCCGGGCTGCGCAGGGCCTCGGCCACTTTCTGACCCAGACTCTTCAGATCGTCGTTCGGACGCGCGCAGAACGCGTCCAGCCCCTGGGCGAACGCCTGCCGGACCGTCTCGGCAGACGGATAGGCCGTGTACAGCACGCACGCGCAGTGCGGAAGCAGCCGCTGCGCCTGCTCGATCACGCGCAGGCCGGACAGAGCGGGCAGGTTGCGATCGGCCACCACCACGTCGAAGCGTTCCTGCTGCAGCCGCTGCTGCGCCTCGGCGCCGCTGGATACCGAGGCCACCTGGTACGACCGGCCCAGGAACTCGGCCATCAGCTGCCGGCGTCCGCCCTCCGCCTCCACCAGCAGGACGCGACCGGCCTGCTCGCTCGCGCGCATGGGCGCGCGCGACTGCTGCTGGGCGTGCCGGGACAGCGCCCGGCGCACGCGGGAGCGGAAGGTGTCGAGATCAGCGATCGGCTTCTGGATGTAGTCGTGCGCGCCGATGTCCAGCGCGTCGGCCGCCGACTCGGGCGAGCCGTAGCCGGTCATCAGGATCACGGCGGGCGGGGCGGTCAGGGCGCGGGCTGCGCGCCCGACCTCCAGCCCGGACAGGCCGGGGAGGTTCTGGTCGGTCAGCACCAGGTCGAAGGGCCGCCGCCGCATCAGATCGATGGCCTCTTCCCCGGACGCAGCGGTGGTCACCCGGTACCCTCCGCGCCGCAGGACCTCGCGCAGCACCGCCACCACCAGGGTCTCGTCATCGACCAGCAGCACCTCGTGGCCCGACGGCACGAAGGTCGGGTCGCCCACCGGCGTCTGCAGTTCCGGCAGCGGCCCTACCACCGAGGGCTCGCGCCCTTCGCCGTCCGCCAGCGCCAGGGTCTCGACCAGGCGGCGGCCGCCCAGCTCGGCCCGCAGGCGCGAAGCGACGGCGGCGACCACGCGGTGGAGCTCGCCGACCTGCGATCGCACCAGATACGCGCGGGCCCCTCCGTACAGCGCCGCCGACAGCCGCTGCGGCGAGGGGGCGGCGTCGATCACCACCAGGGCCCCCTGCGGCGCGCGGGCGCGCCCGCGTTCCAGCCCGCGCTCGATCCCCTCCGAATCGGCCACCGCCAGCACCACCACGTCGGCGATGGCCTCGGCGGTCACGCCACCGGCCGCGCGGGAAAGGTTCTCGTCGCCCAGGATCGCCACGCTGGGTTCCGGTCCGGTCGGATCGGACAGCTCGGCGAAGGCGCGGGCGAGATCGGGCTCGCAGCGGGACAGCTCGGGGCCCAGCCGGGCCAGCGCCTGCCGGAGCAGCAGCCAGTTCGTGCGCGATCGCCGGGCCGAGGCCAGCCGGTGCAGATGGGTGTGCAGCTCCGCCTCGGCGGGCAGCGGGCGCGGCAGCACCGCTTCCACCTCGGCGGCGTACGCCTCGCCACAGCGCACGGGATCGGGATCGATGACCGCGATCAGATCGGAGAACGGCCGCGCTTCCTTCAGATCGGGCAAGGGGTAGCGTCCCTCACGCTCGTCGAGGTCCAGAACCGCCAGACCGAACGGCTCGGCCTCCAGGCGATCCAGCGCATAGCGGGTCGAGCTCTCGAGCACCACCTGACCCTCGGACGCCAGCACGGTCGCGATCCGCGACTGCTCCATCGGATCATCGACCGCCACCAGGTGCCGCCCCTGCTCCGGCTGGATGGCCGCGCGCAGGGCGGACAGGACGGACGCCGCGCGAGAATCCGCCATCGGAAGAGAATTATAGGACCGTTGGTGGTGCGCCCGTGCACGGAACACGCACGACCCGCAGCGCCGCCGCGCGCGGGCGACATGTGCCTACATGAACGGCATGGGTTTTGATAGGCTCTGCTTCTTCCTGATGATGGGAGCACTCAAGCCCAGCATTCTCGTCGGCGCCGGCGTGTTGCTGTTTCACACTGCGGCCGCTGCGCAACAGACCGGGCACGCCTCCCCGGTCTGGGCGACGCAGGCCAGCGGCGCTGCGG
>JBKPRZ010000021.1:0-6706 GCA_046734815.1 Myxococcota bacterium | reverse complement strand
CTATCAGCGTGCCGCCGGTGAGGCGGGTGTTCGCGATGCTGATGCCGGAGGTGGGGGTGGTCAGGCGGAGGTGCACCCGGGGTGGGGCGGGGGGCCTGGTGTCGTAGGTGGCCCAGGCGGAGATGTTCGCGAAGGGGTCGGTCGTGCTGGTGCACGACTGGGCGGGCGGGGGCAGGGGATCGACGACGCCGTAGTTGCCGCCGATGCCGCCGCTGCACTGGACGCCCACCACGGCGGCGCCGGTCAGGGCGCCGACGTCGCGCAGACGGGACAGCAGCTGGCGGCCGCGCTCGTGCACGCGCTCTCGAGCGGTGGGGCCCGCCACCGAGCGGGGCGCGGGCAGCAACTCGGGCAAGAGGGTCTTGCCGGGCTTGTTCTGGCGATGGTCCATGAGGCCCTTCAGCGAAGCTCGGCCACGGGGATCGCCCCGCCCGCGGGGGCGTCGGCGTGGTAGTCGATCTGGTAGCTCTTGGTGGTCTTCTTGGTGCCGCAGGACAGATCGATTGTCGCGACCATGGGGGCGGTCGGGGCGGCGTCCGGGGCCAGGGTGATCACGGTGTAGGGGTTGTAGCGGTTGACCGCCTGGGTCGCGTCCAGGCGGATCACGCGGCCGCCGGTGACGCGCACGTTGTCCGCCCGCAGGTCGATCACCGGGGCGCTCAGGTACAGCCACACCTGCGCCTCTGGCGCGGCGGATGCGACCTTCGCGCTTGCCTTGATGGCGCCGAATGGGTCGGCGACGGCCGGGCACTGGGCGTAAGCGGGCGGCGGAGCGGGATCCACCACCGTGTAGCCGACGTCCGGCGGGAGGGGGGCGTCGGCGGCGCGGCCGTCGACCCGCGACCCGCCGCTGCCCGTGACACCGCCGCCGCCCGTGCCGGCGTTGCCCGCGACACCGCCGCCGCCGCCACCCGCGCCGGCGTTGCCGGTGAGACCGCCGCTGCCACCCGCGCCTCCGGTTCCGGGTACTCGGCCTCCGGGCCCCAGCCGCCCCTCTGCACACTGCAGGCTCAGGATCGCCACGCCGGTCACCCCCAGCTCGCGAAAGCGGGCCAGCAGCAGCCGGGCGCGCTCGTTGACCCGCTCTTTCGCGCCGCTGGCGGCCTCCGGCGTCGGCACGGGCAGGAGCTCGGGCAGCAGCGTCTTGCCACCGCCGTTCTTCGGGCCGCCGCCATCGCCGCTCATGGGCTCACCGCCGTGCTGATCGCCCGCTGCAGCGGGGTGGCCACCCGATCGCCCAGATACGTCAGCGGCTGCCCGCGGCCGACCCGCCCGGACAGCTGCGCGGCCAGCGCGATCATGTCGGCCCGCACCTCCTGCTCGACCTGCCGGCAGTGGGCGCTCAGCTCGGCGACCAGCGGGGTGTCGGACGCCTCGGGCGCGCCGCGCTCGACCTGGTCCATCAGCTGGCGCAGCACCGCCACGGAGTCCATGGCCAGACGTCGGCTGAGATCGCGGCCCGCGCGGTAAAGGGCCGGGTCGTGCACGTCGGCGTGGAAGTGCCGCACGATCTCCAGGTCGAAGCGCATGCCCTGGATGGTGTTGGCCAGCGCGTCCTCGCCGAAGTTGCGCGGCAGGAAACAGGCCATGGCCAGCTGGAAGAAGCGCTCGATGCGCGCGTCCTTCAGGCTGTAATCCCACTGCAGGTAATCGCCGCGGCAGCGTCCCTCCAGCAGCATCCGTTTCAGCAGCGGCGTCCCGGCGTACAGCTCGACCCGCCCGAAGTTGAAGGGGCAGTCGGCGGCGTATTCGACGAAGTCGAGGTTCTTGCGGACGCTGTGCAGCTCGGTGTCCGGGTCGAACATCAACATGTTGAAGCAGACGAACAGCCCCAGCTGGCGCGTGAGATCGATGGCCCGGTGGTTCTGGCTGGAACGCGCCCAGCGGCGCAGGGTGATCAGCCCCTGGTCGGCGTCGGTCTCGATCCCGACGTAGCAGCGGATGCAGCGCAGGCGCTCGACGAGCACCTTGAACACCTCGGGGTGCACGTCGTTGGGGCGGGCCTTCACCACGGTGGCGAAGTCGCGCACGCCCTCGGCCTCCAGGGCGTCGGCCAGCGCGTTCAGGCGCGCCAGGCTCTTGCCGTGGTTGGGGATGAAGAAGTTGTCGTCGTGGAAGACGAAGATGTCGATGCCGCGTTCCCGCCGCATGGCGGCCATCTCGGCGGCGACGTCTGCCGGATCGCGAAGTCGGTATCGCTTGCCCGGCAACGTCTGTTCGTGCCACGCCGCTATGCAACAGAACGAGCAGTTGGCGTAGCAACCCCGGCTGGAAACGATGGGCGCGATGGCGTGGTCGAAGCAGCGGGCCGGTTCGCCCGTGCGCACCGGCCAGGGCAGATCTGCCAGATCGGGCATCTCGGGCATCGGCGCGAAGACGGGCTGCCCGTCTGCCCCGCGGCTGATCACCCCGGGGATGTGCTGCCAGGGCCTGTCGCCCTCCAGCGCCCGGGCCAGGTCGACGACTGTGCGTTCGGCCTCCTGCCGGCAGATCGAGTCGAGCTGGGGGAAGTCACGCAGCAGCTCCTCGGCGGCGAAGGTGGCGAAGTGGCCGCCGGCGGTGATGTGACCGGAGAACCCCTCCTCGCGCAGCCCGATGGCCAGGGCCAGGAAGTCCGGCGCGCGCCACTGGAAGGCCAGCGAGATCCCCACCAGCAGCGGCGGCTCGTCGGCCCCCAGGATGGCGCCCAGGACCGGGCCGAAGTCCGCGTCCCGGTTGTAAGAGAGGATGCGGCTGTCGTAGCCGGCCTGCTGCAGGCTGGCGGCGAGGTAGCGCAGGCTGAGGTTCTCTTCCAGCTCGGGCCCGATCAGCGCGATCCATCCCATGGTCGTACCTCCGCGGCCATCCGCTGGATGCAGGGCCCATGCCACCCGGACCCACCACCGCCCTACATGCCCGGCGCGTGCTGCCGATGATCCGGTCGCGCACCATGGCTGACGACGACCTGCGGACGCTGTTCGTGCGGATGGACGACGTCCTCGACGCCATGGACACGCGCGGCACCCGGTCGCCGCGCTTCTTCCTCGACACCGCCACCGGCGAGATCTCGCTGTCGCTCGCCGCCGCGGGTGATGGCGACGCGATCGACGCCAACGGACACTGCCTCGAGCGCATCCCCACCCGCGACCCGCGCGACGAGATCGCCGCCATGAACAGCTTCGTCGCCACCGTGGACGAGCCCGACGTCCGCGCTCCGCTCGAGCGCGCCCTCCGCGGTCGGGCGGCGGCCCAGCGTTTCCGGGACGCGCTCGCCGTCTACCCCGACCTCGCGACCGCCTGGCAGCGACACCAGCGGGAGGTGCTGCTGCAACAGGCGCTGGCCTGGTTCCAGCGGCTCGGGATCGCACCGCAATACGAGCTGCGCCCCCTGCGTCCGCTCCGCCGCTTCGGCGAGGGCCAGCGCGCCGCCGAGGCCGGCCAGGTGGGCCTGTTCGATCTGCTCCTGCTGGGCGCCCCCGCCGGCAAGCCCCGCCTGTCCGCCGGGCGGGTCGATCGCCGGATCCGCGCCGGCGATCCCGAGCAGGCTCGCGCGATCTTCCTGACCATCGCCCGCCAGCTGTGCGAGCAGCACGGCCAGCCCTGGCGCCGCCGGTTCTTCGAGAACGCCGACCGCCACCAGGCCGACCGGTTCACGCTGACCATCGACGGCGACACGGTCACCCTGTCGGTGGCCGTCCCCCACGCCATCTGGTCGGCGTTCCAGCGCTAGATGGCGTCAGGCGAACAGATCCTTGCGGGCCGAGCGGGTGATGGCGACGACGGCGGGGTGGGTGATGCGGCGGTCGATCGACAGGGCGTAGAAGCGCTCGCGGATCTGTGCGGCCACGCCGATCAGCCGGACGCCGTACTGGGCCTCGACGTCGCGGCGGATGGCCAGGGGGACGGCGAAGACACCCACGCCGTCCTGGCCGAAGGCATTCAGCAGGGCGCCGTCCTCGAACTCCGCCTCGACCTTGGGGCGGATCTTCGCGGCGGCGAACCATTCTTCCAGCGAGCGGCGCAGGGAGGTGTTGTCGGTGGGCAGCAACATCGGCGCGCCGTCCAGCGAGGCGGGGAATCGGCGGCGGTAGCGGCGGGCCAGCGCCGGGGCGCCGAAGAAGCCGATCTGGCTCTCGCCCAGCAGATGGCTGAAGGCCTTGACGTGGCTGCCGGCGGGCACCGGCGCGTCCGAGATGACGATGTCCAGCGCGTGCACGGCCAGCTCGCCCAGCAGCTGGTCGGGCTTGTCCTCGCGGCAGACGATCTTCACGCCCTCGGGCAGCTCGCGCGCCGGCTGCAGCAGGCGCCGGGCCACCAGCTTGGGCACCACGTCGGCCACACCCACGTCCAGGCGGGTCTTCACCGCGGTGGCCCCGCCGTTCTCCACGGTGGCCAGCAGCTCTTGCCCGAGCGCGAAGATCTCGTCGGCCTGGCGGCTGACCAGGCGCCCCATCTCGGTCAACGTGAGCCGCCGCCCCTGGCGCAGCAGCAGCCGGTGTCCCAGGAACGATTCCAGCGTCCGGATCTGCGCGCTGAGGGTCGACGGCGCCAGCCGCAGCTTGGCCGCGGCCGCGGTCAGCCCGCCCTCCCGCGCGACCGTCCAGAAGTACAGCAGATGATGGTAGTTCAACCAGCGCATTGATGTCTGCAGGAGGACCCTCGTCCGGTCCCGCCCCCCTCCATGAGTCCGCGCGGCGAAGCCTTTCGCTCACGCACCACCAGCCTAGCCCCGTCCCGCGTCTCCGATAACTCGAAAATTTGCGCGAACGTTTCGTTCTGACCGAAACATCGGATCGGCTCGACTTCGCGAAACTCGAAAGACCGGCCGAAAATATCTAATGGTTCGCGCCGGCCCGGCCCCGCACCTTCGAGGGGTGGATCAGCGCGGGAATGCAGGCGGCACATCGGGAGGGCGGTACCCGCGCCCACATCGGAGCAAGTCATGAGCATCGGGTCGCCCCTGCTGTGGGTCGGGTTTTCCGCGTTGATGCTGGTCCTGCTGGCGCTGGACCTGGGGGTGTTCCAGCGACGCGGCGAGGTGGTCAGCTTCCGTCGGGCGGCCACCTGGACGGTGGCCTATGTGACCCTGGCGGTGCTGTTCGGGCTGGCCGTGGGGGTGCGCTTCGGCAGCGACCG
Source organism: Myxococcota bacterium (assembly GCA_046734815.1). Classification (GTDB taxonomy): domain Bacteria; phylum Myxococcota_A; class Polyangia; order Fen-1088; family Fen-1088; genus CAVYGB01. The sequence goes on along the minus strand of JBKPRZ010000021.1, from coordinate 1,591 downwards.
GGCGTTCGAGTTCTACGCCGGATACCTGATCGAGCTGGCCCTGTCGGTCGACAACCTCTTCGTGTTCCTGCTGCTGTTCGCCAGCTTCCGGGTTCCCATCGAGCTGCAGCACCGGGTGCTGTTCTGGGGCATCCTCGGCGCGCTGCTGATGCGGGCGCTGTTCATCCTGGTCGGCGCCGCCCTGCTGCAGAACTTCCACTTCGTCATATACATCTTCGGCGTGTTCCTGCTGTTCACCGGGGTGCGCCTCCTGATCAAGGGCGAGAGCTCACCGCACCCGGAGAACAGCCCGGTGGTGCGCTTCTTCGCGCGCACTTTGCCGGTCACCCCCACCTTCCACGGCGGCCGCTTCCTGGTGCGCGAGCAGGGGCGGCTGTGGGCCACCCCGCTGCTGCTGGTGCTGCTGGCCATCGAGGCCAGCGACGTGGTGTTTGCGGTCGACTCGATCCCGGCCATCTTCGGCGTGACCAGGGATCCCTTCATCGTCTACACCTCGAACATCTTCGCGGTGCTGGGGCTGCGCTCGATGTATTTCCTGCTGTCGGGGCTGCTGGGCCGGTTCCGCTACCTGCCCGTCGGGCTGGCGCTGGTGCTGGCCTTCATCGGCAGCAAGATGTTGCTGTCGGCCGTACTGCACGTGCCCGTGCTGGTGTCGCTGGGCGTGGTGGTGCTGCTGCTGGGCGGCTCGGTGCTCGTGTCGCTGTTCGCGGGCCGGTCAGAAGACGGCGAAGGCCGCGCCCAGAGCCACGGTCCAGGCGCCCAGCCGGCTGTAGGTGGCGATGCTCTCGGAACGGACCCCGTAGTCGTAGGGCAGCGAGAACCCCAGCAGGATCGCCACCCAGTCGGTGGACCACTCCAGCGACGCATTGGCGGCCACGCTGACTAGCGGCAGCGCCTGCGGCTGGCCGAGGTCGCGGTCCAGCCCCGCGAACCCGGTGGCCGACACGCCCACCGCCGGGACGAAGGCGCCCAGCAGGTAGCCGGCGTACGTGTACACGCTGGCGCTCGGCGTGCGGTAGCTCTTGAATTCGTTCTCGCCCCCGCGCCAGCCGGCGGTGCCGCCGAAAACCACCGGGCCCCAGTCCTGGTCGATGGTGTGGTCGAGGACCAGGGTGGCGGTGGGACGCCCCAGGCCCAGCTGCCGGTCCTGGGGCAGGACCTCGGTGCGGAACTTGGCGTCGTGGGCGCCGGTGGGCGCGCCCACCGCCAGGGTGAGGTTCCAGGTCTGCAGCGCGCCCATCCGGTGGGTCAGCAGCAGGTTGACGTCCCCCGGTCCCTTGTTGGCCAGGTTCACCCCCACGTCGTAGGGGTCGTTCATGTACTTGTAGAGGTAAGGGACGCTGACGCCGAGGTTCCAGCGGGTGCCGAGATCGCGGCTGACAAGGGTCGAGCCGACGAAGTTGTATCCGTAGGGCATGGCGACGTAGTTGGCCTGGCACTCGACGTGGAAGGCGCCGCCGCGCACGTTGCGGCCGATCCACTTGACGCCGCCGCCGGTGCCCACCGAGGGGCCCGCTCCGCAGCCGGCCACCGTCTGCCAGCTGGCCAGCGCGGCCCCCTCGGCGCGCGCGCCACCGGCGGGCAGCGGCGC
>JBKPRZ010000020.1:0-15979 GCA_046734815.1 Myxococcota bacterium | reverse complement strand
GGCTGGACCTGCGCGCGGACCCGGATCAGCGGCTGGCGGCGGACCTGCGCCAGCACGGGCCGGTGCTGGACGCGCGCGTGATGGTGGCGGGCCTGGACCTGTCGCGGCTGCCGCCCGGGCTGGTGCCGCCCTCGCGGCGGCTGGCCGGGCGGGTGGACGCGCAGATCCAGGCGCACGGGCGCCTGCCCGGGCCCGAGCTGGATGTGCGCGCCAGCCTGCGTGACGGGCAGGTGGACCGCTTCTCGCACCTGACCGTGGACCTGACCGCGCGCAACCGCCGGTCCGACGGCATCGTCGCGCAGCTGCGGGTGCTGCACGGGCAGCAACCGCTGGCCGAGCTGCAGGCCAAGGTGGGGGCCTGCGTGGACGAGCTGATCCACCGGCGCGATCTGACCGGGATGCCGATGGTGGTCGACGCGCGGGTGGGGCCGCTGACCGTGCAGCGCCTGGGTCTGCCCACGGCGGCGAGCGATCCCACCGGCGGGCGGCCGGTGTTCCGGTCCGAGGTGCAGGCCCGGCTGACCGCGCGTGGCACCCTGACCGATCCCCGCCTCGATCTGCAGGCGCGCGCGGACCAGGCCCGGCTGGGCAACACGCCGCTGGGCCGGGCCGAGGTGCGGTTCGGCTACGACGACGCGCAGTCGAAGCTGGACGCGCGGGTGGACACCGCCAGCGGGGGCAACCTGGCGCTGGGGCTGAACGCGCGCGCGGACCTTTCGCTTCCGGCGCTGCGCCGGGGGCTGACGGTGCGGTCCATCCCGGTGGAGGGGCAGCTGTCGGCGCAGGCGCTGGACCTGGCGGTGCTGTCGGGCCTGAACGACACCGTGCGGGCGGTGGGTGGCCTGCTGCAGGCGGAGGGGCGTGTGCATGGCACCGTGGGAGCACCGCTGCTGCAGGGACAGCTGAGCTGGAAGAAGGGGCGGCTGCTGCTGGCCGGCTTCGGCGAATACCGGGACATCGACCTGGCGGTGCGCGGGGACCAGAACCAGATGGTGCTCGAACGCCTGTTCGCGCGCAGCGGCTCGGGCACCGCCGAGGTCAGCGGCACGGCGGCGCGCAAGGCGGGCGGGCAGGACCTGGCGGTGGAGGCGCGGGCCAAGCTGAACCAGTTCCGCTTTTACACCGAGGGGCAGTCGGTGGGCGCGCTGTCGGTGCAGGCCTCGGCCAAGGGGCAGGTGACGCCCGAGCGGATCGCGGTGGCGGTCAGCGTGCCCGAGGGCCATTTCGTGCTGGCCGAGGGCAAGCGCAAGAAGGTGCAGTCGCTCAAGCGGCCGGCCGACATCGTGATCCTGGAGAACGGCCAGCCGATCGACGCGCGCGAGGCCAGGAAGCTGAAGGCCATGGACCACCTGGGCCAGCCCAGCGAAGCCGGTGGGCCGGCGCTGCGCCTGACCCGGGTGACTCTGGACGCGGACCGGAACCTCTGGGTGCGCGGTCCGGACATGAACCTCGAGGTGGGTCTCGAGCCCGGGTTCGTGTTCGTGCAGAACACCGAGCCGGGGCTGTTCGGCACGGTCAAGGTGCTGCGCGGGTACGTGCAGGTGTTCGGCAAGCGCTTCGACCTGAAGGCCGGATCCACGGTTGCCTTCAGCGGCCCGGCCGATCGGCCGCGCCTGTCGGTCGACGCCACCTACAGCGCCGAGTCGGTCAACACCACCGTCAACGTGAACATCCAGGGGGTCGCCGATCGACTCAGCTTCACCCTCAGCTCCCCCGAGCACCCGGAATTCGGCGACACCGAGCTGCTGTCGCTGGTGGTGACCGGGCGGCTGCCCGAAGAGGTGGGCAAGGGCGGGGGCGGGGCGGCGCCCACCGACAAGGCCGCCTCGGTGCTGGGCGGCCTGCTGGCCGGGAGGCTGCAGAAGGCGCTGTCCAAGCGGCTGCCGCTGGACGTGTTGCTGCTGGAGCCGGGTCAGGACCTGGAGGGCGCGCGGCTGGAGGCGGGGACTTACATCGGCGACAACCTCTACGTGGCGTACGTCGGGCGGATGGGGGTCGACCCGTTCCTGCGCGAGAACCGCAACGAGGTGCACCTCGAGCTGCAGCTGGGCCCGCGCTGGAGCGTGGAGGCCACCTACGGCGACGCCCGCCGCGGGTCCGCCGACCTGATGTGGAACAAGAACTACTGAACCGGAGCACCCGGTCCGACAGCGGCGTCTCAGGACCTCTGCGGGAGACAGGGTTCAGTTTCTCGGGCTAACGTACGATATGCCGCTGCTGGATGGGCAGCGGGGCGTGGCCGCGAGGGGGCGCGGGCCGCCGGCAACGGCGGTGGGGGGGACTCCTCGCCGGCGCCTGTCTGCTGGGCCGGGCGCTGCCGGGCGCGGCCGCCCAGCCCGCCCAGCCGCTGATCGGCGAAGGGTCGGACATCGAGGAGATCTCCGAGCTGGATCTGGAGGCGCTGCTGGCCGCTCCCACCGTCGAGTCGGCTTCCAAGCGGCGCCAGTCGCTGGAGGAGGCGCCCGGCGCGATCACGGTCATCGAGGGGCGCGAGCTGGCCGAGGCGGGCGCGGTCAGCCTGGGCGATGCCCTGCGGATGGTGCCGGGGCTGTGGGTGTTCCAGACCGACGCCAACATGTTCCACATCGGCGTGCGGGGGATGGGCGGGCCCAGCACCACCTCGGTCCTGGTGCTGATCAATGGCCGTCGCTTCGACGAGCTGACCTGGGGCTTCGCGCCCTGGTCGGCGCTGCCGCTGTCGGTGGCGGACATCGAGCGGATCGAGGTGCTGCGCGGGCCGGGGGCGCCGCTGTACGGTGCCGACGCGCTCAACGGTCTGATCAACATCGTCACCAAGCACGCCACCGAGCAGGCCGGCGTCGAGGGCGGGCTGAGCGCCGGGGCTGCGCTGCTGCCCGACGATCCGACGGTGCCGGGCCGGGCGCGGGTCAACAACATGGGGCGCGGTCACCTGGCCATCGGCGCGCGCAGCGACGACGGCAAGTGGGCCGCGCGCGCGAGCCTCGGCTTCGGCGCCTTGCCCGAGTGGCAGGACTTCCAGGTCCCCGCCGGCACGGACTTCTACCGGCACGGCGAGATGGGCTACCACGCCGCCGTGACCGTGGACTGGACCGCCAGCCGCGACCTGAAGGTCTGGCTGGACGCTCGCCACGTGCTGGCCGAATCGCACCTGCTGTACGAGAACTCGCCGCCGGCGGCGGTCTCGTTCAACGAGCAGTCGGCGGTGCTGGCCCTGGAGAGGAAACGGTTCTTCAGCGAGGCGCTGACCCTGAAGGCGAGCGCCGATGTCCGGCGGATGAATCAGAGCGGCCGCCCCATCACGCTCGACCGGATCAACGCCCACGGCAACGCCTACCACGGGCTGCTGCAGGCCGACCTGTCGCTGTTCGACGGCGCGGACGTCTTGACCGCCGGGGTGGAGGGGGCCTACCGGGGCATGGGCGGCTGGTGGGACCAGGAGACCTCCGCCCGCTATGGTGCGGTCCTGGTGCAGAACGAGACCGCGCTGCTCGATCGGCGGCTGGTGCTGAACGTGGCTGGCCGCTACGAGGGGATCATCTCGAAGAGCAACACCGGTCACCGGGCGCAATACGTGAATTTCAACCCGCGCTTCTCGGTGATCGGGCGGGTGGGGCGGCGGCACACCGTCCGCGGGTCGGTGGCCACCTCGTACCGCACGCCCACCACCTTCATGGCCTTCGTCAACGCCGTGCCGGAGATCCACCCGGCGCCCACCCCGCCCAGCTACGCGACGGTGGGCAACCCCTCGCTGCGGCCCGAGCAGCTGGGCGCGATCGAGGTCGGCTACCGCGGGCGGGTGGCCTACTGGCTGCGGCTGGACGCCACCGCCTACGTGCAGCGGGCCACCGGCCTGATCGTGCACCCCTTCACCACCGTGCCGATCCAGGCCGTGAACTGGAAGAACGAGAACCACGTCGGCTTCGACCTGGGCAGCCAGATCCGGCCGTCGGACACGGTGTCGGCCTACCTGAACTACGCCTTCCTCTACGCCAAGCCCGACCGGCCCGAGGACGCGGCCCGCTTCCCGCCCCACATCGTCTCGGCGGGCGGCACCCTGGCGCTGCCGCACCAGCTGCGCCTGCGCAGCGATTTCACCTTCGTGGCGCCGATAACCTCGACCTTCATCTTCACCGACTACGTGACGGTGTTCGCGCACGACCGCAAGCGGGTGCCCGAGCAGCTGATGCTCAACCTGCGGCTGGGACATCGGGTGGAGGGGACCAGGACCGAGGTGTTCATCATGGGCACCAACCTGCTGTCGCCGCTGCGCTCGCGCGGCTCGCTGGTGCAATACCCGCAGGCGGGCGTGGCGCCGGTGGGCGCGGTGTTCATGCTGGGGATGGAGCTCCTTCCGCAATGAGGTGGGGCCTGCTGCTGGCGACGTTCGTGGCTGCCGGTTGCAGCACCGAGCTGGAGGACCCGCCGGCGGGCGGGCGGATCACGGGGACGATCTTCTACAGCGGCGATTTTCACGCCTCGCTGGTGCGCCCGGCGCTGCAGATCGCGGTGGTGCCCACGGTGCCGGACCCGGAACATCCGGTGCGGCCACACGGGCTGGCGGTGATCGAGTCGCGGCAGCTGGCGGCGGTGCCCTACGACATCCCCAGCCTGCTGCCTTTCCGTTACCGGGTGGTGGCGCGCATGATCGATCTGACCAACCCGGCGCTGTCCGAGCACGAGCTGCCCAGCGGCGGCTACCCGGACCTGTGCACCTTCCTCGATGCGCTGGACAACAACGTGGAGGTGACGGCCGGCGCGCCCACCTTCGGCGTGGACGTCACCCTGTACGACAAGGGCGGCACCACCGATCCCTGCTTCAATACCGCGCCCGACGTCTGCCCCAAGGCAGGCGCCGGCACCCTGGAGGTGCTGCTGGAGCTGAACCGGGACAAGTCGCAGGTGCGCGCGCCCGACCAGCTGGTGTTCGCGATGCTCAAGGACCCGATGGAGTTCCCGCCCACCCGCTTCCGGATCCTGTCGGCGGCGGTGCTGGCGCGCATGGGGTTCCCCTACACCCTGGTGATCAACGACGTGCCGCCCGAGGGCTACATCGTGTACGCCTGCTACGACGTGGGCGGCAACAGCATCACCGGCTGCGGCCCCGAGGACTTCGTCTCCGAATACATGAAGCGCGCGAAGCTGACCGTGCCGGCGGGCAAGGTGACCACCATCCGCCTGGGCCTGGACGGCGGCAGCAGCGAATACGTGGGCGAGGCGGACCCCGCCACCCGTGGCTGCGCGGGCAACTGAGCGGGTAGACTCCCGTCCGTGGACCAGGACCAGGACGCGCAGGGTCTGCTGCAGGAGGCCGCCGCGGGCAGCGGGCCGATCGTCTTCCTCACCGGGGCGGGGATCTCGGCGGAAAGTGGCATCCCCACCTTCCGGGGGGCGGAGGGCTACTGGCGGGTGGGATCGCGCAACTACCAGCCGATGGAGATGGCCACCCGCGAGGCCTTCCAGCAGATGCCCGAGGAGGTGTGGCGCTGGTACCTGTACCGGCGGTCGGTGTGCCGGGCGGCCGAGCCCAACGCCGCCCACCGCGCGCTGGTCGAGGCGGAAGGCGCGCTGGGGGACCGTTTCCTGCTGGTCACCCAGAACGTCGACGGCCTGCACCTGCGCGCCGGCCACGACCCGGACCGCGTGTACCAGATCCACGGCAACGTCGATTTCCACCGCTGCTTCGACGAGTGCGCCGACGGTCAGGATCCGCGGCCGTTGCCGGCCCAGACGGCGTGGGACCGCGAACGGCGCCTGACCGAGGCCGAACGCGCGCAGCTGCGGTGTGCCTGCGGGGCCTGGATGCGGCCGCACGTGTTGTGGTTCGACGAGAGCTACGACGAGCGCCTGTTCCGTTACGAAAGCACGATGGCCGCGGTCGAGCGCGCGGCCGCGCTGGTGGTGATCGGCACCAGCGGCGCCACCACCTTGCCCGCCCGCATGTGCGACCGGGCCGTCGAGCGCGGCATCCCCTTCCTGGTGCTCGACCCGGAAGAGACAGCCTTCTCCCAGCTGGCCCGCGCCTGTCCCCGCGGCGCCTTCATCCGCGGCCCCGCCACCGCGCGCGTGCCGGAGGTGGTGGCCCGGCTCAGGTAGGGGCGTCGGGAGCCAGCACCGGCGTCGACACCCGCCGCCTCCAGCAGCCGAATCAGCGCCGGCGAACAGGACGACTTCTGGGTCAGCCATCGCGATAATATGCAGTCTCCACAATCCGGAGGGGACCCATGAAGAAACAGCTGGCAGCGGTGGCGATGATGACGGCGATGACCTGGGCGGCGGGCACCCAGGCGCAGGCCCCCGAGATCCCCAAGCCCGCTCCCGAGAACGACGTCATCAAGAAGTCGGTCGGCACCTGGAAGTGTACCGGCAGCGGCAAGGGCCCCGACGGCGCCGAGATGAAATACACCAGCACCTGGACCGTGAAACCGGCGCTGAACGGCCACTGGTACGCGCTGACCTACAAGCGGGCGAAGATGGGCCCGATGCCGGCGTTCGAGGGCCAGGCCGTCATCGGCTACAACGTCGCCGAGAAGAAATACGTGATGACCGGCTTCGACAACATGGGCGGCTGGATCGACCTCAGCAGCACCGACGGCGCCACCTACAGCGGCCCGAACGGCGGCATGGGCAAGGTCGGCACCACCAAGTTCAGCTTCACCCCCGGCAAGGACAAGAAGGGCGAAGAGAGCGACAAGCTGTTCGACGTCACGATGGAGTTCGCCACGGCGAGCTCGACGGAGAGCTGCAAGAAGTAGCTCCGAGCCCCGGGCTCGATCTGCACGGCCGCGACGCCGCGCGGGAGAGGTGCGTCCGAGGCGGAGTCGCCTTCGCCGGCGGGCGCATCGCCCGGCGCTCCGCCATCCGGGTCGGTGGCCGCCGCGTCGGCGGCGCCGGCCTCGGGCTCGGACGGAAATCGGGAGAGGAAATACACCCGCCAGCGCGCCGGTAGGTCACTTCGCCCGAGGCCTCGGTCGGATATACGGTCTACCCGAGCACCTGCGTCCATACCCGCCGGACGCGGGTCATGCGCGTGGTCAGCTCGTCGCCGAAGGCCGTCGCCGACAGGCCCAGCGAGCGCGCGAGACGCCCGTGGTCCTCGGGTCCCAGCTGGTCGTCGGGCTGGTCGCGCAGCAGGCGCAGCCGGAGGCAGGCGTGCTGCAGGAAGCGGTAGTCGTCCAGCAGCGCCTCGCCCTCCGGCACGACGCCCGTCTGCACCAGCCGAGTCAGCGCCACGAACGGGACCGCCGTGCGCAGCGCCGGGTCCTCGCGCCCGCGGCGCAGCTGCTCGAAGGCCACGATGAACTCGAGGTCGGTCAACCCGCCCGGCGAGAAGCGCAGGTGCACCCCGCCGTCGGGGCGCGCCCGCTCCTTCTCGATCCGCTCGCGCATGCGCAGCAGGTCGCGCCGCACGCCGGGAAGGTCGAGCCCGCGCTCGTAGGTCGCCTCCTCCAGCAGCCGCCGCACCGCCTGCCCGGGTGCCGCTTGCGCGCCCGCGTCCATGTCCTCCACGAACACCGGACGCGCGCGCAGCAGGGCCATGCGCTCCCACGGCGCTGCATCCTCATGGTGGTAGCGGTCGAAGGATGCGTAGCTGGTGACCAGCAACCCCTGGTTGCCCGAAGGGCGCAGGCGGGTGTCCACGTCGTACAGGCGCCCCTCGTCCAGCAGCGCGCCCAGCGCCCCGATCAGCCGCTGGGCCATGCGCGCGAACCACTCCTGGTGGTCGGTGCCGCGATCGGTGGTGCCGGGCTGCGAGAACAGGAACACCAGGTCCAGGTCCGACCCGTAGCGGGTCTCGGCCGCCCCGAAGCTTCCCAGCGCCAGCACCGCCAGCTCGGCCCGGGGCGTGCCGTAGCGCTGGGCCAGGCGCGCGGCCACCTGCTTGACGGCAGCCGCCAGCACCACCTCGGCCAGCGCGGTCAGCTGGGTCGACACCTCGGGGCCGTCCAGGTTGCCGGCCACATCGTGGATGCCGATGCGCAGGATCTCCTCGGCCTGGTAGCGCCGCATCTCGCGCAGGGCCTCCTCCTCGTCCAGGCCCTGCAGGCGCGCCGGCAGCAAGGTCCGCCAGCGCGCCGGATCGGGCTTGGGCGGCGGCAGGTCCGACAGCAGCGAGGGCCACAGCTCGGGGTGCGACAGCAGGTGGCGCGACAGCCGGTCGCTGGTCCCGAACAGGTTGGCCAGCATGCGCAAAAGTGGCGGCGTCTCGCGCAGCAAGGTGAACAGCCCCACCGACGCTCGCAGCGCCAGGTCGTGAAAGTGGGTCAGCGCCCGGTCCGGATCGGGTGAGGCCAGGATCTCCGCCAGCCAGGCCGGCGGCAGCCGGTTCTGCACCTGCTCGAGCGCGTCGGCGCTGGCGGCCACGTGGGAAAAGCCCGCCTCGCGCAGGTCGGCCTCGACCCGCTCGCGGGGCGAGGCGGGATCCAGCAGGCGCAGGACGATCGCGGGCGGGGCCGACACCGGTTCCCCCAGAGTGTCCGACACCGCCTGGACCGCGGCACACCGTTTTTGGAGCTCGATCAGGAACGGCTCGGCGCCGTCGTACCCCAGCCGGCGGGCCAGCCGCTCCACGCCCGCCGCCTCGTCCGGCAGCGCGTGGGTCTGGCTGCCGTGCTCCAGCTGGATCCGATGCTCGACCCTCCGGAAGAACTGGTAGGCGTCGGCCAGGCTGCGCTGCTCGCGGTCGGTCAGCAGCCCGGCCAGGGTCAGCTTGTGCAGCGCCCGCACCGTGCCGCGCTCGCGCAGCTCGGACCGCTTGCCCGCGTGCAGCAGCTGCAGCAGCTGCGCCACCAGCTCGACGTCGCGGATCCCGCCCGCGCCCAGCTTCACGTCGAAACCGCCGTCGCCGGCCTGCTCGCGGAACAGGCGGCGCAACGACAACACGTCGTCGACCGTCTCGGGCCCGATCGACCGCGGAAACACGAACGGCTGCACCATCGACAGGAACTCGTCGCCCAGCGCCGTGTCCCCCGCCGAGGGTCGCGCCCGCAGCAGCGCCTGCCGCTCCCAGGTGCGCCCGAAGGTCTCGTAGTACCGCTCCGCCGCCGCCAGCGAGTTGCAGATCGCCCCGCTGCGCCCCTCGGGCCGCAGCCGCAGGTCCACCCGGAAGACGTTGCCGTGCTCGGTGGGCTCGCCCAGCGCGCGGGTCACCATCTGCGACAGACGCGCGTAATATTCGTGCAACGTCAGCTGGCCCGCCGCCCCCTCGTCGGTGGAATACAGGTAGATGAGGTCCACGTCCGACGAGAAGTTCAGCTCCTCGCCGCCCAGCTTGCCCATCCCCAGCACCACGAACCCGGGGGCGCGTTCACCCGACACCGGCTCGCCGTGGCCGGCGCGCAGCTGGGCGTCGCACACCTCCACCGCCTGCGAAAGGCAAGCGTCGGCCAGCGCGGCCAGCTCGGCCGCCACCTCGGTGGTGGTGCCCCAGCCGATCTCGCGCGCGCCCAGCCGCAACATCTCGCGCCGGGCGAACCGCCGCAGCGACGCCTGCAGCGGCCGCAGCTCCTGCGCGCCCGCGCAGGCCGCCCGCGCCTCCGCCGCCAGCCACTGCCGGGGCTTGCGCCGCCGCAGCCAGGGATCGGCCAGCAGCGCCGCCAACTGGCCCGGGTCGCTCAGCAGCAGGTCGGCCAGGTAGCTGCCGTTCGACAGCAGCGCCACCAGCAGCCGCGCGCCCTCCTCATCCTCCGGCACCACCCCGCCGCCGTCGCGGAAGCGCTCGAGATACGGCGCCGCCCCCGCGGGATCCGGCCCCGCCGCCAGTAGCTCGGAGATCCGCGGCGCGCCCAGGATCGACCTGTCTTTCTTGCGAATCTTTCTTGCGAATCTTGCTTGCGAAACTTGCGTGCGCGCTCGCCGCCGCTACTCGGGCTCGACCCGCACCGCGACCACCGTGACGTTGTCCAGGCCGCCGGCGGCGTTGGCCATCTCGATCAGCCGTTCACACAGGCGGTCCAGGTCCGGCTCGTTGGCCACCACGTCGGCCATCTCGGGATCGGTCACCATGCTGGACAGCCCGTCCGAGCACAGCACGAACACGTCGCCCAGCCGCGGCTGTTCCACCAGTACGTCGACGTCGACGGTGCCCTTCATCCCCAGCGCCCGCACGATCACGTTCTTGTGCGGGAAGGCCGCGATCTCCTCGGGGCTGAGGTTCTTCATCTTGATGTAGTCGTTGAGCAGCGAGTGATCCTCGGTCAGCTGATCGAACAGACCCTCGCGCAGCCGGTACAGGCGGCTGTCGCCCACGTGGGCGATGATCATCGCCTCGTCGGCGAACACGGTGGACACCAGCGTGGTCCCCATGCCGCGGCAGTTGGGGTTGCGCTGGGCCTCGTCGTGGATCTTCAGATTGGCCAGCTTGACCGCGGTGACCAGGCGGTTGATCTCGAACTTGCGCCCGTGGTCCAGCTTGAAGGGCCAGGTCACCGGCCGTTCGTCGCTGGTGTCCTGGAAATACGAGACCACCGTGTCCACCGCCATCCGGCTGGCCACCTCGCCCGAGGCGTGGCCGCCCATGCCGTCGGCCACGATGGCCAGCCGTTCGGAGCGGGGCAGAAAGAACGAATCTTCGTTGTGCTCGCGCTTCATCCCGACGTTTGTGTCGCCGGAGAAACGCACGCGCAGTCCGTCGAGCGGGAAGGACGTGCTCATCGAACTCCCATCGTAATGTGCAATCGTATCGTCCGTTCGCGCCACGATCAAAGTCCACAATCTGCGATACTCCCCGACCAGCACGCATGTCCCAGACGCGACGCGACGCCATCCCCGAGACCCTCCGCGAGGCCCTCGCACGCCGGATCCTCGTCATCGACGGTGCCATGGGGACGGTGGTCCAGCGCCACCGGCTGACCGAGGCCGACTTCCGGGGCGAACGTTTCGCCGGACACGGACGTGATCTCAAGGGCGACAACGAGGTCCTGGTGCTCACCCGCCCCGACGTCATCGCCTCCATCCACGACGACTATTTTGCCGCCGGGGCGGACATCGCCGAGACCAACACCTTCGGCGCCACCGCCATCGCCCAGGCCGACTATGGCCTGGAGGGCCTGGCCTACGAGCTGAACCGCGAGGCCGCCCGGCTGGCGCGGGAGGTGGCCGAGCGGTGGAGCGAGCGCACCCCCGACCGCCCCCGCTTCGTCGCCGGCGCCATGGGCCCCACCAACCGGACCCTCTCGCTGTCCCCGGACGTGAACGATCCGGGCTTCCGGTCGGTGACTTTCGACCAGGTGCGCACCGCCTTCGCCGAGCAGGTGCGCGGCCTGATCGACGGCGGCGCCCACCTGCTGCTGTTCGAGACCTTCATCGACACCCTGAACCTGAAGGCGGCCCTGGTGGCGGCCGAGGAGGTGTTCGAGGAAAAGGGCCGGCGTCTGCCGGTGATGATCTCGACAACCATCACCGATCGCAGCGGCCGCACGCTGTCGGGCCAGACCATCGAGGCCTTCCACACCTCGATCGAGCACGCCCGGCCGCTGTCGGTGGGGATCAACTGCGCGCTGGGCGCGCGCGAGATGCGGCCGTACGTTGCGGCGCTGTCGGACCTGTCCGACACCTACGTCAGCTGCTACCCGAACGCCGGGCTGCCCAACGCCTTCGGCGAATACGACGAGACCCCGGGGGTGACCTCGGGGCTGATCCGGGAGCTGGCCGAGAGCGGCTTCGTGAACCTGGTGGGTGGATGCTGTGGAACCACCCCTGACCACATCGCCGCCATCGCCGCCGCGGTGAAGGACATTCCCCCGCGCAAGCCGGCCGCCCGCCGGCGCGGCAGCCTGCGCCTGTCCGGGCTGGAGCGGCTGGAGGTCACGCCGGAATCGAACTTCATCATGATCGGCGAGCGCACCAACGTCACCGGGTCGAAGAAGTTCGCCCGGCTGATCACCAGCGGCGACTACCCCGCCGGGCTGGAGGTGGCGCTGGACCAGGTGCGCGGCGGCGCCAACATCCTCGACGTGAACATGGACGAGGGGATGCTGGACGGCGTGGCGGCGATGACCCGCTTTCTGCAGCTGTGCGCCAGCGAGCCGGAGATCACCCGCATCCCGGTGATGGTGGACAGCAGCAAGTGGGAGGTGATCGAGGCCGGGCTCAAGTGCCTGCAGGGCAAGGGGGTGGTCAACTCGATCTCGCTCAAGGAGGGCGAGGAGGACTTCCTGAAGAAGGCGCAGCTGTGCCGGCGCTACGGCGCGGCGGTGGTGGTGATGGCCTTCGACGAGAAGGGGCAAGCCGACAACACCCCCCGGCGGCTGGAGATCTGCCAGCGGGCCTACCGGCTGCTGACCGAGACGGCGGGGATGGCGCCCGAGGACATCATCTTCGACCCCAACATCCTGGCGGTGGCCACCGGGCTGGAGGAGCACAACGAATACGCCCGCAGCTACATCGAGTCGGCCACCCTGATCAAGCAGGCCTGCCCGGGGGTGCGCATCTCCGGCGGGGTGTCGAACCTGTCGTTCTCCTTCCGGGGCAACGACCTCGTCCGCGAGGCGATGCACACCGTGTTCCTGTACCACGCCATCAAGGCGGGGATGGACATGGGGATCGTCAACGCCGGGCAGCTGGGCGTGTACGAGGACGTCGAGCCCGAGCTGCGCGAGCGGGTGGAGGACGTGATCTGGAACCGCCGGCCCGACGCCACCGAGCGTTTGATCGAGCTGGCCGAGCGGGTCAAGGGCGCGGGCAAGAAGAAGGAGCTGGACCTGTCCTGGCGGAACGCGCCGGTGGCGGACCGGCTGCGCCACGCGCTGGTGCACGGGGTGGTCGACTTCATCGAGCAGGACACCGAGGAGGCGCGGGCACAGCTGGGCCGGCCGCTCGACGTGATCGAGGGGCCGCTGATGGCCGGCATGCAGGTGGTCGGCGACCTGTTCGGCGCGGGCAAGATGTTCCTGCCCCAGGTGGTCAAGAGCGCCCGGGCCATGAAGAAGGCGGTGGCCTATCTGCTGCCGTTCATGGAGGCCGAGAAGGCCGGCAACCCGGCCGCGCGCGACAGCCGCGGCAAGATCGTGATGGCCACGGTCAAGGGCGACGTGCACGACATCGGCAAGAACATCGTCGGGGTGGTGCTGGGCTGCAACAGCTACGAGGTGGTGGACCTGGGGGTGATGGTCTCCTGCGAGAAGATCCTGGACGCGGCGGTCGAGCAGGGCTGCCACGCGGTGGGGCTGTCGGGGCTGATCACGCCGTCGCTGGACGAGATGGCCCACGTGGCGGCCGAGATGCAGCGCCGGGGGATGAACCTGCCGCTGCTGATCGGCGGCGCCACCACCAGCCGCGAGCACACGGCGGTGAAGATCGCCCCGCGCTACGAGCAGTCGACGGTGCACGTCCTGGATGCCTCGCGGGCGGTGGGCGTGGTGTCAGCGCTGCTGGACCCGAAACAGAAGGTCGAGTTCGACCGCAAGAATCGCGAGGAGCAGGAGCGACTGCGGGCGATCCACGCCGGCAAGCGCGACAAGCCTCTGGTCGGCTATGCCGCGGCCAACGCCCGGCGGACGCGCATCGAGTGGAAGGCGGAGGACCTGCCCGCACCCGAGTTCCTGGGGCGGCGGGTGCTGGACGGCTACCCGCTTGAGGAGATCGCCCGGTATATCGACTGGACCTTCTTCTTCACCGCCTGGGAGCTCAAAGGGCGCTTCCCCCAGATCCTGGACCACCCCAAATACGGCCCGGCGGCGCGCGATCTGTACGCCGCCGGCCGCGAGCTGCTGGACGAGATCATCGGCAAGAAGCTGCTGACCGCCCGCGCGGTGTACGGCTTCTGGCCCGCGGCGGGCGACGGAAACGACATCGTGCTGTTCGGGGGTGGGCAGGCGCGGGAGCTGCTGCGGTTCAACATGCTCCGGCAGCAGCAGGAACGGGCGGACGGGGACGGGGAAGCGGAGGGCGGACGGGTGCTGCGGTCGCTGGCGGACTTCGTGGCGCCGCGCGAGTCGGGGCTGCACGACCACCTGGGCGCCTTCGCGGTCACCGCGGGGATCGGCACCGACGAGCTGGTGCGCCGCTTCGAGCGCGACAACGACGACTACCGGGCGATCATCGCCAAGGCGCTGGCTGACCGGCTGGCGGAGGCGTTCGCCGAGCTGCTCCACGCGCGCGTGCGCAAGGAGTGGGGCTACGGCAAGGACGAGAGCCTCACCAACGAGGACCTGATCGCCGAGAAGTACCGGGGCATCCGCCCGGCCTTCGGCTACCCGGCCTGCCCCGACCACACCGAGAAGGACAAGCTGTTCGGGCTGCTGGAGGCGCCGGCGGTGGGCATCACCCTGACCGACCACTTCGCGATGTTGCCGGCCGCGAGCGTGAGCGGCATCTACCTGGCCCACCCGCAGTCTCGCTACTTCAACCTCGGGCGCATCGGCCGCGACCAGGTGAACGACTACGCCCGCCGCAAGGGCATGACGGTGGCCGAAGTGGAGCGCTGGCTGGGCCCCAACCTCGGCTACGACCCCGCCGCCCGCAACGCCGCCTGAGCGGAGGAGCGGGCGTGGTGAGCGACGGCCTGGTCTCGACGGGCGCCGTGGCCTTCCGTCTGGACCTGCCTCACGGCCGCTGCGTGGGGGTCGCGATCAATGAAGGCGGCCCGCCGGCGGAGCAGCTGGCGGCGCTCGATCCACAGGAGCGGACCTACCTGGCCGGGTTGCCGCCCGGGCGGCAGGGGTCGTTCGCGGCCGGGCGGTTGGCGTTGCGTGTGGCGCTGAGCGAGCTCGGCATCCCGCTGGCGCCCATCCTGCCGGACGGCCGTGGTGCCCCGACCTTGCCCGCCGGCGCTGTCGGCTCGATCAGCCACAAGCGAAGGCTGGCGATCGCGCTGGCCGCGCGCGCGCCGGGCCTTGCCCTCGGCGTCGACCTGGAGGAGGACCGGCCCTTTCGCATCGACATCTCGCGGCGGGTGCTCACGCCGCCGGAGCTCGCGGAGGTGCAGGCGCTCGCCGAGCCCGCCCGCACGTCCGCGGTGCTCGACCGCTTCTGCCTGAAGGAGGCCTTCTACAAGGCGGCCAACCGCCTGGTGCCGCGCACGATCTCGTTCCAGGAGGTCGCCGTCGTCGCGATCGATCCCGACGGACAGGCCTCGTTCGCCGGCAGCTTCCTCGATGCCCACCCCCTGCTGCCGGCCGGGTGGGTGGGGCGGCCCCACCCGGGTCACGTCATGGCGTCGGTGCGGATCGAACCGCCGGTCTGAAGCGGCCGGCGGTCGCGTCCGTTACTGCGAGACCTTCGAGAGGCCACCGCTGGCGCTGCTGGTGCAATTGGCGGTGCTGCCGTTCTGGAAGACCACCGTCGCGCTCTGCGAGCCCGAATACATGGCCGTGTTGCCGGTGACGGTGAAGGTGCCGGCGGTGAACATCGCGGTCACGTTCGCTCCCGTGCTGTCGCGGAACATGCAGCTCTGGCTCGGCATGATCGTGGCGGTGTTGGCGCTGGCGTTCATCTTCCAGACGCAGTTGGTGTCCGTCTCCGAATAGATCAGCGGAGCGTCGACCCCCTTGGCGATGCGCAACTTGTCCCCGGTCAACTGGGTGGTGTCGTTGTAGGGGATGGTCGGGCACTGCAGGTTGACCGTGCCGCTGGTGAACTGCCACTCGCCGACGAACGCGCCGGTGGTGTCCTCGTCCCCGCCGCAGCCGGTGCCCGCCGCAAGCGCCGCCGCACACATCACCAGCAATCCCCTGATCCCGAAAGACTTCATCTGCTACCCCTCCTTGCTTCCAGTTCCGCGCGCCGTTTCAACAGCTCTGTCTGTTTCGACGCTTTCGCCCTCAGGCTTTACTGGGCGGAACCCCCGATTCTCCTGGGTCGAGCCTCCGTCGCGACTCACCACTTCTCGGGTCCGCCGCGCGGGGCGTTTCGCTCGCC
Source organism: Myxococcota bacterium (assembly GCA_046734815.1). GTDB lineage: Bacteria > Myxococcota_A > Polyangia > Fen-1088 > Fen-1088 > CAVYGB01. The sequence continues at coordinate 142 of JBKPRZ010000020.1, read as the reverse complement.
GGCCGGCCGGGCCCCCGCCTTGCGGGCAGGCTTCGGGGTGGGCGCGGCCGGCGCCCCGGCGTCGGCGTGTGCGGCTCCGGTCGCCCGCGTCCGGTCGGGGGTCCTCGCCGTCGGAACGATCGCGGGCGACGCGGTCCGGGAC
>JBKPRZ010000019.1:0-4790 GCA_046734815.1 Myxococcota bacterium | reverse complement strand
CCCGAAGGTCCCGTTGAGGTTCTCCGACGCCACCTTCGCGCCGTGCGCCGGCAACCCGAGCATCGCCCGGCGGGTCTCGTACAGCGACTCGCCGAACAGCAGGTCCGACAGGCAGACGTGGTAGGGCAGGGTCCAGCTCTTGGGGCCGACCGCCAGCAGCGCCTCCTCGGTGGTCACCACCCGGGCCATACCGGCCTTGTCCGCCCAGGTGACCTCGAGCTCGACCCTGGAGGCCTTGGAGACCTCCTCGGGGATCTTGTTCCAGTTGTCCGACAGGACCTTGCGCAGGTACTTCAGCTGGAACTCGTTGTCGAAGCGGAAGCGCTTGCGGCCGCCCATCGGCTTCGAGTCGTCGCGCGTGATGTCGCGGGCGAAGACCTCCTCGGGCGCCGTCTGGCTGGTCTCCTTGAGCCCGTCGAAGTACTCCTGCAGGCCGCACATGTCGTCGAACACGACCTCCGCCGGCTTGACCGCCGACAGGTCGCGCTTGACCGTCACCCCGCAGCCGGCCGCCAGCAGCAGCGACAGCCCCACCAGCGGGAGCCGCCGTCGCCGCGCCCGCGCCTCAGTCGCGGAAGTTGAGGAACTGCAGGTCGATTCCAAAATCCTCGCGCCGCAAGAGGGCGATTCCAGCCTGGAGGTCATCTTTGTTCTTTCCTGAAACCCGTACTTCGTCACCCTGGATGGAGGCCTGAAGCTTGAGCTTGCTGTCCTTGATGGTGCGCGTGATTTTCTTGGCGGTTTCCGCCTCGATGCCCTGCTTGATCTTGATCAGCAGCCGGATCGTGCGGCCGCCCGCCGGCTCGGACGCGCCCACATCCAGGCACCGTTGCGACACATTTCGTTTGGCCATGCGCTCGCGGAGCACCTGCACCGCCGCATCGACGTGCTGCTCGTCGCTGGAGCGCACCACGATCCCCTCGGGCAGCCGTTCCAGCGACGTGTTGGTGCCGCGGAAATCGTAGCGCTGGGCGAGCTCCTTCTGCGCCGTGTTCAGCGCATTGTCGAGCTCCATGAGGTTGACCTTGGAAACGACGTCGAAGGAGGCCATGGCAGGAGGACGTCCGTGGGCGGGTGGGTCAGCCCGGGGCCGTGCGCGAGCGGGCGCGCGGCACCGCCGCCGAGCGTTCACCCAGGTGCAGCAGGCGGGGCCGGAAGACACCGATCATCCATTCCAGGGCGCGGAAGAAGCGCAGCCAGCTGAGCAGCGGGTTCATCCAGCCCACGGTGATGCAGTAGTACTTGTCGTGCGGCGAAGCGTGGTGGATGTCGTGGTGGGTGGGGCGGAGGATGAGGTTCCAGCGCTGCAGCCAGCAGGCAAGCCGGGGCGGCCGGTCCGCGTGCGCCCACTTGTGGAACTGGTTGGTCCAGAACCCGAACCAGGACGCGAACAGGACCACGGTGGTCAGGTAAAAGCCGGGCGTCGTCTCGTACGACATCGACGGGGCGATGGCGCCGATCACCGGGAGCGAGATGAGGCAATTGTTCCCGTTGGTCTGGACGAAATCGTGTCGGGTGATCGCCTTGGGGTCGGTGTGGTGCTCGCGGAAGGGCTTGATGAAGTGGGGCCCGAACACGAACATCCCCTCGGTGCCGATGGTGTCACCAGCCCAGTGCACCATGCCGCTTATGAAGTCGCACAGCAGAAGACCTCCCACGGCACACACCGACAGCCACCACCAGCTGGGCCCGCGCGCATCCGTGGTGGACAGGGCGATGCGGGTGCTCAGGTAGATCATCAACCCCAGGAACGAGGCAATGCCGGTGACCTCGAGCAGCCGGTGCCTCCGCGAGTAGCCGTATCGTCCATTGGCCGTCAGCGCGCTCAAAACCAGGCCATATTAGAGGGAAGAATGGGGGAAGCAACCAGGCAACGACAGGACAACCCTGAGGGGCGCGCCGCCATGCTCCCACCGGGATACTCCGCAGTCGCGCACATGGTCCAGACGGCGATCCTGGCCTCGGCCATCGCCGGCGGGGCCCTGTGGTTGGCGTCGCGCGCCAGCGCGGTGGACTGGCTGCTTCTGCCGGCGTTCTTCGTCGTGGCCAACGGCATCGAGTGGATGGTCCACAAGAACCCAATGCACCGCCCCATGCCCCCGCGGTTCATGTACAAGAACCACGCCCTGATCCACCACCGCGCCTTTCTCCACAGCAGCATGCCCATCGGCAAGACCAGCGAGCTGGGCCTGGTGATGATGCCCTGGTACACGATGCTGGGGCTGTTCGTGCTCGCCTCGCCGGTCGCGCTGGCCGCCGCGTGGTGGCGGGGCTGGGGCGCAGCCGGCATCTTCTACCTGGCCGCCGCGCTGTATTTCCTGACCTACGAGAGCTTGCACGCCCTTTACCACATGCCCGAGCCGTTCCTGCGGCGCGTGGGCCTGGGCGGCCCGCTGTTCCAGCGCATGCGCAGCCATCACAGACATCACCATCGGCTGGATCGGATGGCCCACGTGAATTTCAATGTGACCTTCCCGCTGATGGACTGGCTGCTGGGCACCAACGAGCCCGAGACAGCAGCCCCGGCGGCAGCGGGGTCGGGGTCGGAGTCGGGGCAATCGGGGGACCCGGGCGAGGAGCCGGAGGCGCAGGAGGCCCGTGCGTGAGGGTGCGGCCGGGGTATGGACGCCCCGGCGAATGTGGGTAGCTTCCCCCGGCGATCCCGATAGGCTTAGGGCAGTCCGTGAACACCCGAGCGCCCAAATCCGCTGAAGTACTGGAGAAGACCCTCGCCCGCGAGCGCGGGGAGCTGACCGTCGCCGACGCCGCCGCGCGTTCCGGCCTGCCCCTGCGCGACGCCGAGGACGGGCTTCGCTGGCTGGCCGCGGAGTTCGGCGGCCACCTGGCCGCCACCAGCAAGGGCGAGATCCTGTATTCGTTCCCCAGGGGGCTGGTGCGCCCGCCCGAGACCCGGCTGCTGCGGCGGATCGGGCGCGGGATCGTGAAGGCGGTCGCCGGGGTGGGGCGGTTCATCGTGCGGGCGTGGGTGTCGGTGGTGCTGATCGCGTACGCGGTGGCGTTCCTGGCGCTGATGATCGCCCTGGCGGCGCGCAGCGACCGGGACGAGGGGCCGGGCGAGGCGATCGGCGTGGTGTTGCGGGTGATCGCCGAAGCGCTGTGGTGGACGTTCCATCCGTTCTCGCCGGTGTACTGGGGGCGCGAGCCTTACTGGCTGCATCCGGGGGCGGGGCAGGGGGCGTTCGGGCGGCGGCGGATGCCGGCGATGCCGGCGCAGCCCAAGGTTCCGTTCTACGAGAAGGTGAACCGCTTCGTGTTCGGGCCGCCGAAGGTCGAGCGCGACCCGCGGGAGCAGGAGCGGCTGGTGCTGGCGGAGCTGCGGCGGCAGAAGGGGCGCGTGGCGCCGGCCGACGTGATGCGCGTGACCGGGCTGGAGCGGGAGGAAGCCGAGCGGGTGCTGCTGCGGCTGGTGGTGGACTACCAGGGCGACATCGAGGCCACCGACAACGGGGCAGTGGTGTACCGGTTCAAGGACCTGCGGACGACCGCCGCGGCGGCCGCCGGCGAGCGTGAGATGACGGCGCCGCCGCCGATCTGGACGCAGCGGGTGCCCCTGCCGGCCCTGACGGGCAACAGCGGGGGGAGCAACGTCCTGTTCGGGGTGATCAACGGATTCAACCTGCTCGCGAGCTCGTACGTCCTGGCGAACGGCCTGACGATCGAGCGCCTGACCGCGCTGATCGGTCAGATGGGCGAGCGCTTCCCGCAGCCGCTACCCCCGGTGGATGGGATCCCCCTTGTGCTGGGGGCGGTGCCCTTCGCGTTCTCGGCGGCGCTGTTCCTGCTGCCGCTGATCCGGTCGCTCCGGCGCTCCTCGCAGAAGGCGAAGGTGGCTCGGGAGAACGGCTGGCGGGGGATGCTGAAGGTGGTGCTGACCGGGCGGCAGGGGCGGGTGGAGATGACCCCCGCAGAGCTGGCGCGCGCCTGGATCACGGCCGGCGGCAAGGCGCCCAGCGAGAACGAGCTGCGGGACGCGGTGCGGGCGGCCGGCGGGGAGGTGGATGTAGGGGATGTCGGGTAGATGGTGTACCGGTTCGAGGTGCTGGAGCGCGAGCTGGTGGCCACGGAGGCCGACCGCGCCGGCGCCAGCGGCGAGGAGGCGAGCCCCGGGCAAGTGGTGTTCTCGTCCGCGGACGAGGGCAGCGGGATCCGGGAGGACACGGCGGCGGCGGAGTGGGACGCGCGGTTCCGCGGGCGAGCGGGTCAGGGCGCAGGCGGTGCGCGGGCGGGTTCGGAGCGCCCGGGCGGTGTCGGGCGTTCGGGGTCGGCCGCACCGACGGGCTCCGCGAGCTCGGCGGGAGACGAGCGCCCCGTCCGATCGCCGTCGGATCCGCGGCACCAGCCGCCCGGAGCCCGCCCGGCCCTGGGCGAAGTGCCGGAGCGCATCCCCGACGCGAAACCGTCGCGCGAGTCCCCCGAAGAGATTCTCGCGCGTCTCGGTATTGACACGCGCCGCCGCGGGAGGTAAATCCTCCGTCCCGCTCACGGCCCAGCCGCGCGCGGGTTCTGGGGTGGTAGTTAAGCTTGGTTATAACGCCGGCCTGTCACGCCGGAGGCCGCGGGTTCAAGTCCCGTCCACCCCGCGAATGACCCCATCGGAGAGATCCGATGGGGTCTTTGTTTTTTCGGGCCATGAAAGGCCGGACCACGTAGGGAATACTCGGTGGGCGAACGGGATTCCAAGCAGGCGCGGCGCACTGGTGGCGTGGGCTGCGCGCTGACCGAAAGGAGGTCGGCCGATGGCTGCGGACAGCAAGGATGAAGCGCTCATC
>JBKPRZ010000018.1:0-10835 GCA_046734815.1 Myxococcota bacterium | reverse complement strand
AGCTGCTGCTGCATCCGGGAGAGAAGGCCGAGCCCCCGCCCGCCTCCGCGCAGCCGCGGGCGGCGCCCAGCACCGCCCGCCGCGGCTCGCGGGTGGGAGGGGCGGCGGCGCCCATGTCGTTGCTCGAGACCCTGGACGACGGCACGCCGGTGGATCCCGCCGAGCTGGCTGCGGGCCCTGATCTGGACCCCGAGACCAAGACCCGCATCATCCGCCTACATCGGCGGTGCAAGTCGCTGAAGGCGCACGAGATGCTCGGGGTCTCGCCGGGGGCCGATCCCGCGCTGGTCAAGCGGGCCTACTTCTCGGCTTCGAAGGAGCTGCACCCCGATCGCTTTTACGGAAAAAACATCGGGCCGTTCCGCGACCGTTTGAGCGACATCTTCTCGCAACTGACCCGCGCGTTCGAACAGTTGAAGAAATAGGCAAACGAGCCGACACCGCGCCCGCAATGGTCAGGCGTATCGTTGACACGCATTTGTCTGTTGACGGAAATTCGCAGCAGGCGCATTGATCGCAAAGGCGTTGCGCGCTTCCTCCTCCACCAGCGAACTCGATTACAGCGGAGGACTGTCGCGCATGGTCGCCTACAGCTGGGGCCCGTCAGGGCCTGTATTCACGGTCAGCGGATCCTAAGTTTTTTTTGCCTTCCCGACGACAAGTGCGACCATGGGGTCGCCAGAAGCGAGCAGGCCACAAGAGCCGATGGGTAGCCGAAAGACGTCTCGAGGACCCCGTCCCACGGTGCTGGGCTCCAAGGCCATCCTGCGCGGCGATCTGAACAAGGTGGGATTGCCCACCCTGTTGACCATCGTCGACATGGAGCGACGGTCGGGCATCTTCATCCTGCAGCGCGGGCGGCAACTGGGCCGGCTGCACGTGCGCGAGGGTCGGATCGTGCGCGCCAGCATCGAAGGCTCGCGCCGTCACAGCGGCGAGCAGGCCGTCTACCAGATGTTGACCTGGCCCGACGGCCAGTTCGAGCTGTGGACCGCGGAGGTCGCCGGACGGGACGAGATCGGTCAGGGCACCGCCTACCTGCTGATGGAGGGCATGCGCCGGATCGACGAGGCCGCCGGCCGCGATTCGCAGGACGCCGACGACCGTCGGGGCCCCCTGCCCGCCAACGACGTCGGCTTCGCCTACTGATCGCCGCCCGATCGGCGCGTCCGATCCGCGATCACGACGACCCGCGGCCACCGCTCCGACGCGACTATATTTTTCGGCCGGGACACCGATAACCTGAACATGGCCGGAAACTTGGCTGTCGAGCGCGCGCCCGGGCAAGGACATTCATGAGCGGCAGCGAGCGGGCCATCGGCATCGATCTGGGCACCACCAACTCGTGCGTGGCGGTGGTCGAGAACGGGACCCCCGAGGTGATCGCCAACCGCGGCGGCTACCGCGTCACCCCCTCGGTGGTGGCGATCTCCGAGAGCGGCCGCCGCCTGGTGGGACACATCGCCAAGCGGCAGGCCATCACCAACGCCGAGAACACCGCCTTCGCGGTCAAGCGCCTGATCGGCCGCACCTGGAGCTCGCCGCCGGTGCAGGCGGTCAAGGAGATCGGCCCCTACCAGCTGGTCGAGGGTCCGCACCAGGACGTGCGCATCAAGCTGCGCGACCAGTCGTTCTCGATCCCCGAGATCTCCGCCTTCGTGCTGCAGGAGATGAGGTTCGTCGCCGAGCAGCACCTGGGGCACACCGTCAGCAAGGCGGTGGTCACCGTGCCCGCCTACTTCAACGACAATCAGCGCCAGGCCACCAAGGACGCCGGCCGCATCGCCGGCCTGGAGGTCATGCGCATCATCAACGAGCCGACCGCGGCCGCGCTGGCCTACGGCTTCGGCAAGAAGATGGAGGGGCGCATCGCCGTCTATGACCTGGGCGGCGGCACCTTCGACATCTCGATCCTCGAGATCTCGAACGGCGTGTTCGAGGTTCTGTCCACCGCCGGCGACACCTTCCTGGGCGGCGAGGACTTCGACCGCCGGATCATCGATTGGCTCGTGACCGGGTTCGCCAAGGAACACAAGGTGAACCTGCGCAAGGACCCGATGGCCATGCAGCGGCTGAAGGACGCCGCCGAGCGGGCCAAGTGCGAGCTGTCCTCGGTGCGCGAAGCCGAGATCAACCTGCCGTTCATCACCTCCACCGGCCCGAACCAGTCGCTGCACCTGCAGCGGGTGCTCACCCGCAGCAAGCTGGAAGAGCTGACCCTGGACCTGATCGAACGGACCATGGACATCAGCAAGATGACCCTGGACGAGGCCGAGATCGGCGCGCAGGACATCACCGAGGTGGTGCTGGTCGGCGGCATGACCCGCATGCCCAAGGTGCAAGAGCGGGTGGCGGCGATGTTCGGCCGGGACCCCAGCAAGGGCGTGCACCCCGACGAGGTCGTGGCGGTGGGCGCCGCCATCCAGGCCGACGCCCTGATGGAGAAGGCCTCCGACGTCCTGCTGCTGGACGTGACCCCGCACTCGCTGGGCATCATGGTGGCGGGCGGCTACTTCCACCGCCTGATCGAGCGCAACACCACCGTCCCCACCTCGAAGGGGCACGTGTTCACCACCATCCGCGACGACCAGACCTCGGTGAAGATCCTGGTCTTCCAGGGCGAGTCCGAACGGGCCCAGGAAAACGAGATGCTGGGCGAGTTCGTGCTGTCGGGCCTCCGCAAGGCCCGCCGGGGCGAGGTGGAGGTGGAGGTCACCTTCGCCATCTCCGCCGACGGCATCGTCAACGTGTCGGCCAAGGACCTGGACACCGGCGCCGAACAATCGATCACCCTGATCGCCTCCAGCGGCCTGACCGAGGCCGAGATCGCCCGCATGGCCGGCGAGAACCGCGACTACATGCTGGCGCTGAAGGCCGAAGAGCACACCGAGCGCGCCCGCCAGGAGCTGGAGAAGCTGGTCGACGAAGGCGACACACTGATGCCGAAGGTCGCCCAGATCCTGGCCGGCACCCCCTTCGAGCAGCAGAGCACCTCCGCCGCCCAGGCCGTCCTCAGCGAGGCCCGCGCCGCCGTCGCCAAGCGCGACCCCGAGGAGATCGCCCGCCTCACCGACTCCGTCCGCCGCACAGTAAAGATGTTCCGGGGCCTCGTCCGCAGCACGGGCCAGGACGGCTAGCGCGCCGGCGGCCTACGGCCGGCACGCGAACCGCCGAAGAGGAAGTTCGCGCATGCCGAGCCGCTCCTCCTCCCCGTCGCCCGGACCCCCATCGCCGTCTGTCCGCGCCCAGCGGGAGCGGGCGCTGCGAGCCGTGGGTCGACACCAGTGGATCCGCGAGCACGACACCCCTCGGGTGACGATCCTGGTGGGACCGCCAGCGCAGGGTCGGGCGCTGTGGGATGACTGGCTCGCCCTGTCCGGTCGCACCCCGTCGGCAGCTTCCATCGCCGAGCAGCCGCCCGGGGCGACGACAGCCTGGCTGGAGCGCGCCGCCCGGCAGGTGGTCGCGCTGGCGACGACCAGCCCACGCGAGCCGGTCGCGCTGGCGGTGGAGCCAGGGTTGCTCCAGGCCTGGTTCGGTCGTCGCACGGATCGCCTCGGCGCCTTGATCAACGAGGGCATCGTGCCCCTTCCCGTGCTTCCCTCGAAGTCGACGCCGCGAGCGCGGCGAACGGCGGCACACCCAGGGGGGGCCCGTCCGGCTGGACGCAAGGCCCGCAGCTCGGCGGAGGAACGTCTGTTCGCGGAGCTGGAGAAGACGCCCAGCACCGCCGGCCGCTTCGAGCTCAACGGGCTGCTGAGCGTCGACTTCGGAAACTGCGCCGCCGAGGTCGACATCCTTTCGCGACAGGACGAGATCGCCATCGAGCTCGATGGCTACCACCACTTCCAGGACGAGATCGCTTACCGGCGCGACCGACGGAAGGACCTGCTGCTCCAGGCACACGGCTATGTGGTCCTGCGTTTCCTGTCGAGCGACATCCAGAAGGACGCGGGCCCTGCCGTGCGGTCGGTGATCGAGCTTCTGGGGCAACGACGACGCTTGCAGAGGAGGAGAGCATGAACGAAGCAGTGGGGAGCTCGACGGACGCGCCCGCAGCCCTGCCGGCGGTCGGGCTGATTCCCGCCCGTCTCGACGAGGTCCTGCGGGCGCGACTCGGAACGAGCCGCAAGGCCCCCTCCGCATCTGCGCTCGCGCACGAGCTGCGGGCTCTGGCGCCAGCGACCTTCGGCGATGCGCGCTGGTTCGCGGCCATCTATGAGTCGATGGCCCGGCTGCGCCGCGCCGACGCACGGGATGGAGGTCCGAACGGTCGCGGGGCTCGGTCGCGAAAGCCGTCGGTTGCAGCGGCAAAGAAGCCGCTGGGGCTCAGGGCGGTCACCCCCTGGAGACAGATCTACGATCAGATCCTGCCCGGGCTCGGTCTCGGAATCGCCGCCACGGACTCGCGCACGCACGCGCGGCTCGGTGGTGATCACCGCGCCTGGGCAGCCGCGGTGGTGGCCCGCGCGCGGCACCTCTGGCGCAAAGGATCTCCTCCGCCCTGGAGCGCCACCTGCGACGCGCTGGTGTGGTCGCAGCTCGACCTGCCCGGGAAGCCGAAGGAAACTCCGCCAGAGATCCAGGCGCATTTTCTGGTGCGGATCATCGGTCGGACCGCGCAGCGTTCACCCGCGCGGCTGCTCGGTCTGCTGGCGGCCCGGCAGGTGGAGGCGGTGCGCCCCGATCTGCGGAGTCTCAAGGAAGCCCTGACCCGCCGCTGGCTCTCCGGCCGGGACACCTGGACGGAAATTCCGCCGGCGGCGCCGGCGATCGAATCCCCCGGAACGACTTCCGGCGCCGACAGCGTTGCGCCGACGCCGCTTGCAAGCGGTCGAACCGAGTCCCCGCCGCAGGTTGAGCCCGTCGCGAGCGCGCTGGACCTGCAGGCGTTGGCGGCTCTGGTCCGGCAGTCGGCATCGACGGCGACGGAGGGTGTATTCGGCCGCCGCAAGGTCTTCATCTCCCGGCTGTGGCAGCAACTGCGCACCCATCCCGCGCTGACCGCCATGCCGCTGGACGCATTCAAGCGCCAGCTGATCGCCGCGCACAAGGCAGGCCTGCTGGTCCTGGCCCGCGCCGACCTGGTCGCGGCGATGGATCCGCGGGACGTCGCCGAGTCGGAGACCACGCACGTGGAAGCCCGGTACCACTTCGTCGAGAGGGAAAGTGAGCCATGAGTCTGGCGACCGAACCGGTGAGAACCGCCGACCTCGAGCCCTGGCTGCGCAAGGCCGCGCAGAAGCTGAACCACACCCTCAGCGGCAGCGCCCGTCTGGGCGCGGCGCGAGCGGCTGCCCTGGGGCGGGGAGGGAGATCTGGGTGGTTCCGCGGGAAGACCTCATCACCCTGAAACTGACCGCGGGGCGACCGCAGGACCTGGTCGACATCCAGAACCTGGCGGCGCTGGAGGGCAGGCGTGGCAAGAGCTGAGCACGAACTCCCCCTGAATGCCGAGGAGATCGATGCGCGGCTGCGGCGGCTGGCGGAGCTGTCTGCGCACGCGCCGCCGGCGGCGCCGCTGGTGGATGTGTCGGCGGCGGGGGTGACGGCGCGGCTGCGTGAGTGTGCGGAGATCTCGGCGCTGGCGCTGGAGCTGGAAGCGGCGGGGGCGGCGATCAGGGGCGAGCGCTCGGATCGGCCGTAGGGCGGGCGCGCGGGTCAGTGGCCGCAGCGGCGGATGCCGTCGTCGCCGCGGTCGGCGCAGAAGAGCTGGGGGTCCATGCAGGTGTCGCCGGCGCAGCAGGGGTTGCCTTGGACGAAGCCGCAGGGCCAGCAGCGGCCCTCCAGCGTGGGGTCGACGGGGGGGTCGGTGGGGGTGCGGCCGGGCATGCGGTTGGAGAGGCAGACCTGGGAGGCCAGCTGGCAGCGATCGTCGGGGCAGCAGGGCTGGCCGTTGCCGCCGCAGACGCAGGTGCCGCCCTCGCAGGGGAAGCCGCCGTTGCAGCCCGAGGGGCAGCAGGCCTGGCCCAGGGCACCGCAGGGCATGCAGCGGCCCGCCTGGCAGGTCAGGCTGGAGCCGCGGCAGGGGGCGGTGGGGGTCTCGCAGCAGGGCTCGCCGGAGCCGCCGCACGCTTCGCAGCTGGCGACGGCGGAGGCGCAGCGGCCCGGGCAGCGGGTGGTGGTGGGCTCGCAGCGGTCGCCCCGGCAGGCGTAGGTGGTGAGGTCGCGGCCGCCGCAGCTGGGATCGGCGCAGCGGGTGGCCTCGGGGCGGTTGCTCGGCATGCAGACGCGGACGCCGCCGTTGCAGACGAACGCGCCGGTGGTGCACGGGTTCCCGGTCGGGCAAGGTGCGCCCTCGCCGGTGCAGACGGGGGCGTCGGGGGGCGGCGGGGGCGCACGGTCCGGGGCCAGGGGCGCGTCGATCGGTGGCGGCGACAGGTCCGGGGGCGGCGCGGGCGCATCGGCCGGGGCCCTGGATGAATCGACGGGGGAAGGAGGCCCGTCGCCGGCGGTGGGTGCGTCGGCGGGCGCTGCGGATCCGTCGGTGGGCGGGACGGATCCCTGGGAGGCGGGGACGGATCCGTCGGCGGGCGCTGCGGATCCGTCGGTGGGCGGGACGGATCCGTTGGCGGGTGACGAGGGCGCCACGTCCGGCGGCGGGGCGGCGGGTCGACTGGAGTCGCCACCTCCGTCGGCCGCGGTCGCTGGCTCCGGCGTGCTGCGCAGGTCGGAGCAGCTGCCCCACGCCAGCGTCGACGCGATCACCGACGCGATCACGGCCGGGCGGGTGCCGGCGCGGCGCCACTTTGCCGCTCGAAGCTCTCGCCGCATGTCGTGTCCACCTCCGGGTCCGCCGGTCCTCGCGCGCGGCCGACCGTTACACGCGCCCCCGCTCCGGGGGTTCCCCGTCGGGGTGATAACATCACGCGATGGCCGCGGACCCCGAGCTGCCGGTGCGGATCGTGATCGAGAAGCCCCTGTCGGGCGTGCTTCTGAAACTGCAGCGCGGGGCGGGGGAGTTGGTGGCGGCGAGCTCGGTCTCGGCGACGCGAACGGTGTTCGATTTCGCGGTGCGGATCGGCCCGCCGCGGGCGGGCGGGGCGCCCACTTTCCTGGGTCCCTTCACGCAGGGCCCGCCCGCGCAGCGGTTCGTGTACATCAACGTCGGCGAACGAGCCGGGCAGAAGAACACGCCCTGGAACCGGCGGGCGAAGATCCCCCTGATGGACATCACGGCGGCCCAGGTGAAGCAGGCTCTGGCCGCTCCGGGCTCGCGCCTCGAGGTCCACGTCGCGGGCACCAGCGACAAGGGCGAGCCCGTCTGCGCGTCGGTGCGGCTGCCCGCGGGCGCGTGGCAGGTGGTGCGCGGCCGCCGTTGAAAAGCCGTCAGCCCGGCCGCCGCCGATAGTGGTCAGCGCGGGGGGCGGCCCGTGCGCCAGATGCGGAGGTCGTCGATGAGACCCTCGTACGGGCGCGGCGGGTCGTCATCCCAGCCGATGTGCAGGCCGGCGGTGCGGCTGGTGTTCAGCGGTCCGACGAAGGTTGCTGCCATCAGCTGGCCGTCGACCCACAAGGTCACGCGGCCATCCTCGAACACGCACCGAAGCTGCGTCCAGATGCCGGCGAGCACCGCCCGCGGTTGCAGCAGCTGGCCGTTGGATCCAGCGCCGCACATCACCGATCCGCTGGCCATGATGACCAGACTGTACTGGCCGGGGTTCTCGACCACGGTCATGGTGCGGCCGAGCGCCGCCGGGCGCACGCTGGCCTGCACGGTGATGGTCTGCGAATCGAGGACCGGTGTCTCGGCGATGGTGAGGTGCCCGCCCGGTCCCAGGCGCGCGGCCTGGCCGGAGGGGCCGGGCTCGAAGCCGAGCGGCGTGCCCTCGATGGGCAAGTGGGCGGGCGATTCGTCGACGGCGCGGCCCTCGAAGCCCAGGCAGAGCACCAGGTCGGGATCGTCGGGACAGCCCGAAGCGCCCGGGCCAGCGGACGGCGGCGTCGGGGCGGGCGGCGGTGAAGACGGTGGCGGGGACGTCGCGGGCGGCGGCGTCTGCGCGGGCGGAGACGGAGGGGGCGGTGTCGGGCCAGGCGCACCGCCACCGGCATCCGCAACGGACGATCCCGTCGAGCCGCCGTCCGGCGACGGCGGGGCGTAGGGGCCGGCGTCTGGCGAGGATGGATTCACGGGGGCGGAGGGATTCGCCGCGCCGGGGGCCGACGGGTTCGTCGCGTTCGGGGACGCCGGCCTTGGCGGCGGCCCGTCCGGGCTGTCGGAGACCGCCGTGAATCCCGTCCCGCCCTGGTCGAACTGACAGCCTCCGGCGGCCGACAGCAAGAGGCAGCCCCCGAGCAGCAGGAGACGAGACAGGGCGGTGTCGAGCTTCATGGGGCGAGCACCTTGCAAAGCCAGTTGGGTCTCACCCGGCGCCGCGGCCAGGCCGGGTTAAGGGGGCCCATGATGCCCCGGTATGCGACTTCCGTCACCTTCGGGGACGAAGAGTGCAAACGTTTTCATGCAGTCATGCCCCGCCCCCGTCACGACTCCCGCACGACGTCGCGGGCGGGCTTGTCGAAGCGCACGCCGGTGAGGCGGGGGTGGCGGAGCTTGCCGTGGGTGGTCCACTCGATGAAGGCCACCTGCACGACGATCTCGGGCCGGACCCAGTGGGCGCGCAGGCGCGGCAGGCCGGTGGCGCGGGTGAAGGGGCAGGCCGGGACCGCCAGCGCGTCCAGGCGCGCGCGCAGGTCCAGCAGCAGCCGCGTGTCGAAGCCGGTGCCCACCTTGCCCGCGAACACCAGGTCCTCGCCGTCGAAGTAGCCGACCAGCAGCGCGCCCAGGCCCACCCGGCTGCCCTGCGGATCGGTGAAGCCGCCGACCACCAGCTCCTGGCTGGCCTCGCACTTCATCTTCAGCCAGTGCGGCGAGCGGCGGTGCTCGTAGCGTGAATCGCGGCGCTTGGCGATCACGCCCTCCCAGCCCTCGCGCGCGGCGCGCTCCCACGGTTGCGGGTCGTCCAGGCGTTCGGCCAGCTGCAGGGGATCGGCCAGCGGCAGCGCGCTCAGCCGCGCCCGCCGTTGCTCGAGCGGCGCGGACATCGTCTCGCCGCCGTCGACCCACAGCAGATCGAACAGGTGGTAGGTGCGGCCGTCCCAGCTGACCTCGCCGTCGAAGATCGCGTCGCGCACGGGCAGGCGCGCGAGCGCGGCCGCGACGGACGGGCAGTGCTGCGGCAGTCGGTTGCGCGAGAACAGCCGCACGTCACCGCCCCGCTTGAAGGCCAGCAGGCGGATACCGTCGTACTTGCGCTCGAACACCCAGTCGGGGCCGGTGAAGCGCTCCTGTGTGAGCGTGGCGGCCATGGGAACCACCCATTCTGGGAACTCGGGCGAGGTCACGAGGAGGGAACATCATTATGCAACGGGTGTGCGGCGCTTCGCCCACACGACGCGCCTGTTCTGTGTCATGCGCCGGGGTCCGCTCCCGATTTTCACGCGGTTGTCCCCGGACGGCTGGCGGGGTGTCGAGGTAAAAGGGCACAAATATCCCGTGAGGCGAATCCTGCTTTTCGCGCTGGCGGCCTGGCTGGGCCGACCGCAGCTGGCGGCCGCTGCGCCCCTGCGCGATCGCCCTTACCGCGACCACCGCTACGTCATCGCGCAGCCGCGCGACGCCGCCGACGTCGAAGCGATCTGGAACCACGCCGAATACGTGCTCGAGCCGCACGACCCGGCGCTGGTGTCCCACACCCTGGTGGTCGCGCCCGCCACCCTGCAAGCGTTGCGCGCGCTGCACATCCCGCTGCGCGTGGACGGGCGCGACGTGCAGGCCTGGGTCGACGGGCTGGACTCCGTGCGCCCGGCCGGCACCCTTCCCCTGGCCAGCGGCCAGCTGGGGATCTTCGGGCCCTACTTCGCGCAGGTGCAGCCGCTGTCGGCGATCGATGCGTATCTCGACGAGCTGGCAGCCGCCTCGCAGGGACGGGCGCGGGTGGTGGAGCTGGGCCGGTCGATCGAGGGCCGCCCCATCCGGGCGCTGCGGATCTCCGGCGCGCCCGATCCGGCGGTGCGGCCGAGCGTGGTGGTGGTGGGCACCCAGCACGCGCGTGAATGGGCCAGCCCGGTGGTGGCCATGGGCCTGGCCGACGCGCTCGTCCGGCAATACGGCGTCGACAAGCGGGTCACCCGGGTGGTCGACAGCCTGGACATCATCATCAACCCGGTCAACAACCCCGACGGCTACCTGGCCACCTTCGACGGCCGGCGGCTGCAGCGCAAGAACCTGAACCCCGCCTGCAACGTCGACCTCAACCGCAACTACGAGACCGCCTGGGGCGCGGGCACCGCCGACGTCCCCTGCCCCGCCGCCAACTTCCCCGGCAAGGGCGCCTTTTCCGAACCGGAGAGCCAGGCGGTGGCCAAGCTGATCCAGTCACTGGCCCGCCCGCTGCTGTTCTTCGACTACCACTCGAACGGCGCGCAGGTGATGATCCCGTTCGCCTACACGACCGCTCCGCCGCCCGACCACGACCGCAACCGCGCCCTGTGCGAGCTGTACTCCTTCACCCTGCGCGGCCTGTACGGGACCAGCTACCCCGCCCGCCCCGGCTTCAACCTGGGGCGCGGCCAGGGCGGCGGCGCGTTCGACTGGTTCCGCACGCGTTTCGGCAGCACCATGGTGGTCGAGCTGGGCGGCAACAGCTTTGGCATCACCGACGACCAGGTGATCCCCTTCGCCGAGGAGAACTGGCTGGCCTGGCTGGCGGTGGTCGAGCGCGCGCTCGACGAGCTGAACAGCCCCGGCGACGGCGGGGCCTCCGCGCCTGACGCCGCACCCGACGCCAGCCCCGACGCCGGTGCGACCGGCGGCGGTCTGGCCGGCACCACCACGC
>JBKPRZ010000017.1:0-5172 GCA_046734815.1 Myxococcota bacterium | reverse complement strand
GCGTGGGTGCGGGCATCGGCGTGGTCACGACGCGCGCGGGGGGAGAGACCAGTGCGGCGGGAGGCGACCGCAGCGGATGGCCGGCCAGGGCCAGAACGCCGGCGCCAGCGCCCAGCGCCATCACCACCGACACCGGGCCGCGCCACCAGGGACGGGCGGGGGCCGCAGCGGGGGTGAGCGGCGGCGACGCGGTGACCACCGGCTCGACGCCGGAGCTCGAGCCGGACGACTGGGTCGGAGGCGTCATCAGCCGCGAGACGTCGATATGGCTGACGGTGGGCACCCGGCTGCGCTGCTGCACGCGCGGCCGGCCGAACAGGCCCACCAGCCATTCGGCCAGCTCGGCGGTGCCGGTGCCGGGCGCCAGCTGGGCCAGGGCGTATTTCATGGCCTGGGCCATCTCCGCGGCGCTGGAGTAGCGCTCCTCGCGATCGCGCGCCAGCGCCTTCTGAAGGATGGCCACCAGCTCGAGCGGCAGGTCGGGGCGGAACTGGCGCGGGTCGGGCGCGTCGGTCTGGGTGATGGCGTGCATGGTGGCCAGCTCCGACTCGCGGCGGAAGGGGTGCCGGCGCGTGAGCAGGCCGTAAAGACCGATGCCGAACGAGAACAGGTCCGCGCGTGGGTCGGCGGGCAGTCCGCGGATCTGCTCGGGCGCGACGAACGACAGCTTGCCCTTGAGGCTGCCGGTGCGGGTCTCGCTGACCCGCGAGGTGGCCTTGGCGATGCCGAAGTCCAGCAGCTTCACCACGCCCTGGTAGCTGATCATGATGTTGGCGGGCGAGACGTCGCGGTGGATGATGTTCAGCGGCCGCCCGTCCTCGCTGAGGGTGTGGGCGTATTCCAGCCCGGCGCAGACGTCGATGCCGATGCGCAGGGCGATGCCCACCGGGGCCTCGATCTTCTGGTCGCGCAGGTGGGTGATGACCGTGTTCAGGTCTTCACCGGCGATGTGCTCCATCGCGATGTAGTGGTGCCCGTCGGCCACCCCGAAGTCGTAGATCTGGGCGATGTTCGGGTGGGTGAGCTGGGCGGCCAGCCGGGCCTCGTCGAAGAACATGGCCACGAACTCGGGCGAGCCCGCCAGCGAGTCCAGCATGCGCTTGACGGCGAAGGTCTTCTCGAAGCCGCCGGCGCGGATCCGCTTGGCCAGGAAGATCTCGCCCATCCCGCCCTGGCCGATCTTCCGCAACAGGTGGTATTCGCCCAGCCGGCTCACCTGCCGTGCGGCCACCGTCATCTCCGCCTCCGGCAACGTTGTCTCGCTGGTGGCGCGGCGAATGCGCGCGCCCTCCTGTCCTTCGGCCTCACGCGCGCGCCCGGAACCCACTGCCTTAAGTATACGAACGGAACCGCCTCCGGATGCACACCGTGGCCGCCGGTGAGCCGCCGCCCCCGGACGGCCCACAGCCGCCCACCGTCGGCGTGCCGCCGCCGGACTGCGCGCCGACTCGACGGACCCGATGCCGCGTTGGACCTGCCTTGCAGCAACGATCCAATTGCTCGCGCGCGGTGTTCCCTGGCCGCGCGATCCGGTATCTAATGCGCGTCATGGTAGCTGTTCGTACCAGAAGCGCGCTCGTGATCCTTCCGCTGGCGCTGGCCTGCACCGGCCAGCTGTCCGGCAACGGCAGCGGATCGAACGGCGGCGGGCGCGTACCGGTGCCCGGCAGCGGCCTGGCGCCGTCGCCGATGACCCCGCAGCCGGTGCCGGTGCCGGTGTCCCCGCCACCCACGCCGCCGCCGCCGATGATGATTCCGCCGCCAGCACCGCCGCCGGCCGCCCCGCCCGCGCAGCCGGGCACCGGTCCGGTGCCCGAGCCACACGCCTGCGGCATGCAGCTGCGGGACCTGGCCCTGTACCAGGCCGTGCAGGTGCGGCTGCTGAAGGACGGCCAGCCGGTGGCGACCCGCAACGCGCCCGTGATCGCCGGTCGCAAGACGGTCTTCCAGGCGCTGCTGCGCTACGTGGGCGCGCCTCGCCCGGGCAACCTCGCCGGGCGGCTGACGCTCGCGTCCGCCGGCGGCAGCTTCAGCGTGGCGGCCAGCCTCAGCGCCACGCGCGACTCGGACGAGGAGGACCCCGCCACCACCTTGAACTTCGTGGTGCCGGCCGAGCAGATGCGCACCGACACGCAGGTGCGCCTGGACCTGGACCTGGGCAGCAGCTGCCCCGGCGGCGGCAAGAGCAGCGTGCCCGCGGCGGGCGCGTTGCAGCTGGGTGCGATCGAGACCGGCACCTTGCAGGTCAAGTTCGTGCCCATCTCGTATCAGGCCGACGGGTCGGATCGCCTGCCCGACGTGTCCCCGGCGCAGGTCCAGGCGCTGCACGACGTGCTGCAGGCGCAGTACCCGACCCGCGAAGTGAAGGTCGAGGTGGGCCCGCCGGTCGACGCCGGCGAGCTGCAGGTGGATCGCGAGGGCGTGGGGTGGCCCAACCTGGTCGAGGGGATGCGCAACTTCCGGCAGGACGAGGGCCGGGGCGCGGACTGGCACTACTACGGGCTGATCGCGCCCGCGGCCAGCTTCCGCGAGTATTGCCAGGGCGCCTGCGTGGCGGGCCTTTCGTTTCGCCCCACCCGCCCCAGCGCCCCGCAACAGGTGAGCGTGGGGGTGGGCTACTCCGGCGGCATCGCCGCCGAGACGCTGGCCCACGAGCTGGGCCACCAGCACGGCCGCTCGCACTCGCCCTCGCCGTGCAGCGAGCTGCAGCCCGAGGACGTCGACCGCACGTTCCCGTACAGCGACGGCGGCGTCGGCGTGCCCGGGCTGGACATCCGCAACGGCGCGCTGATGCCCAGGCGTCTGAAGGACCTGATGGGCTACTGCAGCCCCACCTGGATCAGCGACTTCACCTACGCCGAGCTGGCCCGCCGGCGCACGTTGATCCGCACCCAGTCCGGCGCCCTGGTCGCCGGCGCGCCGGTGCTGAACAGGCCCTACCGGTCGGCGGTGGTGTCGGCCGATGGGCAGCTGTCGCTGGGGCACGTGGTGCGGCCGGGCCAGGAGCCGATCGGGGATCGCGAGACCGCCCAGGTGTTCGACGCCGCCGGCCGGCTGCTGGCGGAGGTGGACGTGTACCGGGCCTGGCTGGAGCACGGGGCCGGCTTCATGGTCGACCTGCCCGAGCCCCAGCCCAGCTGGGCCTGGTTGCAGCTGGCGGGGTCGCCGCGCCTGCCGCTGCAGGGCCGCCCGCGCCTGCCCGGGTTGCGGCCGCTGTTCGGCGAGGGTCAGGAACGCGGGCGCATGTTGCGCACCCAGTAGCTCTCGGCGCCGTTCTTGCCGACCAGGCGGAACACCAGCGCCCGCGCGCGCGTGGCGCGCGTGGAGAAGCGGCCCTTGTCGTCGACGGTCACGGGCGCGCCGTTGACGTACAGGCGGCTGCCCAGCGGCGCCACACCGGACACCTCCACCTCCTTGCCCTGCAGGCGCGGGGTGGCGATGGCCAGGCTGGTCACCGAGTTGTCGTAGGCCAGGGTCAGCTTGTTCATGCGGCCGCCGCCCAGCTGCTGGCC
Organism: Myxococcota bacterium; assembly: GCA_046734815.1. Lineage (GTDB taxonomy): Bacteria > Myxococcota_A > Polyangia > Fen-1088 > Fen-1088 > CAVYGB01. Next base: position 1,660 of record JBKPRZ010000017.1, on the reverse strand, counting down.
GCTGCGGTCGAGCGCCTGCGCGTGCCACAGGTAGTTGCCCTCGTCCAGGGCGTCGGCCTCGATCGAGCAGCGGGTGTCGCGCACCTCGCGTTCCAGCAGCGGGACCTCCAGCGCGCCCGGCCGGTAGACCCGCAGCCGGTAGCGGTCGGCGTCGGGGGTGGGGGTGAAGGCGAAGGTGATGGCCGGCCGCACGCCCTGGAAATACACGGTGGTGACCTGGCCGCGATCGTCGACGACGTTCTCGGGGTGGCGGAGGTCCAGCAGCGACCGGCGCGGGGCGGGCGAGAAGCGCGCCTGCCCGACCAGCGCCGAGGCGCCGCTGCGCACGCGCCAGTACAGGTCGCCGCGCCTGGGAGCGGACACCGTGGCCTGCCCCAGGCCGCCGCGCTCGAACGGCAGCAGGCGCTTGAAGGTGGCGTCGCGGGAGACCTCCACGTCGGCGTCGGTCAGCTCGGGCGGCCAGGACAGGGTCACGCGCGACAGGTCGTCGGCGTAGATGCGCAGGCCGCGCTGGGTGGGCAAGACGACCTCGGCGGCGCGGTGCTGGGCCGGCGCGCGCATCAGCTGCACGCCGCCCACGCTGACCTCGATGCGTTCGTTGGCCGAGGCGGTCACCTCGCGGCCGGTGCGATCCAGGAAGGCGACCTGACCGACGCCCACGTCGATCTGCACGCCCGAGCCGCCCAGGGCGATCTTCGCCTGGCCGGCCTCGGCGGGGACGCGGGTGATGCCCAGCGGGGTCAGCACCGTCAGCTCCAGCGCCGGGCCGCTGGCCGGCGCGCCGCTGCGCGAGAGGATCTGACCCTCCTGCAGCTCGACCTCGAGGCGGCCGTCGGACGCGGACTTGATGCGCAGGCGGGTCTGCGGCTCCAGCACCAGCTCGCGGCCGTCGCGCAGGCGCAGCACCGCCCGGCTGTTCGTGCCCGACGAGAGGCTGTCGCCGGCGGCCAGATCGGCGGCGTCGCCCTTCTTGCCGGCGGCGTCCGTGCGCCAGACGGTGCCCTGGGCCTCGACGACCGCCAGCACCGACGGGGCCGTGGCAGCAGCGGATGGCAAGGTGGGGACGGTGGGCGTCGGCAGCGCGGAGCGGGGAGGCAGCGGCGGGGCCGGGGCCTCGCGCCGGCAGGCCAGGAACGCGGCCAGCAGGAACGCGCGCCGCCTCATGGCTCGCGCTGCAGGTCGAGGTTGTAGATGCTGTGCTCGCCGGCGCCCACGGTCAGAGTCTTGCGCTGGGCCACCAGGCCGGGCGCTTCGATCACCACGGTGTAGCGGCCGGCGGGCACCTCCAGCCGGAAGCGGCCGCGGGCGTCGGCCTGGCTGACCAGCTCCAGCTCCAGCACCGAGATCCGCGCGGTCACCGGCTTGCCGTCCTCGGCGCGCACGAGGCCGGTGATGGTGGCCAGGCGGGAGGCCTCGACCGGGCGCAGCTGCAGGTCGACCGAGACCTCGCCGTCGGCGGGGATGACCAGCACCTCGTCGTCGGGCAGCAGGCCCGGGCCGGACAGATGCACGGTCGCCATGCCGGGCGCCAGGCCCTGGAGGGTGAAGACGCCGTTCGCGTCGGTGGTGCCGGAGGGGCCGCCGCGCACCGACACGGTCACGCCCGCCAGCGGCGCGCCCGCGGCCGCGGCGGCGCTGGCGTGAGCCGCCCGCACCACCC
>JBKPRZ010000016.1:0-6385 GCA_046734815.1 Myxococcota bacterium | reverse complement strand
GGCGGACCGGGGGCAGCCCACCGACGGCGGCGCAGGCGGCGATGCGGTCGTGCCGGACGGCTCGGCGGACGGGCCGCTCACCGGCCTGCGCGGTCGTTACTACGACGGCGACAACTTCAACACGCAACGCTTTCAGCGGATCGATCCGATCGTGGACTTCGCCTGGGCCAACGACCCGCCCGACCCGAGCCTGACGTTCTCGGGATTCACGGTACGCTGGACCGGCTGGCTGCGCGCGCGCGAGTCGGCGACCCACACCTTCACCGTGCATTCCGGCGACGGGTGCCGCCTGTGGATCGGCGCCACGCTGGTCATCGACGACTGGCGGAACCAGGCGCCGGAGGATCACAGCGGCACGATCAATCTGCAAGCCGGCCAGGACTACGCGGTGACGCTCGAGTACCTGCACCGCACCGGCTGGTCGGTGGTGCGGATGTTCTGGGAGACCCCGTCCCGGGCGCGCATGGTGGTGCCGACCGAGGTTCTGCTGCCGGATCCGTAGCACGCGCGCCGGGCCGGGAATCCCGTGTCTGTGCGCTCGAGAATCGGACCCTCTCGCACGACCGAGCCGTACCCCTTCCGGGTGATTCCCCCGCCCGGGATCCTCGGTAGGCTCGGGCGAGTGCGGTCCTCATTCCCTCCGGCCGAGGAGAGGTCGATGAAGTCGGGTCAGTCGAAAACGCGCTCGCGCCGTTTGCTGCCCGCTCTGTCCGGCGCGGCGCTGGTGCTGGCAGCCTGCCAGGTCCCGCAGTCAGACCCGCCTCCGCCGAACCAGCCGCCAACCGCAACCGCCGGCGCCGGTGCCGGCGGCCGGTCGGGAGCACCGGCGCCGGGGAGCGGCGGCGCTGGGGGCGAGGCGACCGGAGGAGCAGCGGGCAATCCGGCGGAGCCGCCGCCGCCCGACGCCAGCCCGCCCCTTTCGCCCGACGCCCCGCCGACCGGTCCGACCGTCGATGGGCCGCCGACGGGAGCGAGCGAGACCCCGGGCCTGCTGTTCGAGCTGCGCGATCCATTGCCCGGGCTGGTGCAGTCGCACCCGTCGGGTGACATCTCCTGGTTCGACGATCCGGGCGAGGGGCGGGTGGTGCGACTGCGCGCGGTCGACAGCAACGACGACAAGGAGCGCGGCGAGTTCGACATGGACAAGGGGATCCTGAAGAACGGCGCGACCGTCTGGGTGGGCTGGCGGGCCAAGCTGGAGATCGCCAACCCCGGACAGGAGTGGCGCAACATCTTCCAGGAGAAGTCCTACGGCAACTTCCAGGAGAATGTGCCGTTCTGCTTGCGCGTGGACGCGAACACGATGCGGCTGCTGGATCCGGGCGGCAAGGCGTTCTGGACCCACCCGCAGATCCTGAATCGCTGGTTCACCATCCTCATGAAGATCGTCTACGGCACCGGGCAGGCCGGCACCATCGAGCTGTGGATCGACGGTGAGCAGCAGCGCTTCGCCGACGGATCCACGGTGGCTCACCTGGGCACCTGGGGCGGCGGCACCCAGAACATGCACTGGGGGGTCTACCGCACGGCCCGCGTGAGCGGCACCGACGCGCACTACATCGGCCACCTGCGGGTGGCCACCACCCGCGAGCTGGCCGCTCCGCCCTGATCGCCGGCATCCGGTGGCCCGCGCGCTGGTTCCCGGGCGTCGCCACGCTCGAGTCCGCCAGCCGCTGCGACCCGAGATCTCGCGGCGCGCGTCCTTCTCGTAGCCGTTGCTGTCGGCGTAGCGGGCGCCGTCCAGCCAGGGCACCGCCCACCGTTCGCCGAAGCGGGGCGAATCGAGCAGCCGCTGCACCACCCGCTGGTAGGCATCGGGGCTGCCGTCGGCGAGGAAGGCATCGATCTCGGCCAGGGTCGGCGGCAGGCCGGTGAGGTCCAGGGTCACCCGCCGCAACAGCGTGGCCCGGTCGGCCGGCGCAGCGGGCGCCAGCCCGGCGGCCTCGAGGCGGGCGAGCACGAAGCGATCGATCGGGTTGCGCACCCAGCTCGACGCCCGCACCGCCGGCATCGCGGGCGGCCGCGGAGCCACGAACGCCCAGTGCGCACCCGCGGTGGCCAGCCCCGGGCTCCCCTGGTCGATCCAGCGCCGGATGCGCTCGATCCCGGCGGCGGGCAGCGCCCGTCCCCCGGCCGGCATGCGGGATTGCCCGTCCAGCCCCATCAGCCGGCGGACCAGCGGGCTGGCATCCGCCGACCCGGGTCGCACCACAGCGGCCAGGCTGTCCGGCCGGTCCACCCGCAACCCGCCCCTCGCCCGTGCAGGGCCGTGGCAGTCACCGCAGGCCGCCCGCAACAGAGGGAGGATCTCGCGCTGGAAGTCGACCGCCTCCTCCGCCGGCACCCGCTCGCCGGCCAGCACCGCCCCGACCACCCCCACGACGACGAGCGCCCCCGCCGCGGGGGCCGGCAGCCAGCGCTTCACCCCCGGATCGTGGTCATCCGACTGTGCAGCGGCGGCCGCGATTGCGCTTCAACCTGGTGACATCCGGGCGACGACGACGAAGCGACGCCCCCGGCTTCAGAGCTGCCCTCAGGCCCCCTCGAACAGGCCGATCACGTTGCCCTCGGGATCGACCACCCGGGCGTATGCCCCCATGCCAGGGATGGGAGTCTTGGGAGTCACGACCTTGCCGCCGGCGGCCTGGACCTTCTTGATCGACGCATCCACCGACTCGACCCCCGCGTAGATGACCGGTTGGGGAGCCTCCTTCGGGCGCTGGAAGAGGCCGCCGTTGATCGCCCCCGGCTCCGCTGGCATCCGCTTGTCGTTGACGGCGACCGTCTCCGCCATCACGTAGCTCATCTCTGCCATGTCGGTCAGCTTCCAGCCGAAGACCTCGGAGTAGAACTTCATCGCTCGCTTCTTGTCGTCGAACGGGATCTCGAAGTGCACGATCTTGTCCATGGTCGTCTCCTGTGTGCCGTCCTGAGCGCGAGCCCTCGCTCTACCAGTCGCACGCCAGGCCAGCAAGCGCCTCGTCCGACCCGCATCACACCGAGCGCCTCAGGCCCGCTGCTTCGCGCGCGGGCGGTTCCGGGCGTTCGAGTCCTGGCCGGCGCCACGCAAGATGGCCTGGACGCGCAGGGCGCCTCCGATCACCTGGAACAGTCCCCCGCGCTTGGTCAGCTCGTCGGCGAAGACGAGCACCTCGTCCGCCGTGCGCAGCTCCCGCATCCCGATCGCGGCGAGCGTCTCGTCGATGCACCGACGGGCCCGTTCAGCGCCGAGGTTCTGGATCATCCGTTCGAAAAACTTGTCGACGAAGTCCATCCTAGGCGGGGTACTTGGCCCGCAGCTCGGCCACCCGCCGCGCCCCATCGGGGGTCAGCCGCTCGAGCTCCTCGGCGAACCTGGGGTTACTGAGCCCGAGTCCGACGAAGGTCCGCCGGTAAGCGCTCGACTGCGCGTTCAGGATCTCCTGGTGCTCGGCCTCGGTGAAGCGCCGGCCCAGCACCTTGGCCAGGCTGGCGACGTCGTTGACGGCCTGCTGGTGGAGCAGCCCGTCGAGAGCGGTCACGATCTTTATGTAGTCCTCCAGCGATTGTGCGCGCAGCTCCGGCGTCGCGTCGGCGCTGAGCTTGTGAAGCTCGAGCACGTCGATCTGGGCATGCTGCGCCTCCTCGAGCCAGTGATGCCGCAGCAGCTCCCGGAACAGCGGATCCAGCTCCTCCGCGGTCCCCCGTCGGAAGCTTTCGACGAAGTGCTGCTGGGTCATGATCTCGAGGTGCAAGGTGATCAGCAGCACCGCCATCGGCTTGTGGCTGAGAATCACCTCGGCGACCGCCTCGGGATTGGGGATCACCTCGCAGCGGTGACCGAACCCGGCCTCGAACAGGCGGACGGCCCGGCGGAACATGTCCTGGTGCTTGACTTCCTCTTCCGCGAACCTCAGCAGCGCCCGCAGCTCGCGGTGGTCGCCGAAGATCTCCGCGTTGGCGTGGTTGATGACGGTGGCGATGATGTACTCCTCGACGAAGCTGAACAGATAGAGGTAGGCGTTGCCGCGGATGTGGTTCAGGGTCAGCCGCTCCCTCTCGTTCAGACAGGCAATGCCCGCCACGTTGGCCAGCGAGTCCGGCAGGAGCGGACGCTTGAAGTCGAACTTCGCATCCGCGGGAAGGACGCTCTCGATGGTCCAGGCGACCCGCTCCGACGAATTGATGACCGGCTCCCAGGTCGACTCACTCATGGGTACCCTTTCGTTCTCGGACCGCGGCCCGGTGACGTCCACCTGGGTCCGGAGGTGCGAAGCTGCGTGCTTCTCATCGGCACGCGTCCGCAGGGCTTGAGGCCGCGATTGCGCAGCAGACTGCGCCGGTCGCTGGGAGCCGATCGCTCACAAGGCCAGGCAGACCGTCTTCGTCTCCAGGTACAGATCGAGCGCTTCGGGGCAGCTCTCGCGGGCCCAGCCGGATTGCTTGTAGCCGCCGAACGGCAGGGCGGTGTCGAAGACGTTGTAGCAGTTGACCCAGACGGTGCCCGCCTTCAGGGCGGCCGCGACCCGGTGGGCGCGGCTGACGTCCTGGGTCCACACGCCCGCGGCCAGTCCGTAGGGCGAGTCGTTGGATTGCTGGACCACCTCGTCCAGGTCCTTGAAGCGCACCACCTTGGCCACCGGTCCGAACACCTCCTCGGCCATGAAGGGCGACTCCTGGCGCGCGCCCGCCACCACGGTCGCCTCGAGGAAATAGCCGGGGCGCCGGATCTGGCCGCCTCCGGTCACGAACTGTCCCCCTCCGCTGCGGGCGCCTTCCAGATACCCCAGCACCCGGTCCATGTGCTCCTGGGTGATCACCGGGCCCAGCTGCGTGCTCTCGTCGCCGGCCGGACCGACCTTCAGACCGCGCGCGTAGCTGGCCACGCCGTCGACCACCTGGTCGTAGACGGCATCCTCGACGAACAGACGCGCCCCCGATACGCAGCACTCACCGCTGTTGGTGAAGGCCGCCGCGCCCGCGCCGGCGATGGCCCGGGGCAGGTCGGCGTCGCGAAAGATGATGTTGGGCGAGTTTCCGCCCAGCTCGAGGCTGACCTTCTTCAGGTTCCCGCTGGCGGCCTGCAAGACCGAGCGCCCGGCCTCGCTGGATCCGGTGAACGCGATCTTGTCGACCAGGCGGTGCGCGGCCAGGGCGTTTCCGGTTTCGGGTCCACCGGTGACGACGTTGAGCACACCCTCGGGCAGCCCGGCCTCCAGAGCCAGCTCGGCCAGACGCAAGGACGAGGCCGGGGCGCGCTCATCGGGCTTGAGCACCATGGTGCAGCCGGCCGCGAGCGCAGGAGCGACCTTCATGGCGCCCAGCAGGAGCGGGAAATTGAACGGCGTGATGAGCCCCACCACGCCGAGCGGCTCCTTGGCCGTGTAAGCGTGAAAAGCGGTGCCCGACATGTAGGGACATGAGGGCGTGATGGTCCGGCCGCCGATCTTCGTGACCAGCCCGGCGTAGAAATGAAATTGGTGGAGAGCCAGCGGAACGTCGACGTAACGGGCCTGCAAGATCGGCTTGCCCGCGTCTATCGCCTCGATGCGCGCAAGCTCTGCCTGATGAGCCTCCATCGCGTCGGCGATCCGGAGCAAGATGCGGGACCGTTCGTAGGGGGTCATCCGAGGCCAGGGGCCCGCATCGAAGGCGCGTCGAGCCGCCCGCACCGCGCGGTCCACATCTTCGCGGTCACTGTCTGGCGTCGTCAGAAGGAGCGACCCGGTCGACGGGTCGGTGACCTCGACCTGCCGGCCCGCCGCTGCGGGCAGCCATTCTTTGCCCACGAGGTTGCGCTTGGCGCGCGAAGCAAACCAGTCCTGAGCTTCGGTTGATGCTGGGGGCATGGGGCATCCTTTCCCAGGCAAACGCCTGCTACGTCCGCCCCTATCGTGCCATCATCGTGCCCCATGTGGAATCGAAGTGCGAGCCGCCAGCGTACGAACCCGGACGCCGGGCTCAGCCAGCGGTTGGCCGATCTCACCCGGCAGCTGAGGCAGGCCCTGGGCGCGCGGCCGCTTCCGCGGCTGCAGACGGACTCCCATGATTCGACCGGCGAGCTGGTCCAGCTGACCAACGGTTTGATCGAGGCGCTCGAGCGGGCCGAAGCGCGCGCCGAAGCGGCGGTGCGAGATCGGGCCGAGCTGGACCAGTCGATGGCCGAGCTGGAGGCACGGTTCGAGGACGAAGTGCTGGCCCACCAGCGGACGTCGCGGGAGCTGGAGCGCCAGCGCGGGGTCCTGCGCCAGGTGATGGAGACCTTGCCCTACTGCATGTTCTGGCGGGATCGAAACGGCGTGTACCTGGGAGCCAACAACAACAAGCTGCGGGCACTGGGGCTGGCGTCGATGGATCAGCTGATCGGCAAGAGCACCCGCGAGATCTGTCTGACCCGCGAAGAGGC
>JBKPRZ010000015.1:0-44566 GCA_046734815.1 Myxococcota bacterium | reverse complement strand
CGGTGCGCCCGGTGCGCCCGGGCCGGCGCCCGCGCCGCCGGACGCGGCCGCCCCGGCTCCGATGCCGCCTCCGCCGGTCGATGGTCCAATCGCCGCGCCCGATGCGGCGGTGACCTCCATCGGCCGCGACGCCCGTGAGCTGCCGGCCGAGGGTCCCGCCTGGGTGAACCTTCACGCCGCCGATCCGGCCGGCCAGCGCGTGTCCGGCCTGGTCTATTCGCTGCGGGTGGACCCGCGTGACCCGAACGTGGTCTACGTCGCCACCTCGGCGGGCGGCCTCTGGAAGACCACCAACCACCTGAGCGACCGCCCCACCTGGCAACCGCTGAGCGAAGGCTGGCACTGGCTGGAGACCGGCGCGGTCGAGCTGGACCCGCGCGACCCCGACACTGTCTACGCCGGGCTGCTGAGCCCCTATTACGTCCCGATGTTGCTCCAGAGCCACGACGGCGGGCGCACCTGGACCGATGGACTGATGTTGACCGGCGTCTACCCCGACGCCGCGGGCGCACAGAAGGTGATCGCCCGGCGGGTCTGGGACCTGCGGGTGGATCCCGGTGACGCGTCGGTGCTGCTCGCCGCCACCGACGTGGGCCTGTTCCGCTCGAAGGACAAGGGCGTCTCGTTCACCCTCATCGATCTGCCCGACGTCGGCATGCAGACCAGCGACACGGTCTACAGCCTGGCCTACCTGGGTGGCACCGCCCCGGCCAGCGTGTGGCTGGCGTCGGGCCTGCCCCGCTGCACCGGCTGCGTGGGCGACCTGTGGCGCAGCACCGACGGCGGCCTGACCTGGTCCTCGGGCCGCGCCGCCAGCGCCTTCCCGGTGCCGGCCGCCGAGCTCGCGCGCATGACCATCGGCGCGGGCGGCACCGCCGACCCGGAGCGCACGGTGGTGTTCGTCGAGGCCACCGATCCCACCGGCATGCACACCACGATCTTGCGCTCGGTCGACGGGGGCCGCCGCTTCGACTCGCCCGGAGGTCCGGTCACCGACGGCGGCTGCGGCAGCACCGACGCCATCATGGGCAACCAGGGCAGCTACAACCAGGCGGTGGCGGTGGATCCCACCGACGGCAACCACGTGCTGTTCGGTGGACAGGTGTGCGGCGTCCGGTCGGTGAACGCGCTGGCGCCCACCCCCACCTGGAACAACGCCGCCCCCGGCGTCCACCCCGACTGGCACGCGGCGGTGGCCCTGATGGTCAACGGACAGCTGCGCGTCTACTCGGGCAACGACGGCGGCATCTACTCGTCGACCAACGTCTTCTCCGCCCCGCCCGCCATGATCAGCTGGCGGGCGGAGAACCGGGGCCTGTACACCTTGCTGACCAACACGGTCGGCTCGGGAGACCCGGTGGCCGGCAACCCCGACATCTTCCTGACCGGGCTGCAGGACAACGGGTCGATGGCGGCTTTCCAGAACGGGCCCGGCTGGACCTTCTCCACGGTGACCGGCGGCGACGGCAAGGGCGCGGCGGTCAACAAGGGGACCGCCGGCGAGTTCGTCTGGTCCTCGGTCGACTCGCCCTCGTTCTGCGTCCGCACCACGCCGCAGACCTGCCTGCGCAGCGGCGACTTCCGCGGGGTGGCCATCCCGTTTCCCGACGGGGACATGCGCTCCAGCCGGATCCGTCTGGCCCCGGTGCAGACCGATCCCAGCGGGGTGTCGTTCCTGACCATCTCCCGCTTCAACGTGTGGCGCAACGACGCCACCCCCAGCTGGCGGGCGATCACCGGCAGCCACTGCGAGGCGGGCGCCTGCACCACCGGCTCGTTCGCCTACAGCCCGCGCGCGGTGACCGCCTCGCAGACGGTGCCGGGCCTCTACGGCCTCTCCTTCGCCGAGAAGCGGGTGGCGGTCACCAGCGACGGCGAGTCGGCAGAGCCGCGCTGGACCATCTCCAGCGAGATCCCGCCCGCCGCGGTCTGCGGGGTGGCCTTCCCGCCCACCCCGCCGGTGGGGACGACCCCCGGCGACGTCTATGTCACCTGCTCGGAGTCGCAGGCCAGCGCGCCCGCGCACCTGTTCATCACCCGCGACCGCGGCACCACCTTCCAGCCGCTGATCGGCGAGGCCGGCGCCCAGCTGCCCGACGTGGCCGTGCGCGCGGTGCGCTTCGATCCCAGCGACGCCGCCGGCGGCACGCTCTACGTCGCCACCGACGTGGGCGTGTACCGCAGCCTGGACGCGGGGCGCACCTGGCGGCGGTTCGGGACCGGTCTGCCGCGGGTCAAGACCATCGACCTGTACGTGGCGCGGGACGGGTCGTTCGTGCGCATCTCCACCAGCGGCCGCGGGCTGTGGGAGATCCGGCCGCGCGGATGATCCCGGTGACCTTGCTGGCGCTGCTGATCGGGGCGGGCCCGCCGGACCCGACCCTGGTCACGTCCGCGCCCCCGTCCGAGCGCAAGCGGATCCTGGCCCGCCGGACCGACCGCGCGCCGGTGCGAGACGGCGCGCTCGACGAAGCGCTCTGGAAGCAGGCGCCCGCGGTGGGTGGATTCCTCGATCTGAAGAGCGGCGAGCCGGCACCGACGCCGGGCGAGGTGCGCGTGCGCTGGGACGCGCGGAACCTGTACCTGGCCGTCACGGGCGGCGGACGGGCTGCGCGGCCCGGCCCCGCGCTCACCGTGCTGGTGCACGGCGCGACGGTGGACAGCGGAACCGTGGCCCTCGAGGTGACCGCGGCCGGAGCCGTGCGAGCGACCTACCGGCCCGATCGATCCGCGGGTCGGCCCCGACCGTTCCGGTGCCGGGTCCGTGCCGCCACCCGCCTGCACGGGTCGGATGGGCGCAGCACCGAGATCGCGATCCCGATGGGTGATCTGCGGCGGCTGGGATCGGCCCGCTCGCCGGTACCGCCCGCCCCCGGCAATGTCTGGGGCCTGAATGTCGTGTCCGGCGACAGCGCCTGGTCACGCCCCGCCGCCGGCGACCTCTACCGGCTCGACCAGTTCGGCGAGCTGGTGTTCGTCGACGAGGATGGCGAAGACCCCCTCACCGACGAGGGCCGGGAAGCGGCGGAGCGAGGGCTGGAAGAAAAATCCGACGAGCCAGCCCCACCCCGCCGCCGCCCCTGACCGCGGCTACGACTTGCTGGACTCGACCTCGGCCAGGATCTCGCCGGCGTGGCCCACCGGGGTGACCTTGGGCCACACGTGCTTGATCTTGCCGTCCTTGCCGATGAGGTAGGTGATCCGGCGGGCCTTGCCGTCGACCATCGGCACGCCGTATTTCTTCGCGATCTCGCCCTTCTCGTCGGGCAGCAGCGCGAACGGCAGCTTGTATTTCTCGGCGAACGCCTTGTGGCTGGTGTTGTCCTGCCCGGAGACGCCGAACACGACCACGCCGGCCTTCTCCAGCTTGGTCCAGGCGTCGCGGAAGTCGCAGGCCTCCTTGGTGCAGCCGGGCGTGTCGTCCTTCGGGTAGAAATACAGCACCACCGGCTTGCCCTTCAGCTTGGCCAGCTCGACCTTCTGGCCGTTGTGGGCGGTGGTGGTGAAGTTGGGCGCCTCGCTGCCCACCGGCAGCAACTGTGCCTCGGGCATGGGAGGCTTCGCCGCCGCCGGCGGCGTGGGAGCGGGCGTGGGATCCGCCGCCCGGGAGACCGAGCCGGCCCCGGCGTTCAGCCCGAACGCCAGCAACCCGGCCGCAAACAGGGTCCTTGTCGACAAACCTGACATGGTGGTACCGCCTTTCGCTTTCATCCGACTTTGAAACCGAGCGTCTTCTCCAGGAAGGCCTTGTTGGCGGCGGCCGCGTCCTTGGGCGCGCGCCCCGCCGGCACCCGATCCAGCTCCACCACCGCCCAGCCCTTGAACCCGACCGACTTGAGCGCCGCGAACACCGCCGGGAAGTCGACCTTGCCCTGCCCCAGCTCCACGAACTCGTATTTCTTTCCGCCCTCGGCTTTGTCCTTGACGTCCTTGATGTGCAGCATGCCCAGACGCTTGCCGTGCGCCTTGATGGCCTTGACCGGGTCGCCGCCCGCCGCCGCCCAGTGCCCCGTGTCCAGCAGCAGCTTGACGTATTTGGGGTCGGAGGCATTCAAGATGACGTCAGTGTCCTCGGGGTTCTGGCCGATCTGGTCCATGTGCGGATGGAACACCAGCGGCATCCCCACCTCGGCCGTGCGCTTGCCGATGGCGTTCAGGGTCTCGGCGAACGACTTCAGCTCTTCCGGCGTCACCGTGGCGCCGCGGTGGGGGCTGGTCGCCTGCACCGTCAGCGCGCCCGCCGCTTTCGCGAACTTGACCCCCTCGAGGAACTTGTCGACCTCTGCCTGGCGCTTGCTCGCGTCCGAGCTGGGCCCGCCGCCCGACAGACAGGCGAAGGTCAGCTTGGCCTTCGCCAGCTCCGCCTTCAGCGTCTCGGGCTTGTCGAACTCCTTGAGGATGTTCAGGCGCAGCTGGATGCCGGTGTAGCCGGCCTGCGCGATCTCCGTGATCGCGGTGCGCGCACCCTTTTCGCCCCAGGTGATGGCCGCGTACCCGATCGAGATGTCCCCGGCCTTGCCGGCGGCGCGCCCAGCGCGCGGCGCCAGAGCGGCCAGACCCGCCGCACCTGCACCGACGAGGAACCCACGACGACCCGAACCCGACAGAAGGTTCCGTTTCATGGGCTAGACCAGAACATCGAGCCCGCGGCGGTGTCAATCCGTGCCCGCATGCCGGCCGTACTATTTACGTGGCTTGTCGAAGACGGTGATGCGAAATTCGCGGCATGGCCGAGCCGCTGACGACCGCAGAGCCCGAGTTCGAGCCCTACATTCCTGCCGACCGCGTCGTCCCCGAGTTCACACCCAAGGCGATATTGATCGGGGCCTTTTTCGGCATCGTTTTCGGGGCTGCCACGGTGTACCTCGCGTTGAAGGCGGGGCTCACCGTGTCGGCGTCGATCCCGATCGCGGTGCTGGCGATCTCGCTGCTCAAACGGCTGGGCGGCTCGACCATCCTCGAGAACAACATCGTCCAGACCATCGGCTCGGCGGGCGAGTCGATCGCCGCCGGCGTGGTCTTCACTCTGCCCGGCTTCCTGTTCCTGGCCACCGACCCGGCCACCGGCGTGGGCGTGGGCACCAGCTACTTCTCCTACTGGACGATCTTCACCCTGGCCCTGCTGGGCGGCGTGCTGGGCACCCTGATGATGGTGCCGCTGCGGCGCTCGCTGATCGTCAAGGAGCACAAGAACCTGCCCTACCCCGAAGGCACCGCCTGCGCCTCGGTGCTGATCGCCGGCGAGAAGGGGGGCGAGCTCGCCCGCATCGCCTACCAGGGTCTGGGCTTCGCCTTCGTCTACGCCGTACTACAGAAGGTGATCCGCTTCATCGCCGAGACGCCGGCCTGGGTGTCCAGCCAGACCAACAAATATTTCCCCTCCGCCACCCTCAACGGCGACATCACACCCGAATACCTGGGCGTCGGTTACATCATCGGCCCGCGCATCGCCGGCGTGCTGGTGGCCGGCGGCGTCCTGGCCTGGCTGGGTCTGATCCCGCTGCTGGCCTCGCTGGTCGAGCCCACCACCATCGCCAACCAGCTGATCAAGCTGGGCTACCTCAAGGACCTGGCCACCGCCGGCGGCCAGGGCGGCTGGGACCCGACCACCCAGACCTTCGCCAGCACGGCCACCGCCATCTACCGGGCCTACATCCGCCAGATCGGCGCCGGTGCCGTGGCCGCGGGCGGGTTCATCACCCTGATCAAGACCATCCCTACCATCGTCTCCTCGTTCAAGGAGAGCATCGCCTCGCTGCGCGCGGGGGCCGGCACGGCGGGCACCAAGCGCACCGACCAGGACCTGCCCATCACCGTGGTGGCCGGCGGCAGCGTCGGTCTGATCATCGTCATGGCGGCGCTGCCCTTCATTCCGGGCACCTCGATCTTCGCCAAGCTGCTGATCGGCGTCCTGATCATCGTGTTCGGCTTCTTCTTCGTCACCGTGGCCAGCCGGATCGTCGGGATCATCGGCACGTCGTCGAATCCCATCTCCGGCATGACCATCGCCACCTTGATGGCCACCTGCCTCATCTTCCTGGGTCTGGGCTGGACCGGCGACGCCTACCAGCCCATGGCCCTGTGTGTGGGAGGCATGGTCTGCATCGCCGCCGCCAACGCCGGCGCTACCTCGCAAGATCTCAAGACCGGGTTCCTGGTCGGCGCCACCCCCCGCTATCAGCAGATCGGCCTGCTGATCGGCTCGGTGGCCGCCGCGCTGGTCATCGGCGCGACCGTGCAGATCCTGGATCACCCCAGCGAGGCGTTGCGCGCGCAGGGGGTGATGCACGCCATCGGCTCGGACAAGTTCCCCGCGCCCCAGGGCACCTTGATGGCGACCTTGATCAAGGGCCTGCTGTCGGCCAACCTGGACTGGCAGTTCGTGCTGGTGGGGGTGTTCACCTCGATCACCGTCGAGCTGTGCGGGGTCAAGTCACTGTCCTTCGCGGTGGGCCTGTACCTGCCGCTGTCCACCACCGCCCCGATCTTCGTGGGCGGCGCGATCAAGGGTGTGTCGGACTACGTCTCCAGCCGCAAGGGCCACGCCGAGGGCGAGTCCGAACTGGGCCCCGGCAACCTGTACGCCACCGGCCTGGTGGCCGGCGGGGCCATCGCCGGCGTGGTGGTGGCGCTGCTGTCCGCCAACGACGGCGTGGCCGCCGCGATCGGCAAGCTGTCGGTCGAGCACAACCTGGTCCGCGCCCTCGGCGACGGGGGCTACCAGTTCCTGGGCCTGATCGGCTTCGCGGTGATGGCGACGGTGCTCTACCGCGTCTCCCAGCGGCGCGTGAGCTGACCGCGCGCCGGCGCGCGCACGCTCAGGCCGAGACCGCCGGGGCGGGCACCGCCCGGCCGCGGGCCTCGCTCCGGCGCTGCCAGCGCGACAGCGCCACGATGATGGTGGCCGCGCCCACCATGCACACGGCGAGGAAATAAAGCCCGCCCTGGAACGATCCGGTGAGCTTCTCGACCTTGCCCATCACCTTCGGCCCCAGGTAGCCGCCCAGGTTGCCCACCGAGTTGATGAAGCCGATGCTTCCGGCAGCGGCCGCCCCGCGCAGGAACAGGTTGGGCAGCGACCAGAACGCGGGCAGGTAGGCGCGGATGCCGGCCATCGTGAACGAGAACACCAGCAAGGTCAGGGGCAGGTTGCCCTGCACCGAGGGAGCCAGCGCCACTGCCACCGACGCCACGTAGATCGGCAGCGAGGCGTGCAGCCAGCGCTCGCGCCGCCGGTCCGAGCTCCAGCCCACCAGCACCTGTCCCAGCAGCAGGGCCAGGTTCGGGATCAGGATCCAGGTGGTGACCGAATTGTTGCTCAGCCCGTTCCACGTCTTCAGGATGCTCGGCAGGAAGAACTCGACCCCGTAGTTACCGGTGACCGCCAAGAAATAGGCCGCAGCCAGAAGCAGAACGCGGGGATTGCGGAGCGCCTCCAGCACGCCCATGTGACGGGCGGCTCCGTGCTCGGCGCGTTCCCGCTCCAGCTCGCGATCGAGCGCGTCCCGTTCCTCGGCGGTCAGCCAGCGCGCCTGTGAGGGTCGATCGGTCAGGGCGAACAGCACGATCACGCCGAGGATCACCGCCGGGATTCCCCAGACGATGTACACCCATTGCCAGCCATGCATCCCCAGGAGAGCCGGATGGTTGACGGTCACGCCGTTCACCACCTCGGTGGTGCCGATGGTCATGATCCACGACGAGATCTTGGGGCTGACCAGCTGGGCGATGGGACCGCCGATGAAGAAAAACGCCAGCGCCCGGGCCCGGTCGCGCGTCGGGAACCAGTGGGTCAAGTAGATGATCACCCCCGGGTAGAATCCGGCTTCCGCCAGCCCCAGGAAGAATCGGACCGTATAAAAATGGGTGGGGGTGCGAACCGTCGCCGTCAGCGCCGCGATGATCCCCCAGCTGATCATGATGCGGCTGATCCACTTGCGCGCGCTCCACTTCTCGACGAGCAGGCTGCCCGGGATCTCCAGCAGGAAATAGCCGAGAAAGAAGATACCAGCGCCGGTCCCGAACACGTCGTTGTCGAAGCCGGGCAGATCCTTCTCCATGTTCAGCTTCGCGATCGAAACGTTCGCCCGGTCGATGTAGGCGATCACGTAGGCCAGGAAACAGAGCGGCACCAGACGCGCGAAGGCCTTCTTGCGGGCGCGGTCGAGAGCAGAGAGCACCGGCTGCGGCATGGGCCCGCACGCTACCACTGTCGCCGGGACCCTCAAAGGGTCCCCGACCCCCCGCGATTCCCGCTCACGGACTTCGCGCGCGTGTCATTGCCGTTGTTGCTCTGCACCCGCGTTCGCCTATCCTCCCCGCATGAAAACCGTGCTGGTCGGGGCATTGACCCTGTTGTTGGGGTTGGCCCTGGGTGGGCTGGGGCCCCGCGCCGAGCTGCGACGCACCCGCAAAGAGCTCGCCGAGGCGCGCGAGGCCGCGGCGAACGCCGGCGGTGCTGGCCTGCTGCCTGCGCTGGGACTGGGGGGACTGGCCGTGGCCCGGGACCGCGCTCAGGCCCGCCCACCGGTGCCGCGCTTCAATCCGCCGGAGCGGACTGCCAGCGCCCAGGCCCCCGACCCCGCCCCGCGACCCGCCGCCGACCACGACCCGCCGGGCGAGCCCCGGCAGCGGCGGAGCATGAGCGTGTTCGGCAAGGACGGCGAAGGCTTCGCCGCGGCCAAGGCAGCGGCCGACCTGCGCGCGGCCCAGTTCCGCGCCGCGTTCGCGTCCGAGGCTCACCTCTCGCCCGAGAAGCAGAGCGCGCTCGACGGAACGCTGTCGAAGATGAACGACGAGTTCGCCAAAGCGGCCGGAGAGATCGCCGACGAGATCGCCCGCAAGGGCAAGGCCATCCGCCCGCGCGACATGGCCGACGTGGGCGTGCGGCTGCTGGACATCTACCGTCGCGCCGACGACGCCATGAAGGCCGGGCTCGACGACACGGGCCGCGCCGCCCTGGACAAGACCAACTTCGACCCCCTGACCCAGATCGACCTCGAGGCCTTCCGCAAGCTGGCCGAGACCATCGAATCGAGCGAGGTCACCACCCCGGGACAGGCCCCGTGAGCGCCGAGGTGCCCGTGACCGCGGACGCGCCCGCTGCCGCCCCGCTCGCCCGCCCGCGCGCGGCCTTCGTGCGCGACCTGGGCATCGTCGCCCGCTTCGAGCTGGGCGAATCGGTGCGCAGCAAGCTGATCGTGGTGATGGTGCTGCTGTTCGTGGGCGCCGGCGCCCTGGGAGCCTGGGGATTTTCCGAAGCGCTGGGCAAGATCGAGCAGAATGCCGCCCGGGCCATGGGCGCCCCGGCCGCCCGCCGCCCCGGCGCGGTGGTGCGGCGCCTGCGCGATTCCACCAGCTACCGGGACATGTTGCGCTTCTTCATCCGCGACGACGGAAAGGCCGACTACTTCGCGCGGATGCCGCCGATGGTGGTCTTCTTCGGCTGGGCCTCGATGACCTTCTTGCCCTGGCTGCTGCTGTTCACCTCGGCCGAGAGCATCGCCGGCGACGTCAGCACGCGCACCATCCGCTATTCGGTCATGCGCACCGGCCGGCTGCCCTTCGCGCTGGGCAAGGCCGCCGGCCAGGGTCTGCTGGTGGCGGGCGTGACCGTGCTGGCGGCGCTGGCCTTCTACCTCGTGGGCTGGGCCTCGATGGACGCGTTCGAGCCGGGCGCCGCCGCCGCCGGGCTGCTGTCGCTTCTGCCCCGGGTGTTGCTCTACCTGCTGCCTTTTCTTGGCTGGGCCATGTTCGCTTCGATGGTCACCGCCAGCGCGAACCTGGCCCGCATCGTGTCCCTGGGCGGCGCGGTGGCGCTGGCGATCCTCTACGGTGTGGGCGAGAACCTGCGCCCGGAAGCGGGGCCCATCGGCGCGGTCCTGTGGGACCTGTCGCGCTATCTGACCCCCTTCGGGCACAACGAGGGGTTCTCGTATCCTCCCGGCGGCGCGCTGCCGGGTGACCTGGCGGTCTGCCTGGCCCTCACCGTCGTCTACTTCGCCCTCGGCTTCGCCGTGCTCCGGCGGAGGGACCTGTGAGCGCCCTGGCGCTCAGCTTCGCCGACGTCCGCAAGCGCTTCGGCTCCACCGAGGCCCTGCGCGGCCTGAGCCTGCAGGTACCGGCCGGGACCTTGTTCGGCCTGATCGGCCCCAACGGCGCGGGCAAGACCACCGCCTTCTCCATCGCCTGCGGCTTCCTGCAGCCCGACGCCGGCGAAGTGGCCGTGCTGGGCGAGCGGGGCTTCGATCCGATGCGCCTCAAGGGTCGGGTCACGGCGTTGCCCCAGGACGCGGCGCTGGGACGAGAGACCCGCTGCCTCGATCACCTGATCTACTTCGGGCGCCTGCAGGGGCTGGACCCCGGCGCGGCCCGCGCGGACGCGCACCGCCGGCTCGACGAGGTGGGCCTGGGCGATCGCAAGCTGTCGCGGGCCAAGACCTTGTCGCACGGGATGCTCCGGCGACTGGCGGTGGCCCAGGCGCTGATGGGCTCGCCCGCCCTGGTGCTGCTGGACGAACCGACCAGCGGCCTGGACCCGCGCCACGCCCACGAGATCCGCGAGCTGCTGCGCCGGGCGCGCACCGCCGGCCGCACGGTGGTGATCTCCTCGCACAACTTGCCCGAGCTGGAGACCCTGTGCGAGCACGTGGCCTTCATCGATCGCGGCCTGGCGGTGGCGGCGGGGCCCACCGACGTGGTCACCGGCAAGGGTCAGGAGATCGAGATCGAGCTCGGCGCCGGGCCGGTCCCCATCGGCGCCCTGCAGGCCGCGCTGGCCAGCGATCAGATCACCTGGGACGCCGACAGCCGGCTGCTGCGGGTGGTGTTCCGCCCCGCCGCCGACCGTCAGGCCGAGGAGGTCATCGGCGCCTGCTTGCGGGTGCTGCTGGACGGCGGCGCCCGCATCGCCGGCGTGCGCCGGGGCGCCTCGCTGGAGAAGAAGTTCCTCGAGATGACGTGACCGCGGTCGCCCGCCGCGGGAACCTGCGCCCCGGCGGGGGCGTCAGATCTTCTAGCGCGGCCGCACGTTCAAGCCGGGGCCGGGCCAACATCGACAACCCGCCCGGAGGAGGTCCGTCCCCATGCCGAAGGCAGCCACAGGTGTGTTTCTGGCCGCGTTGAGCCTCGGCGCCGTCCGCCCGGCCAGCGCCCAGGTGCTGGCCACCGCGCCCGACTCCGACAAGACCCTGGCCCCTTACTTTCACATCCCTGGCAACGATTCGGCCACCGAGGCGCTGCCGCTGAAGGAGACCTCCGCCGAGGTGGCCATCGCCGGCGTGATCGCCCGGGTCAAGGTCAAGCAGCTGTACGAGAACACCGGCAAGAATCCGATCGAGGCGATCTACGTCTTCCCCGCCTCCACCCGCGCCGCCGTCCACGGCATGCGCATGAAGATCGGGCAGCGCACCATCGAGGCGCGCATCGATCGCCGGGCCCAGGCCCGCGCCGACTACGAGGCCGCCCGCCAGGAGGGCAGGCGCGCCTCGCTGCTCGAGCAGGAACGCCCGAACGTGTTCACCATGAACGTCGCCAACATCTTGCCCGGCGACAAGATCGCGGTGGAGCTGGAATACTCGGAGATGGTGGTGCCCGACGAGGGCACCTACGAGTTCGTCTACCCGACCGTGGTGGGCCCCCGCTACGGCGGCGGCGCCGACAAGACCCGCGACCAGTGGATCGCCAACCCGTACCTGCGGGCCGGCAACGGCGAGCCGTACCGCTTCGACATCCGCGCCCACCTCGAGACCGGCATCCCGGTCAAGGAGCTGTCCTCCCCGTCGCACAAAGTGAAGGTGACCTACGACGGTCCCGCCCGCGCCGACGTCGCGCTGGACGGCCCGGGCGGCGGCAACAAGGACTTCGTGCTGCGCTACCGCCTGGCCGACGACCGCATCGAGACCGGCGTCCTGCTCTGGGAGGGCACCGGCAACAAGCCCGAGAAGTTCTTCGCCCTGCTGATGGAGCCGCCGGTGCGGCCGCGCGCCGCCCAGATCCCGCCGCGCGAATACATCTTCCTGGTCGACGTCTCGGGGTCGATGCACGGCTTCCCGCTCGACACCGCCAAGGCGCTGATGCGCAAGCTGCTGTCCAACCTGCGCCCGACCGATCAGTTCAACGTCGTCCTGTTCGCGGGCGCCTCCCGCACCCTCAGCCCCGACGGCTCGCTGGCCGCCACCCAGGAGAACCTGAACCAGGCCATCACCCTGCTCGACCAGCAGCAGGGCGGCGGCGGCACCGAGCTGCTGGCCGGCATGGAAGCCAGCTACCGGATCCCGCGCCGCGAGCGCAACGTCTCGCGCACGGTGGTGGTCATCACGGATGGCTACGTGGGGGTGGAGGCGCAGACCTTCCGCTTCATCCGCGACCGGCTGGACCAGGCCAACCTGTTCGCCTTCGGCATCGGCTCCAGCGTGAACCGCGGCCTGATCGAGGGCATGGCCCGCGCGGGCGTGGGCGAGCCGTTCGTGGTGCTGAAGGCCGACGGCGCCGCCGCCGAGGCCGAGCGCTTCCGCGCCTACATCGAGCAGCCGGTGCTGACCCAGGTCTCGGTCAGCTTCAACGGCTTCGACGCCTATGAGGTCACGCCCGGCAAGCTGCCCGACCTGATGGCCCGCCGCCCGCTGGTCCTGTTCGGCAAGTACCGGGGCCCGGCCAGCGGCCGGATCGAGGTCACCGGCGCCAGCGGCACCGGCCGCTTCCACCAGAGCGTGCAGGTGCGCGCCGAGAGCGTGCGCCCGGACAACACCGCCCTGCGCTGGCTGTGGGCACGCAACCGGGTGTCGGTGCTGGACGACGACCGCACCATGGGCGTCAGCCCGACCGCCGAGCAGGCCATCACGGACCTGGGCCTGCAATACAACCTGCTGACCGCCTTCACCTCCTTCGTGGCCGTCGACTCGGAGGTTGCCAACCGGGGCGGCCAGTCGAGCACCGTCAAGCAGCCGCTCCCGCTGCCCGAAGGCGTCTCCGACCTGGCGGTCGGCCACATGGCCTACAGCCTGGGCGGCGGCGTGATGGGCGGCGTCTCCGGCGGCGTGGCCGGAGGTAACGTCGGCGCGCGCAAGATGCGCAAGGCCGAGGCCCTGCTCGCACCCGCCGCTGCCCCGATCGCCGAGGAGACCCGCGCCGTGCCGCGCGCGACCCGCGCTCCTGCCACCCCTCCGCCCGCCCGCGAGGCGGCTCCGGCAAAGGAGAAAGCGAAGGACGACAAGGCCGCCGACGCCCGTCCCCTGGTGCAGTTGCTCGCCTCCCACGCGGTGGGCGACACCCGACCGCTGGTGCAGCAGCTGAGCAAGCTCCTGCAGGCCGGCACCTGCGGCGGGGCCGCCCTCCGCATCCGCCTCACCATCGACGCCGCCGGCCACATCACCGCGGTCACGCTGCTGGAAGGCGACCGCCCCGCGTTCGCCTGCCTCGAGCGCGCGCTGCTGAAGCTGACCACCGGCACGCGCGCCGCCGGCAAGCCGGCCGGCACGGTGGATCTCCGCGTCGGGCCGGCCCCGAAATAAGCCGCGGTCGGGCCTGGGGGGGTGCATACTGAACGAAAGATCAGTATGCTCCCCCCATGTCCTCGCCCGCGCCGTACGTCGAATTGCGTTGCCGGTCGGCCTTCAGCTTCCTCGACGGCGCCTCCCTGCCCGAGGACCTCGCCGCCACCGCCGCGGAGCTCGGCTACCAGGCGCTGGCTCTGGGCGACCGGGACGGCCTGTACGGGGCCCCGCGCTTCTTCCGGAGCGCGCGCAAGAGCGGGACCTTGACCCCCATCGTCGGCGCGGACGTGACCTTGGCGCCCAGCGACGACGAACCGCAGGCCCAGCGGCCTCCCCTGCTCCTGCTGGTCGAGGACCGGCGCGGCTACCGGAACCTCTGCCAGCTGCTCACCAGCGCGAAGCAGGGCCGTCCCAAGGGCGAAGGCGACGCCAGCGACGCCCTGCTGGCCGAGCACGCCGGCGGCCTGATCGCGCTGGTCGGTGCCGAGCCGCGCCCGGACCTGCCGCGCCTGCGCGACATCTTCGGCACGGGCAACGTCTACGCCGAGTTGCAGCGGCACCTCGACGACGCGCAGGCGCACCGCAACCGCTGCGCGGTCGCCACCGCCGAGGCGGCCGGCCTGGGCATCGTGGCCACCAACGACGTCCGCTACGCCCACCCGCGCCTGCGCCGCGCCCACGACGTCCTGACCTGCGCGCGTCTGAAGACCACCGTGGACGCCGTGGGCCGCCAGCTCCTGCGCAACGCCGAACGCCACCTCAAGCCGCCCGCCACCATGGCCTCCCTGTTTCGCGATCGGCCCGATGCCGTCCGCGCCACCCGGGCCATCGCCGAGCGCTGCGCCTTCACCCTGGCCGATTTGGGCTACGTGTTCCCCCGCTACCCGGTCGGCTCCGGCGAGACCGAGCAGAGCTTCCTGGAGGCCACCACCTGGATGGGCGCGCGCGAGCGCTATCGCCCGTTGACCGAGAAGGCGCGGCGGCAGATCGAGCACGAGCTGCGGGTGATCGGCTCGCTGGGGCTGGCCGGCTACTTCCTGCTGGTCTGGGACATCGTCCAGTACGCCCGCCGGCGCGGCATCCTGGTGCAGGGGCGCGGCTCCGCCGCCAACTCCGCCCTCTGCTACGCGCTGGGCATCACCGCCGTCGACCCGGTGGGCATGGAGCTGCTGTTCGAGCGCTTCCTGTCC
The DNA here is from genome assembly GCA_046734815.1 of Myxococcota bacterium. Taxonomy (GTDB): domain Bacteria; phylum Myxococcota_A; class Polyangia; order Fen-1088; family Fen-1088; genus CAVYGB01. Next base: position 29,883 of record JBKPRZ010000015.1, on the reverse strand, counting down.
GAAGAGCGGGTGAAGAGCGCCACCGACGCCGCCGACCGCATGCCCGACATCGACCTGGACCTGCCCTCGGGTGACCGGCGCGAGGAGGTGATCCAGTACGTCTACCGCAAGTACGGCGAGCGGGGCGTGGGCATGACCGCCAACGTGATCACCTACCGCCCGCGCATGGCCGTGCGCGACGCCGGCCGCGCGCTCGGATTCTCCGAGCAGCAGCTGAACCAGATCTCCCGGCAGCTGCCCCACTGGATCGTCGAGGGCGAGCGCCCGCTGGAGGCCTACATCGAGGACGGGGGCTTCCCTCCCAGCGAGCCGCGCACCCGCCTGCTGGCCCAGGTGGCCACCCAGCTGCTCAACCTGCCCCGCCACCTGGGTCAACACTCGGGCGGCATGGTGATCTGCGCCGGCCGCCTGGACGAGGTGGTGCCGCTGGAGCCGGCCAGCATGCCCGGACGGGTGGTGGTCCAGTGGGACAAGGACGACTGCGCCGACCTGGGCGTGGTCAAGGTGGACCTGCTGGGTCTGGGCATGCTGGCGGTGCTGGAGGACGCCATCCCGCTGATTCGCGACCACGAGGACATCGACGTCGACTACGCCCACCTGCCGCCCGACGACCCCGAGGTCTACCGCATGCTCCGCGCCGCCGACACCGTGGGCGTCTTCCAGGTCGAGTCGCGCGCGCAGATGGCCACCTTGCCGCGCATGCAGCCGGAACGTTTCTACGACCTGGTGGTCGAGGTGGCGATCATCCGCCCGGGCCCCATCGTCGGCAAGATGGTCAACCCCTACCTGCAGCGCCGCCGCGGGCGCGAACCGCCGCGTTTCCCCCACCCGTCGCTCGAGCCGATACTCAAGCGCACCCTGGGCGTGCCGCTGTTCCAGGAACAGCTGATCCGGATGGCCATGACCGCCGCCGGCTTCACCGGCGGGCAGGCCGAGGAGCTGCGCCGGGCGATGGGCTTCAAGCGGTCACAGGAGCGCATGAAGGAGATCGAGCGCGACCTGCGCGCGGGCATGACCCGCAACGGGATCCGCGGCGCCGCCCAGGACGAGATCGTCCAGGGCATCAAGTCCTTCGCCCTGTACGGCTTCCCCGAATCCCACGCCGCCTCCTTCGCCCTCATCGCCTACGCCTCCGCCTACCTCAAGGCCCACCACGGCGCCGCCTTCCTGTGCGCGCTGCTGAACAACTGGCCGATGGGTTTTTACCACCCCGCCACCCTGGTCACCGACGCCGGCCGCCACGGCATCCACACCTTGCCCATCGACGTGCAGCGGTCCCCCTGGCTGTCGACCCTCGAGCGCGACCCCGAGGACCGGCTGTGCGTGCGCCTGGGGCTCAAGCAGGTGCACGGCCTGCGCGAGGCCATCGGCCGGCAGATCGCCCAGGAGGCGGCGGTGCGCCCCTTCGCCTCGCTTGTCGACTTCCACGCCCGCGTGCCCGCCAGCGAGGCCGAGCGCGCCACCCTGGCCGAGGTGGGCGCCTTCGCCCCGCTGGGAGGCACCCGCCGCCAGGCCATCTGGCAGGTGGAGGCGCTGGGCCGCTCGGGCCCGCTGTTCGATCGCCCCGAGGCCGCTGGCGCCGGCAGCCCGGGCTCGCCGCTGCCCGAGATGACCGCCCACGAGGAGACCGTGGCCGAGTTCCGCGGCAGCGGCGTCAACACCGGCCAGCACCCGGTGTCGTTCGTGCGCGCCGACCTGGAACGCCGGGGCGTCACCCCCGCCGCTGCCCTGGCCCAGTTGCCCGACGGCACCCGCACGCGCATCGGCGGCATCGTGGTGGTCCGCCAGCGCCCGGGCACCGCCAAGGGCGTCGTGTTCGTGACCCTGGAGGACGAGACCGGCTTCTCGAACGCGCTGGTCTACCCCGACCGCTTCGACCAGTGGCGCAAGGTGATCCTGGGCCACGCCGCCCTGGTGATCGAGGGCGTGCTGCAGAACCGGGACGGCGTCAGCACCTTGATGGCCGAACGCTTCGAGCCCCTGTCCGGCTCGCCCCTGGACGGCGACATCTCCCGGGACTTCCGCTAGCGCCCTAGATCTCTGCGAAGGCGACCGAGAACTTGTTGTTGGTGTCGTAGATGACGCTGAAGCTCGACCGCGCCTCGGGCGGCAGCAGGTTCTGCAGGTGGCCCTGGCGGCCGCGCTCGTAGATGAAATACACCCGACGCCCGCGGTGGCTCTTGATCCAGTCCCCCAGCTTCTCGTCGGCCGCCTCCATGTCGAACACGGTGCGGTCCTCCATGGGCCCTTCGTAGATCTCGTTCTTCGTGTAAAAGGTCTCGCCCCGCCAGTACATCTGGTAGGCGATCAGCTTCTCTTCGGTCGATCGGCGGTGCTTGTAGAAGGCGGCGACGCCATCCTTCTGCGACCAGTAGGGCGCCACCTTCACCATGTACACGTCGAGCAGGAACCAGGTGAACACCACCGAGAGGCCACACAGCCCCACGATCGCGGGCCGCACCAGCTTGCGGAAGGCCAGCCCGGCGGTGGCCGTCGCGAACAGCACCCCGAACACGATCAGCGGCGTCGAGAAGTTCAGCTGCTCGGGCCAGGGCCGCCCGCTGGGGCTGTGCACGTAATCGTAGGAGAACAGCCAGAGGAACAGCTGGGAGGCGTTCTTCGCGTTGACCAGGTCCTGCACCACGAGCAGCAGCAGCGGGATCCCGATCAGCGCCGCCAGCCGGCCGCGCCGGAAGTCACGGCGGGTCCACAGCTCGTCGAGAAAACAGCCCAGCACGATGGCCAGCCCGGGGATGGCCGGCAGGATGTAGTGGTGGAACTTGGTCATCGAGTACGAGACCACCGCGTAGGCGGCCACGAACCAGATCGCCCCCATCCAGTACACCGCCTGCCGCCGCACGTCCTCGACCTTGCGCATGGCCAGCGCGGCCAGCGCCGCCGGCGCCACCGCCAGCCAGGGCAGCAGCGAGTAGCCCAGCTCGCGGATGAAATATTCGAAGGTGCCGCGGTCGCCGTGCCGCCCGAGCACCATGCGCCGCCAGTGGTTGTCCCCGAACAGCTCGTTCCACCAGGCGCCGCCGTGGCGGATGAACATGGCGTGGTGCCAGGGCACGCCCACCACGATGAGGGCCAGGATGGCCAGCAGCAGGCCGGGCAAGATCTGGGCACGGCGCAGCCGCTTCCAGTTCCAGGTGAAGGCCAGGTAAGCGACGAACACGATCACCGGCAGCCCCAGCCCGGCCAGCCCCTTGGCCAGCACCGCCAGGCCACACATCATCGCCGCGATCGACAGGTAAAGGGGCGCGCGGTAGCGGACGTAGCGCGCGGCCAGGGCGATGAAGGCCAGGAACCCGACCCAGTACGGGATCATGGCCACGATGCCGTACATCAGGATCTGCCGGCCGTTGAACGGCACCCGCACCTTCAGCTGGATGGAATCGATCAGCAGCTGCGGCAGGCAGAGCAGCGCGAACAGAGCGATGGTCGTGTAGAAGAGCGGATGGTGTGGCCAGCTGAACCGCCCCCGGTGGCGGCGGGGCAGCTCCTCGTCGCGGTCGTCGTGCAGGGCGATGGTGCCCAGCGCCAGCGCCAGGGCCATCGGGCCCACGAAGGCCATGTCGGTCATGGCCTGGCGCGCGACCAGGCTGAACATCGGGCAGGTGCCCAGCACCAGCGCCGCCAGCACGCCGGCGCGGCGGCTGACGAAGCGGGAGACGACCAGGTACACGGCGTACATGGCCAGCACGCCCATCAGGCAGAAGGGCACCCGCACCGCCCACTCGGCCCGGTTGCCGACCGCCATCTCCTCGGGGCGGCCGCCGGGCAGGCCGATGCCGGCTAGGTGCATCCCGATGCTCATCAGCCAGAACGTGAGCACCGGCTTGGACCAGAACTCGGCCTGGTCGCGCGGCGAGCCCGGCCACCACAGGCTGATGAAGTCGGACCGCCGGGTCATCTGCCGCGCCACCTCGGAGTAGTGCGTCTCCCAGGGGTCCCACAGGCCGTAGCTGCCGGCGAAGGGGATGTACAGCAGAAGGCCGATCAGCAGCACCAGCAGCGTCGTCTGGCGCTCGGTCAGGCGGTCCAGCCAGCCCGCAGGGCGGCCCGAAAGATCCAGCGGTCGAACCGGCTCAGCGAGCCCGGACTGGGCGGTGGAAACGGTCATCGGTGGCAGCGTCCTTCGCGTGAAACGCTACCTTTACCACCGCGACCTCCCTGTCACCAACTGGACCGGGGTCCCAGACAACCGATCCCCGGCGGCGCCGCCCCCATCCCGTACCGTCCCACACGCGGCGCCGCCGGTTCCCCACCCGCAGCCGAACTCCCAGCGCAGTCCAACCCAACCACCCCGAACACCCCGACACCCAACCCGACCACGACCACCCACACGCCCCGGCTGCTCCCGTACAAACGGAGACAGCCTTTCTTCATTCCCGACTTTGAGAGCTCGCCGATCCCCTACACCTGGCCGCGTGACCCGTGAGGACCCCGCGACCCAAACCCATGCGAGCCGTCCACCACCACCCGCCGCTGTGCCGCCGCCGCCCTATCCCAACCTGCGCGATGAATTCCGTTCGGCGGCCGACCCGTTTATCTTTACGGCCCTCGTGAAAATCGATACGCGCGTTCCTTACCGTTCATGACATCGAGGTCGAGGTACGCCGTGGTGACCCTGCGCAAACCCCTGGAGAACCAGGTTCGCAAAGGCCACCCCTGGGTGTACCGCGAAGCCATCGCCCCCGCACCCCGCCTGGCTTCGGGAACGCCCGTGCTCCTGCGCGCGCGCGATCGCTCTCCGCTGGCCCTCGGTTACTGGGACGCGCACGCCCCCATCGCGGTCAGGTTGCTGACCACCGATCCCGCGGCGTCGCTGCCGGCCCTGGTGCCGTCCCGCCTCGCCGCCGCGCTGGAGCAGCGGCTGGCCCGGCTGGACCTGCGTCGCACCAACGCCTTCCGCTGGGTGCACGGCGAGGCGGACACGTTGCCCGGCCTGCACGTCGACGTCTACGCCGACCGGGCCACGGTCCGCTACGACGGCGAGGGCGCGCGCGCGTTCTACCAGGGTCTGCCCGACAGCCTGCTGCAGGCCGGGCGGACGCTGCACCTGCGAGCGGTGGTGGATCGAGATCGACGCGGCAGCGACCCGCTGGGCGAGCTGGAGGTTCGGGAGGAAGGGCTGCGCTTCCTGGTCGATCTCGGTCGCGGCCAGAAGGGCGGCCTGTTCCTGGACCAGCGCGAGAACCGGGTCGAGGTCGGACGCCGCGCGCGCGACAAGACGGTGCTCAACCTGTTCGGCTACACCGGGGGCTTTTCCGTACATGCCGCCGCCGGCGGGGCGGCCAGCACCGACACCGTCGATCTCGCTCGCCCGGCGCTGGAAGCCGCGCGCCGCAACTTCGAGCTCAACGGCATGGCTGCCGACCGCCACCGCACGCATGCCCAGGACGCGTTCGACTTCTGCAAGCGCGCGGCCGAGGCGGGCCAGCGCTGGGACATCGTGGTGTCGGACCCGCCCAGCTTCGCTCCCCGCAAGGACGCGGTGCCGGCCGCGCTCGGCGCATACCGGCGGCTCCACGCACAGGCCGCGGCGCTGGTAGCCCCCGGCGGCCTGTTCTGCCCGGCTTCGTGTTCCAGCCACATCGACCGCCGCACCTTCCTGGCCACGGTGGTCGAGGGCGTTCGCGCGGCCGGCCGCGCCTTCGTGCTCGAGAGCCTGCGCGGCGCCGGATTCGATCACCCGGCGGTGCCCTGGTTCCCGGAAGGCGATTACCTCAAGTTCGCGATCGGGCGCGTCCAGCCGGCGTAAGATGCAAGAACGATGACCGACTCCGGTGCCAGCTTCGGCGGTCGCAAGCGCTTCGAGGGTCCCGGCGGCACGCCCGGCGGGATGGGCGAGTTCTTCCTGGGAGTCCTTCTCTTCGGTATCGGGTTGTACCTGCTGTTCGATCGGGTAACGGTCCAGACCTCGTTCTGGCACTTTGGCGGAATCAGGAACAGTTTTGGGGTGACGTTGATCCCCTTGCTGATCGGCATCGGCGTCCTGTTCTTCAACGGAAAATCGGTGATCGGCTGGGTGCTCACGATCGGCGGGCTGCTGTTCATCGTGGTCGGCGTCGTGGCCAACATGGATATCTATTTCCAGCGCACGAGCCTTCTGAACACTTTGATCATGCTCGGCCTGCTGGCCGCCGGGATCGGCCTGGTCGCGCGCAGCCTACGGCCCCACAGTTCTCCGGGTTGACGTACCTGCGCGCCCCGACAGGACGTCGCGGCGAGGTCTCCGCGCGGCAGGCGCATGTCTTGCAAAGTAATACGGTATGTGGAAAGGGCGGGTATTGGTTGTGGATGATGAGGCGGCGGCATTGACCACCCTGGCCGAGTTGTTGCGCGAACACGGTTACCGGGTCGAAACCGCCGTTGATGGTAACAAGGCGCTCGAGAAACTGGACTCGTTCGCCCCGGACGTCGTGTTGACGGATCTGGACATGCCGGGCATGGAGGGTCTCGAGCTGGTACGCCAGCTCAAGGCTGCACGCATGAGGGACAACCCCGTGGTGGTGATGAGCGCGTTCCCGACGCCCGAGGCGGCCGTGGCCGCGCTGGAGCAGGGAGCAGCCCGCTACCTCCAAAAGCCGATCAACACGGGCGAGCTGATGCTGGTGCTCGGGCAGGAACTCGATCGCCTGCGCATGAGGAAGGAGGCGGAGCAGCTGCGTGAGCGGCTGACCGAACGCGAGTCGTTCGAGACCATCCGGATCCCCGGCTCGACCTTGTACGACATCGAACGCTACGCGATCTTGAAGTCGCTCGAAGCGACCGGCGGGTCGACCAGCAAGGCGGCCGACATGCTGGGGATCAGCGTTCGGAAGATCCAGTACAAGATCCACGAGTACGCGGACCGGAAGGGCGACGGCGAGCCGCAGGCTCGCAAGACGTCCTGACGGCTCTCGGACTGATCGCCGTCACTGAGATCGGTTTCGTCGGACTGCGCAAACCGTGCCGAGCGGTCGGCGGGAACGCGTCCGATTTGCGCGCCAAAGTGCGGGCTTTTCAGTCTGCCGACGACCCCCTTTCCCGCGTCCAAGAGCGTATATCAGATGCGTGGCAGGCTCCGGCGATGATTCTCGGGAATTGCCTCGGGGGCACGCCGGTTGCAGATTGCAGATGAGCGGCGTGCGAAATTCGGTGCGGTTCGCATTACTGGGCGTGGGGGCAGGCATCGTCATGCCGCTGGGCCTGGTGCTGTACGCGCTGGCCGTGGATCGCGCGATCGATCCCATCCACCTGTTCCTGGTGATGCTGGTCGGTGGTGGCGTCGCGCTCGGCCTGGCCGGCTGGTTTCTCGGGCGCAAGGAGGACCTGCTGGTCGCCCAGAACCATGCGCTGGCGCAGCTGACCGCGCGGCTGCAGGCGCTGTCGACCACCGACGCGCTCACCGGCATCCCCAACCGGCGCGCGCTGGACGAACGGCTGGACAACGAGATCGAGCGCAGCAAGCGCTACGGCAACCCGTTCGCGGTGGTGATGATCGATCTGGATCGCTTCAAGGGTCTGAACGATCGCTACGGACACGTGGCGGGCGACGCCATGTTGCGCGAGGTCGCCCATCTGCTGGACATGGAGAAGCGGCGCGGGGACACCGTGGCCCGCTACGGCGGCGAGGAGTTCGTGGCTCTGCTTCCCCACGCCGATGCCGCCGCGGCCCAGGCCTGGTCCGAGCGGGCCCGCACGCGCATCGCCACCACGGCGGTGCAGCTCGGCGGCGTTCTGCTGCGCACCACCGCCTCCTTCGGCGTGGCCACCAGCGACGGCCGCAATCTGACCGACGGCAACGCCATCCTCGCCGCCGCCGATCAGGCGCTGTACCAGGCGAAGGAATCGGGGCGCAACCGCGTGGTGGTCGCGCCCCCGGAACGCGTCGAGGACGACCGCCTCGGCGCCGTGAGCTAGATCAGCCGGGCCCCGAGGGGACGGAGCCGGCGGGGGCCGGCGCGGGCGGAGGCGGCGTCGGCGCCGACGGTGTGGCCGGTGCTGCCGGCTGGGGCGCGTTCTGCTGCGGCACCGGCTGGACACCGTCGAGGAACAGGCCCAGCTGCGTGCGCATGTTGCTGAGGTTGTGGCAATAAAGGCCCGCGTCCTGCTCGAAGGGCACGCGGGAGACCACCCCCAGCAGCAGGCCGGGCGCCTTGCCGCCGACGATGATGGTGCGCCAGCCCGGGCGCTTCAACAGGTCGTAGGGCGCCTGCTCGGCGCCCACGAAGTTGTACTTGCGCTGGAATTCCTTCCCGCACTCGCTCTGCTGTGGCGGCACCAGGCCGTGCTTGTTCAGCTCCAGCTCCGGGTTCTGGAACAGCAGCTGCGAGACCCGTTCGGTGGGATTCGCGCTGGGATCACCGCCGGCCGGCTCGGGCCAGGCGAAGGTTCGTACCTCGACCTCGGCCTGTGACGACTCGTACATCGAGCTGTCGGTCGAGCCGGAACCCTCGTTGATGGTGGACGAGCCGTACTGACCGATGGTCACCACGGTGGGCTCGCCCGGCTTGCTGCCGACCGATTTCACCTTCCAGAAGTCGGGGTGATGGAGCGTGAAATACGGCGTCTGCAGCACCTTGTTCTCGGTCGCGCAGCCGACCGCGCCCAGCACGGCGGCGAGGGCGAGCGCGCGGCCGACCTTCCCACCCCAAGCAGGCAGACCTGCTCGGGGGCCCCGGCTTCCACCCCAAGCAGGCAGACCGGCTTGGGGGCCCCGGTTTTTCGCAGCGGAGATGAAAACCTGCATCCGTGTGTCTCCTTATGTGTCGTGTCTTTGTTTCTTGACTTGAAGGCTCGCACTGTAGCCGGGCCTCTTCCTGCTGTCCACGCCTGGCCACACGAACAACCAATGTGGGACGCACACATTCCCGGCGCCGTCAGGTGCCCGAGCGAGAAAGCGCGAATCGCACGTGGGCTGGGGCACCCCCGCCATGCCGGATCGGATGCGCGTGCTGGATCCAGCACGCCGGGCGCGTCAGCCCACGGGATACGGGTGGGTTTGTTCCAGCTGCTTGCGGAAGCTGTCCGGATCCTCGGCGGGCAGATCGCAGCGCCCCTGCTCGCAGACGTACGCCGTCGGGCGCCCGCCCGCCGCGACCTTGCCGGCGAAGAACGGGATCAGCTGACCGAGGTCGGCATCTGCAGCGCCGGCCGCGGCCGCTCGGTTGGGAACGAACGTGGTGGCCAGGGTGCGCAGCAGGGAGGCGGCGCTCTCGGTCTTCGCCCCGCCCGGCCAGACCAGCGCGATCTCGCGCGGGCGATCGGTGAGGTAATCCAGCGCCAGCAGCCCCTCCGACAGGGTGAGCGGCTGAGCCGACAGCGCCTCCCACAGCGAGGCCAGCGCGCGGTCGGCCACCTGCCGCCAGCGCTCGTCGCCCGTGAAGGTGTGCAAGCGGAGCGCGTTGAGCAGCGCCACCGAGGTCCCCGAGGGCTCGGCCCCGTCGTATTGCGGTTTCTCCCGGGCGATCAGCCGCTCGCCGTCCCCGGCGGTCATGAACCACCCGCCCTGCTCGCGGTCGGCGAAGTCGCGCTCGAGCACCTCGCCCAGCGCGATCGCCTCGCGCAGCCAGCGCGGATCGAACGTGCTCTCGTGAAGATCCAGCAGGCCCGCGGTCACGAAGGCCTGGTCCTCCAGGAAGCCCTGCTCCGCGGCGCGGCCGTCCTTCCAGGCGCGCATCATCCGCGGGCCCCGGCGCAGGTTTTGAAGGAGGAAGTCGGCGGCGCGCGCGGCGGCGTCGAGGTACCGCGGCTCGTCCAGCACCCGGCCACCGAAGGCGAACGCCGACAGGGCCAGCCCGTTCCAGGCGGCGAGGATCTTGTCGTCCTTGAGCGGCGGGATGCGGCGGGCCCGCACCTCGTACAGCTTGCGACGGGCGTCGGCCAGCGCCGCCTGCTCGGCCTCGTCGGGCCGGGGCACGTTGAGAATGTTGTGGCCCTCGAAGTTGCCGCCCTCGCTGACGTCGTAAAAGCGAATGAAGCGCTCGGCCTCGATCTCGCCCAGCAGCGATCGGATCTCGGCCGCGCTCCAGACGAAGAACTTGCCCTCCTCGCCCTCCGAGTCGGCGTCGGTTGCCGAATGGAAGCCGCCTTCGGGCGCGGTCATCTCGCGCAGCAGGTAGTCCAGGGTCTCGCGCAGCACCCGGGCGAAGCTGGACCGCCGGGTGACCTGCCAGGCCTCGGCGTAGGCCACCGCCAGCAGGGCGTTGTCGTACAGCATCTTCTCGAAGTGCGGGACCAGCCAGCGCTCGTCGGTCGAGTAGCGGTGAAAGCCGCCGCCGACCTGATCGTAGAGGCCCCCGGCGGCCATCTGGGTCAGGGTGTGGACCGCCATCTCCAGCGCCTCGGCGTCGCCGGTGCGGCGGTGGATCCGGAGCAGCAGCCGCACCGGGATGTTGGAGGGGAACTTCGGCGCCCGGCGCAGGCCCCCGTGTCGGGGATCGTACAGCCGCTTGTAGGTGTCCAGGGCGGTCAGGATGGGCGCCGGGTCGGGCGCCACCGCCGCATCGGCCGGTCGGGCGCGGCCCTCCATCTGCTGCTTGACCGCCTCGGTCAGCGAGTCGGTCGCCCGGCGCACGCGCTCGCCGTCTTCGCGGTAGGTGCGGGCGATCTCGCTGAGCACGGTCTGAAAGCCGAAGCGGGCCCCGCGGACGCCGTCGCGGGGAGGGAAATAGGTGCCGCCGAAGAACGGCTGGCGGTCCGGCGTCAGCCAGACGCTCATGGGCCAGCCGCCCGAACCGGTCAGCGCCTGCACCGCGCTCATGTAGATAGCGTCGACGTCGGGGCGTTCCTCCCGGTCGACCTTGATCGGGATGTACAGGTCGTTGAGGACGGCGGCGATCTCCTCGCTCTCGAACGACTCCTCCTCCATCACGTGGCACCAGTGGCAGGTCGAGTAGCCGACCGAGAGGAACACCGGCCGCCCCAGCCGGCGTGCATCTTCGAAGGCCTCGTCGCCCCAGGGGTACCAGTTGACGGGGTTGTGCGCGTGCTGCAGCAGGTAAGGGCTGGATTCCAGCACCAGCCGGTTGGTGTATTTCGGCGAGCCGTCGGCCTGAAGGTGATGGGTGCGCGGCTGGTAGTCCGGTCCGCGGGCGGCCAGCGCGGCGTGCAGACGCGCCGTCAGCGCGGCATCGTGCGGAGGCGCGCCCGGCGGCGGCTGCGAGGGTGAGGGGTGAGCGGGCACCACGGGAGGCGCCCGGTATACTTCATCGCTTCTGTCGTGACCACCCCCCTACCCTTTCGCGTACTGGACCTGGGCCTGCGTGAGTTCGGCGCCGTCTGGGAGATGCAGCGGCAGCTGGTGGCCGCCCGCCAGCAGGACCAGATCCCCGACACCTTGATCCTGGTCGAGCACCCGCACGTCATCACCCTGGGCCGCGGCACAAACCGCCAGAACCTGCTCCGCCCCGACGACATGCCGGTGTTCGAGATCGAGCGCGGCGGCGACGTCACCTACCACGGCCCCGGCCAGCTGGTGGGCTATCCGATCTTCCTGCTGCGCCCGCACGAGCGCGATCTGCACCGCTACCTGCGCAACATCGAGGAGGCGCTGATCCAGGCCATCACGCCGCTGGGCCTGACCACCGGCCGCCGCGCCGGCTGGACCGGCGTCTGGATGCAGGAGCCGCCCCCGCGCAAGCTCGCTTCCATCGGCGTGGCGGTCAAGCGCTGGGTGACCCTGCACGGCTTCGCGCTCAACGTCGCCACCGACCTGTCGCGCTTCGGCGCCATCAATCCGTGTGGCCTGGAGGCGCAGGTCATGGCCTCGCTGTCCAGCTGCCTGGGCAGGGAGGTGGCGGTCGACCAGATGCGCGGCCCCATCGTCGACCGCTTCGCCGAGATCTTCGGCCGCCAGCGCGTGGACTGACGGCCGTATTCGCCCACCGTCAGCTATCGGTGATCACGCGCCAGCCGCGGCGGCTGAGGTGCACGTACAGGAAGACGGCGGCGGCGGCCGAGCCGACGAGGAACAGGACGCCTTCGCCGGTGTGGCCGAAGATGATCTTGCCGACGCCGAACAGCGCCAGGTACACCGTCACCACGCCCGCGATCCAGTCCAGGAAGTTGGTGCGGCCGTCGTGGACCGGCGGGACGTCGGTGGCCTTGCGGGCGATGGGCCCCCAGAAGGTCGCGTTGGGCCGCACCCGCCGGTAAAAGGCCAGCAACACCTCGTCAGGCTCCGGCTTGGTCGAGAACGTGACCACCAGCCAGACCACTGTGGAAGCGGCCACCGTGATCAGCACCTGGATGCCGAACTGCCGCGGGTCCGAGGGATTCATCTTCAACACCGACTGCAGGAACAGCGACACCACCAGGCTGGCGCCCATGGCCGAGACCTCGCTCCAGGCGTTCAGGCGCCACCAGAACCAGCGCAGGATCTGGACGCTCCCGGTCCCGGCGCCGATGGCCAGCAACAGCTTCCAGGCCTCGGACACCGAGGTCTGGTAGTAAGTCACCACGCAGGAGGCGAGCATCAGGATCAAGGTCGCCACCCGCGAAGCGGAGATGTAGTGCCGCTCGCCCGCGTCCTTGACCCAGAACCGCTTGTACAGATCGTTGATCAGGTACGAGGCGCCCCAGTTCAGCTGGGTGGCCACCGTCGACATGTAGGCGGCGGCGAAGGCCGCCACCATCAACCCGCGCAGCGCCGGCGGGAAGACGTTGTGGTCGACGATCAGCTGGATGTAGCCCGACTCCTTGTCGGCCAGGTGCGGGTACAGCACCAGGCTGGCCAGAGCCGCCAGGATCCAGGGCCAGGGGCGCAGGGCGTAGTGGGCCACCGCGAACCACAAGGTGGCCAGCAGCGAGTGGCGCTCGTCCTTGGCGCTGAACATGCGCTGGGCCACGTAGCCGCCGCCGCCCGGCTCGGCGCCCGGGTACCAGGTGGCCCACCAGGTGACCGCGATGTAGACGAAGAAGGTCAGCAGCGGCATCCAGGCCGACCCCACGTCCGGCACGAACGACAGCACCGACCCGCTGGCCCGCTGGGCGTCCAGCCGGTGCAACCCTTCGCGCAGGCCCTCCATCCCGCCGGCCGCGCGCACCGCGAAGAACGCCAGCACGATCACCATGCCCATCTTGAGCACGAACTGGATGAGGTCGGTGACCAGCACGCCCCACAAGCCGGATAGCGCCGAGATCCCGGCGGTGACCAGCATGATGGCGAACACCACCACCAGAGCGGCCAGCTTGGGGTCGTGGATCCCCAGCGCCGGGAAGGCCAGGCCCGGAAAGATCACGGTCAGGATCTTCACCATGGCCAGGTTCACCCAGCCCAGGATGATGCAGTTGATGGGCAGTCCCAGGTACAGCGCCCGGAAGCCGCGCAGGAAGGCGGCGGGCGGGCCGCTGTAGCGCAGCTCGGCCAGCTCGACGTCTGTCAGCACCCCCGCGCGCCGCCACAGGCGGGCGAAGAAGAAGACGGTGAGCATCCCGCCCAGCAACATGTTCCACCACAGCCAGTTGCCGGCGATGCCGTGGGCCGCCACCAGACCGGTCACCGCCAGCGGCGTGTCGGCGGCGAAGGTGGTGGCCACCATGCTGGTGCCGGCCAGCCACCACGAGACGTTGCGCCCGCCGGCGAAATATTCGTCCACGCTGGCGCTGGCCCGCTTCCGGTAATAGAGGCCAACCGCCAGGTTCGCGGCGAAGTAGGCCGCTACCACCAACCAATCGATCAGGGAGAGTGACACGTCGGGTCCTCCTCTGGCTGAGGGATCACGGAATCGAGAGCGCGGTGGGCAGGGGCCCTTCCAGGGGCCGGTAAGCGACGTCCAGATACTTCAGGCGGCGCAGGTGCGCGTCGGTCAGGCGCTGCTTGAACCCATCCCAGCCGCGCGCCTTCTGCGGCGACCAGACCGATTCCGACAGCGCACACAGCCGCGGCCAGGCCATGTACTCCACGTGCTTGGCGTTGGGCATGTATTCGGTCCAGATCTGCGCCTGACCGCCCAGGATGTGCTTGGCCAGCTCCGGCGCCAGCTCGCCGGGAATGGGATCGAACTCGTACACCTTCTGCAACGGCAGGTTGCCGCCGATGCCGATCGGCTCGCGCGGGTCGGTCGAATACAGGTAGTCGAAGTAGGTCCACTGGGTGGGCGCCATGATCGCGTCGTGGCCCTGCTTGGCGGCCTGCACCGCCGGGTCGATGCTCTGCCAGCTCATCACCGTGGCGCCGGGGGCCAGGCCGCCCTGCAGGATCTCCTCCCAGCCGACCAGCCGGCGGCCGTGCTTGTCCAGCCAGGTGCCCATCTGGCGAATGAACCAGCTCTGCAGCTCCTCCTCGTTCTTCAGGCCCAGCGCCTTCATCTTGGCCTGGGCGGCGGGGCTGGCCTTCCACTGGTCCTTGGGAACCTCGTCGCCGCCCACGTGGATGAACTTCGAGGGGAAGATGGCCAGGATCTCTTCCATCACGTCGTGCAGAAAGCCGATGGTCTTGTCGTCGACGTTGAAGATGTCCTTGAAGACCCCCCAGTCGGTGGCCACCTCGATCGGCTTGCCGGTGTTGCCCAGCTCGGGGTAGGCGGCGATGGCGGCGCGGGCGTGCCCCGGCATCTCGATCTCGGGCACCACGGTGATGAAGCGGTCGGCGGCGTAGGCCACCACCTCGCGCGCCTCCTCCTGCGTGTAAAAACCGCCGTGGGGCTTGCCCCGGAACCTCCAGCCCTGGGGCCGCTTCTCTGGCGGCGGCGGCGGGCCCAGCGCGCTGTCCTTGCGCCAGGCGCCCACCTCGGTCAGCTTCGGGTACTTCTTGATCTCGATGCGCCAGCCCTGGTCCTCGGTCAGGTGCCAGTGGAAGACGTTCAGCTTGTGCAGCGCCATCAGATCGAGGTGCTTGAGCAGGAACTCCTTGGGCATGTAGTGGCGGCCCACGTCCAGGTGGCTGCCGCGCCAGGAGAAGCGCGGCTTGTCCTCGATCTCCACGCAGCCGGCCTTCCAGTCCACCTTGCCGGCGGGTGCGCGCCGGAAGGCCTCCGGCGGCAGCAGCTGGCGGAAGGTCTGCAGCCCGTAGAACAGGCCGGCCGGCTTGGCCGCACGCACGTCCACCTTCTGGGCGCTGACCACCAGGCGGTAGCCCTCGTCGCCCAGGGAGGCCTGCAGCTTGGGATCCAGGGCCAGGGCGATCCGCGATCCGCCCGCGGTGGCAGCGACCGGCAGGGGAAAGCCGGTGGCCGCGCGCAGGGTGTTGGCGAAGCGCTCGGCCAGCTCGCGCGCGGCCGCGGGGGCCTGGATGCGCGTGGAGGCGGTCAATGTGAAGCTTCCCGGCTTGGTGATCATGCTGGCGGGAATGGGCACCACGGCGGGGGCGGCGGCGTTTTCAGCTCTGGTCGGGGACAAGGCAGATCCGGCGATGATGATCGTGGAGATGAAGACGAGCGCCGCGCGACGACTGCGGGTGGCTCGGGTATTTGTATGCGCAGCGTTGTCGGGAAACATGCGTGGGCATACTATCTGCGGCCGGCAGTACGAAAAAGGTCGAGTTCAGTCGCCAGAACGGTCAACGGACCGGCGTCATCGTCCGCGGCGGGCGTTACGGTGCGCCGACGAAGGATTCGATGACCGAGAGCAGGCGTTCGAGGCGCACCGGCTTGGCCAGGGTAGCCACCGCGCCGGGCAGCGCGGGCTCGTCGAGGTGGCGCGAGTCGGCCGACAGCACGATGACCGGGATCGGCGCGCCGGAGAGCACCGGGTCGCGGGCGATCTCCTCCTGCAGGCGGCGCCCGTCCATGCGGGGCATGCGGAGGTCCAGCAGCATCAGCGCGGGGGGCGGCTCGCCGGGCCGGCGCAGCTCATCCAGCGCCTCCTGTCCGTCTGCGGCGCCGCGCACGTCGTACCCCACCTCGCCCAGGACCCGCAGCAAGGTCTCGCGCACGTCCCGGTCGTCTTCCACCACCAGCAGCCGCGGCGGTCGGACCGCGCCGGGGCTGGCCCCGGTCATCTGCCCTCTCCGCGCGGGCGCCGCGCGGAGGGCAGCAGCAGGCGCACCCGCGTCCCCGGCTCGCCGGCCGGCCGGCGCTGCAGCTCGATCTCCCCGCCCCCGCGGGTGATCAAGGTTCGGGCGACGCTGAGGCCCAGGCCGGCGTGTCCGGTGCGGGTGCTGAAGAATCGCTCGAAGGCGCGGGCCTCCACCTCCGGGGCCATGCCGTCGCCGTTGTCGATCACCTCGACCGCCAGCCTGTCCTCGCGCTCGGCCTGCCAGCTCACCTCCACCAGCGGGCGCCGCGCCTCGGCCGAGGCCTGCACCGCGTTCTCCAGCACACACAGCAACGCCACCGCCAGCGGCAGCGGCTCGAAGGAGACGTGGGCCCGGGTGCTGGAGGTCTGCAGCTCGACCGGCCCCGCGCACAGCAGATGCAGCGGCTCCATCAGCTCGCGCAGGGCACAGCGGACCGGGGCGTCGCTGCGGGGGGGCGCCAGCCGGCGGGCCACCGTCTGGCACACCATCCCCACCTGGCGGTTCAGGTCCTCCAGCCGGTCGCGCACCGGCTCGCTCGGGGGCTCGAGCGCCCGCCGGATCTCGAAGCTCAGCGCCCCCACCGCGGTCATGCGGTTCAGCACCTCGTGCCGGACCGAGGACAGCGCCTCGTCGGCGACGTACAGGGCGTGGGCAGAGACGATCGCTTCGGCGCTGGTCCCGCCGGAGGGCCGCACCGGCGAGAAGGTCTGCGTGACCTTAACGGAGGGCATATTTGGACATCTTCTTCCAGAGGCTCTTGCGCGAGATGCCCAGCGCCTCGGCGGCGCGCTTCCGCTCACCCTTGGTCATGTGCAAGGTGCGGGTGATGTATTCGCGCTCGTATTGCTCGAGGGCCATCTCCAGCGGGCGCACCTGTTCCGGCAACGGGGTGCCGATCTCGCCCCGCACGTCTTCGGGCAGGTGGGGCAGATCGATGTCCGATCCCCGGGCCAGGATGGTGGCGTGCTGGATCGCGTGTTTGAGCTCGCGGATGTTGCCCGGAAAGGGGTAATGCTCCAGCGCCGCCCAGGCCGAAGGCGATAACATCGGCATGCGCTCGCCCGGGGGCGTGAACTCGGAGAGGAACTGACCCACCAGCAGAGGCAGGTCCCCGCGCCGCTCGCGCAGCGGCGGCAGCCGCAGGTCGAAGACCCGGATCCGGTAGAAGAGGTCCTTGCGGAAAGTCCCCCCCGCCACCGCCGCCTTCAGGTCGCGGTTGCTGGCCGAGATCACCCGCACGTCGACGTGCACCGAGGTGTTGGTGCCGATCGGCTCGAACATTCCCTCCTGCAGCACGCGCAACATCTTCGGCTGCAGCTCGGCCGGCATCTCCCCGATCTCGTCCAGGAACAGGGTGCCGCCGTCGGCGGCCTTGAAGCGGCCGGCCCGCCGCTTGAACGCGCCGGTGAAGGCGCCCCGCTCGTGCCCGAACAGCTCGGCCTCGATCAGCGAGGCGGGGATCGCGGCGCAGTTGACCGCGATGAACGGTTTTTCCCGGCGGGGGCTGCGGTCGTGGATCATCCGCGCCACCAGCTCCTTGCCGGTGCCGCTCTCGCCGGTCAGCAGCACCGCCGCCGCGCTGTCGGCGATGGCCGCCACCTGCTCGCGCAGCTGGGTCACCTGCGGCGAGCGCCCCACGATGTGATCGGACGAGCGGCGGGCGGCCAGCTGCCCCCGGGCCTCCTCCAGCTCGCGCAGCAGACGGCGGCGCTCGTCGATGCGCTCGACCACCCCGACCATCTCCTCCAGGTCGAACGGCTTGGTGACATAGTCGACCGCCCGCTCCTTCATGGCGGCCACCGCATCGGCGATGGTTCCGAAGGCGGTCATCAGCACCACGTCGGTACCGGGGCATTCTTTGCGCAGCCGTCGCAGGATGGTGAACCCATCGACCCGCGGCAGCTTGACGTCGCTGACCACCAGGCTGAACACCTGTGCGTCCAGCCGCGACATGGCCTCCGCGCCGTCGCTGGCTACGGCGACCCGGTGTCCACGGGCGCGCAGAGCGTGACCCAGTGGAACCCGGATCGAGGGTTCGTCGTCGACGACCAAGATGTCAAGCATCGGTTCGAGGCTCCTGCTCGACCCCCCCTGGCCATCGTGGACCGAACCCCTGAGCATTGCAAGGGACGACTGCCGACAGCGACCGCCTGCACACAATCATGACCCTGGTCGTGACGACCGTCGCGCCGGGCAACGTGACCGGCGCGAGGGCTGGCGGCGCCTTAACCATGCAGACTGGTCCTGTCGGTTCAAAGCTGCGCGGGCGTCAAGAGCTGGGCGGGCGTCAAAGCTCGGCGGGCGCGCGCGTTCAATAGTGCAGGTGGGGGCGCGGCCCCTGGGGGGGCAAGCCACCGGCGCCGGCGGCATCCAGGTCGCGGCCGCTGACCATGCCGATCACCCGGCCGTCCTGTTCCACCAGCACGCAGGAGGTCCGGCTGGACTTCAGCAAGGACAGCACCGCGTCCAGCGCCTCGTCGGGGCCGCGCACCAGCGGGGCCGGCTTCATGATGTCGTCGACCAGCAGCTCTTGCATCCAGCCGTCGTCGTCCCGGTGGGCGGATACGATCCCATATAGGTCCCCGTCACACACCACCCCCACCACCTGGCCGCCATCCACCACCGGCAGCTCCTCCAGGTCGTGGGTGGCCAGCAGGTCGCGGGCGGTCAATAGCGAAGCGCGCCGGCGAACGGTGATCAGCGGGCGCATGATGTCGCGCAGGCAACGGCCGCGGCCGGTCTCCAGGGCCAGCTCGCCGCTGGTCTGATCGACCAGCCACTCGACCAGCTCGTCGCGCGAGAACGTGCCCACCGCGCGGCCGTCGTCACCCACCACCATCACGTGATCCAGCTGGTGGTCGTGCATCACCAGGCCGGCGCTGGCGATGGAGGCCTCAACGGAGATCTCGGGGACGTAGGGCACCATGACCTCGCGCACGCGCAGGCGCCGCCGCCCATCCAGGTGAAAGCCGCGATGAAGGCCGTACCCGCGCTCGAGCTCGCCCGCCACCCGGTTCTCGCCGTCCACCTCGGCCCGTTCACCCTCCTCGAACGAGTCCTCGGTCTCGACGTCGTCGACATACAGCACGCCCACCGGCCGGCCCTCGTCGTCCAGCACCGGCGCGTCCCGCAACCCACGTTCGCACAGGAAGCTGAGAGCCGCGTCCACCCACATGTTCTCGCGCAGGTAGGCGACGTCGGTGCGCATGAAGCTGCCCACCGGCAAGCTGGCGTCCACCCGCCATCCCCTGGCGCCGCCGTCGCTCTCGTGCCCCCGCCCGGAAGGCGATCCCTCGCCCGGATTCCCCACGCTGTTCCCTGCCTTGGCCATCTTTGCCTCCCCGCTCGTCGTCCCCTGCTGCTTCGACCCCCGTAAGGATCCAGGACCGCCCGTTCCCTCAGCGGCGCCCAGTCTACCTCACCCGATGGACGGGCGGGAGAGCGCCGGGCGGTGACTGGACGATCCTGCAAGTCCCAGCGTCTGGCCCGGCGGCGCCAGCGGAAGCTCCAGGCCGAAAACCGTGGGCATCGGCTCGTCGCGCACCCAGATGCGCCCACCGTGTGCTTCCATGGCCAGCCGGCAGAAATAGAGACCAAGCCCGAGGTTGCCGGTGCCGGCCTGACCGCCGCGGCCCCACTTCTCGAAGATGCTCTGTCGCATGTCGGCCGGCACCGGTGGCCCGTCGTTGCCGATCAGCAGCGTGGCGGCCGAGCCGCGTGATTCGGCGCTGAGCAGGAGATGGCCGCCGTCGGGCACGTGTCGCAGGGAGTTGTCGACGACGTTCTCGATCACCCGGGTCAGAAGATCGACATCGGCCTGCACCTCCAGCCGATCGTCCAGCGCGAGGTCGACCGTCACCGTGCGCTGGCGGGTCAAGGCCGCGCGCCCCTCCGCCACCGTCGCCAGCAGCTGGGCCGGGCGCGTGGCGGCCCGGTGCAGGACCAGGCGCTGCGATTCCAGGCGCACGAGGTCGAGCATGTTGTGGACGATGCGACCGATGCGGCGGGTGGCCCCGCGCGCGTCGGCCAGCGCCTCGGCGGTGCCGGGATCCAGGTCGGTCAGCTCGCGATGCAGGTAATCCAGCGACAGCTCGACGATGGCGGTGGGGCTCTTGAGGTCGTGGACCAGCAGCGCCGACATCTCCTCACGAAAGCGCATCAGCTCGAGCACATCCAGGTTGCGGCTGCGCAGGGTCAGCTCCTTGCTCCGCAGCGCCAGCAGGTTGCGCACGCGCAGGATGAGCTCGCTGGTGTCGACCGGCTTGGTCAGCAGGTCGTCGGCGCCGTGCTGCAGGCCACGCAGGCGCGAATCGCGGTCGGGCCGGACCGTCACGAGAATGACGGGCAGGAAGCTGTCGCCCGCCACCTCCTTGATCCGACGCGTGGTCTCGAAACCGTCTATCCCCGGCATGGCGACGTCGAGCAGCACCAGATCGGGATCCTCGCGCGCGATCAGCTCCAGCGCCGCCTCCCCCGAATCGGTCTCGATCACCGAGGTGGTGGCGTCTTCCAGACAGGTGCGGAACAGGGCCCGGTTGTCCTCGTCGTCGACGACCAGAATCTTGGGCATGGGGCTCCTTGTGCTCCCGGCGACCACCCGCCGGCAAAGGGGATGCCCGCCCGAGGAGGCAAGCCCCGAGCCACCACCTGATCTCCCGCCGTCCCGTGCCCCGCGGGACCGAAGGGTAACACCGCCTCGGCACGCGGCCCCGCAGGGAAACGCCCGCGCGCTTCCTCGCACATGTGGCCCGGACGGTCAGGCCACCGAAGAGACGGGCTACTGGTTGAGATAAGGCGCCGCCTCGTAGGTCGACAGCCAGGCCAGGTAGACCGTGATGGCGACGACGAGGCTGAACAGGATCATCCCGGTGAGCACGCGACCGATCTTCCGGCGGGTGCGTTTCGATACGATCGCACGACCATTGCCGGAACGACGACGACGACGGCGGCGATTCGGGTCCGGAAGTGCCGCTGGCTGTTCCAGGTGACTCGCCAGGCTGGATGGCTGCACGACCATCGAGGGCACTTTAGACCAGACCCGGGGCCGGGCCTAGCGATAGCTGTCAATTCAGCGGAATGGGGCCCTAGTACGAACTTTTTCATTTACGTGTTACGGGTAGTCCCGTGTGCGGCGATAGAGGATTTCTGGCGCGGGGTTCCGAACCGAAGGCCCCAGAGGAGAACTTCATGAGCTCAGGACCTTATCGACGTCGGCTATCGGGCGCGGTGGCGCTGGTGTCTCTGGCGGCGCTGGTGTCTCTGGCGGCCCTGGCGCCGCTGACGGCGCGAGCGGAGGAGCAGCCCAAGCCCGTCCCCGCCGCTCCGGCCGAGGAGTCGCAGCCGGTGCCGGTGCCCTACGAGCCCGATGCGCCCGACAGCAGCGTCGTCCGCACCACCGGCGTGCCTCAGCGCCAGGGCGCCGGTCCGCTGGACATCAGCGTGTGGGGCCGGCTGGGCAACAACATCGCCCGCGCGGTCGGCAACACCGACGCATTCGTCGACGCCGAGGTGGATCTGATGCTGAACGGGCGGGTGTTGCCTTTCCTCTCATGGCAGGCGGACTTCGTGGCCACCTACGGGCCGGGCAACTTCGGTCCGGGCGCCGATCCCACCGGCGGGGCCCACATCCTGGACCTGATCGCGAAGTTCGATCTGGCCGAGGCCTTCAACCTCTGGTTCGGGCGGATGCTGGTGGCCTCCGATCGCTCGAACATCAGCGGCACCTGGTTCATGAGCCCCTGGACGTATCCGGGAAGCTACATCCCCGGCGCCGCGCCGGTGGGCCCGCGGGCGGGCAACTTCGGCCGCAGTGATGGCGTCACCGCCTGGGGGCAGCTCGACCGCGGGGTGATCAAATATTACGCCGGGGTCTACGACCTGGGGCAGCCCAGTGACAGTCCGCTTTATTCAGGTCGGATCAACCTCAGCCTGTGGAACCCGGAGCCGGGCTATTACCACAGCAGCACCTATTACGGCGGGCACGACGTCGCCGCCCTGGGGGCCAGCGCGCAGTACAAGAAGAACGGGTCGCTGGCCCCGCCGCCCGCCTCGCCCATGGAGATGCTGCAGGCGCCGGACAACTACACCGGCTTCTCCGTCGACTTCCTGGTCGAGCGGACGTTCGGCGAGGCGGGCACCGTGGACCTGGAGGGTGCGGCCTACTTCTTCTCGGGCCGCTACGAGCCGGTGAACTTCCACGCATACGGGCTGGTCAGCTACCTCCTCCCGCAGACGATGGGCTGGGGCAAGTTGCAGCCGATGATCCGCGTGCAGCAGGCCACGCCCAACAACTCGAACGACCGCTGGACCATCTTCGACGCCCAGCTGGGCTACGCCATGCAGGAGTACGCCGCCCGCCTGGCGCTCGGCTACCAGCACATCGCCGCCGTCGGCACCAGCGACCTGTTTTTCCTGGGGATCCAGATCCAGCGATAGATTGCGGCTTCGCCGCCGGGGAAGAGGGCGCGGTGGACCGCGCCCCCTTCCCCGAGCCCTATCCCCGGACAGAGGGACAGGGCCAGGTGACACGCACGTGAAAAAGGGCGTGTCTCTCCGCCGGGCAAGCCCGGCTACGAATGCAGAAAGTGGAGCCCTGACGCCGCGCGATCGAACTCGCTGAAACGTCGGCTCCTTTGCTCACCCGAGGCGCTGGATCAGCCAGAGCAGGCCGAGGAGGGCGATGGGGAGCGAGCCGTAGCGGAGGAGGCGGGCCTCCCGGATGCGGGGGGAGGGGGCTGGCAGCAGGCCGCTGGCGCCGCGGCGGAGCCAGATCAGCAGGGGGAAGGCGAGAGCCACCACGGTGGCCTGGCCGATCTCGACGCCCAGATTGAAGGTCAGGACCGGCAGCAGGATGCCGCCGGGGGCCTCGGCCAGGCGGTCGCGCAGGACCTCGGCGAAGCCCAGGCCGTGGATCAATCCGAAGGCGAAGGTGAGCGCCCAGCGGCGCGGGCGGGGGCGCACGCCCAGGGCCAGGTTTTCCAGAGCCACCCAGACGATCGAGGCGGCGATCAGCGCCTCGGTCACGCGGGTGGGCATGTGCACGAGGTCCATGGCAGCCAGCAGGATGGTGAGGCTGTGCGCGACCGTGAACGAGGTGATGATCAGCAGCAGCGAGCGCAGCCGCGACACCGCCAGGAGCAGCGCCAGCAGGAAGGCGATGTGGTCGTAGCCGATGAAGATGTGGTGGGTGCCCCAGCGCAAGAAGTCCCAGGCCACCTGCCAGCGCGAGGGGCTCAGCCGCCCCCGCTCGAGCACCAGCTCGCCCACGCCCAGGGTGGTCATCTGCCGCGACTGCTGGTCCCAGCGGATCTTGAGCAGCGCGCGATGCAGGCTGGTCAGATCGGAGAAGAAGCCGATCCGGGCATGGAGCACCTGGATGGGAGCGGCGGCCCGGAAACGCAGCTCCAGCATCACCCGGGTGAGCTTGCGCGCGCCGCCGGGCTCGCTGGTCTCGAAGCGCGGCTCCAGCGCGCCCAGCTCGGCGCCCGCCGCGCGCCCGTCCAGCTCGACCACCAGGCCCCGCGACAGGTAGCCGCCGATGGCCGCTTTCTGCACCTGCAGATCGCCGGGATCCATGCTCTCGGGGTCGCCGCCCGCGGCCACCTTCGGGAAGGCGACCGCCTTGGCCAGGCCGGCCAGCCCCACATCCACCTTCCAGAGCACTTCGCGGTCGTGGATGAAGACGTCCGAGGCGCTGACGCTCTCGTCGTGGGCCCGGGCCACCGCGGGCCACATCCCCAGCGCCGCGACGACCGGCAGCAGGCCCAGGGCGAAGCGGCGAGCGGACGTCCTGGGCATCGGGACGGCAGCGGTCAGCCGGCGCGGAACTGGAAATCCCGCTGCCCCACCACCTTGCCGTCGTCGATGTCCACCAGGAAGGCGGTGCCCTCGCCCACCATGCCGTTGAAGCTGCGCAGGTACCAGACGTCGATGCCCCAGCGGCTGTGGCCGCTCTCGCTGGGCGGAGCCCACTCGGCCGCTTCCAGGTCGCCCAGCCCCGGAGGTCGGGTGCGCACCTGGCTGGCCAGCTCCTTGAATGCGGTGGACGAGCGGACGATGTCCTCGGCCCGGCGCCCCAGGGTGGCGTCCACCTCGCGCCGCCAGTCGCTCACCAGGCGGAAGCGCTTGGCCTCGCCCTCCAGCGACAGCTCGGCCTCGTAGGCCTCGTCAGCGAACAGGCCGGCGTAGTCGGGGACGTCGAACTCGGGGAACAGGTCCTCGCGCGAGATCTGGGCGTCGCGCTCGGTCAGGCTGCGCAGGCCCAGCTGCAGGCTGTCGTCGCTGTAGTAGGCATAGACCCGCAGGATCAGGTCGCGCGAGGGCAGACGGTGATCCCAGTCCAGCAACCACAGCGCCGCACTGTAGGTGTGCCCCTTGAAAGGAACGAAGGTCGACAACGACGAGGCGAGGCGTTCGCGCGCCGCTTCGCCCTCGAACAGGTTCTGGTGCACCACCCGAGGGTGGCGACGCAGCTCACGTCGAAGCCAATCCCGGAGATCCGTGCCGGGCATCCGGTTCCAATTGTGCCCAGGAAGCTGGCAACAATAAAGCGAAACGGCGCGAAAACGACCGCCGTCAACCGCGTGGGTGGGGCCCCGTGTCCCCCTTGCGGGCGGCGCGCTCCAGTCGGCGCACGAGGTCGTCGACGCGGTCGGCGGCCAGCTTGGCCGCGGCCCGGCCCACACATAGCCGGGCGCTCACCTCCAGGACGGTCTCCACCTCCCGTAGGTGGTGCTGCCGAAGCGTCTCACCGCTGGACACCAGGTCGACGATCCGGTCGGCCAGCCCCACCAGCGGAGCGATCTCGATGGACCCGTACAGCTTGATCACCTCGGCCACGATGCCCCGGGACTGCAGGAACCGCCGGGTGATCTCGGGGAACTTGGTGGCGTAACGCAGGTGTAGATGGGCGGACTCGTCGACCGGGCGGTCGGCCGGCTCGGCCACCGACAGCCGGCAGCGGCCGATGCCCAGGTCCACCGGCTCGTAAAGGTCGCGCCCCTGTTCCTCCAGCACGTCCAGGCCGGCGATGCCCAGGTCGGCGGCCCCGTATTCGACGTAGGCGGGCACGTCGGTGTCCCGGACGATCAGCACCCGCAGCCCCTCCTTCTCGACCGGCACGATCAGCCGCCGCCCCGCCGACGTCACCGGGCTGAGGTCGATGCCCGCCCGGTCGAACAGCGCGATCGCCTCCTCGAGGATGCGTCCGCGGGGCAGGGCCAGGGTCAGGGCGCGGCCGTCGGCGGCAGGGCGCTTGCCCGGCCGGGCCTTGCGCTTGTCACCGTTGTTTCTTGCGGCGTTGCCGGCACTGGCGCTCATGGCCCCCCCTTCAAGCGGCGGATGTCGGCGCCCACCTTGCGCAGCTTCCTGTCCAGCCGCTCGTAGCCGCGATCCAGGTGGTAGACGCGCAGGATCTCGGTCTTGCCCTCGGCGGCCAGGCCGGCCAGCACCAGCGAGGCGGAGGCCCGCAGATCGGTGGCCATCACCTTGGCTCCGGTCAGCCGGTTGGGTCCACGGACGATGGCGGTCCGGCCCTCGATCAAGATGTCGGCACCCATCCGGTTCAGCTCGGGCACGTGCATGAAGCGGTTCTCGAAGATGGTCTCGGTCAGCACCGACTGGCCGTTCGCGCGGGTCATCAGCACCATGAACTGCGCCTGCATGTCGGTGGGGAAGCCCGGGTACGGCCGGGTGACCACGTCGGCGGGCTTGATGTCGGCGCTCCCGCGCACCCGGACGCCGCCGGGCTCGACGGTGATCTCCACCCCCGCGCTGCGCAGCTTGCTGGTGACCGCCTCCAGGTGCTCGGGGACGCAATCTTGTAGCAGCAGGTTGCCCCGGGTCAGCGCCGCCGCCACCATCAGGGTCCCGGCCTCGATGCGGTCGGGGATGACCGCGTGCTCGATGGGCGAAAGCTCGTCCACCCCCTCGATGGTCTGCAGGGGGGTGCCGGCGCCGTGGATGCGCGCGCCCATCTTGTTGAGCACGCGGGCCAGTTCCTCCACCTCGGGCTCGCAGGCGCAGTTTTCCAGGGTGGTGCGCCCCTTGGCCAGGGCGGCGGCCATCATGAGATTTTCGGTCCCCGTGACGGTGACCAGGTCGAACACCACGGTGGCGCCGCGCAGGCGCTTGGCCCGGGCGTACACCGTCCCGTGCTCGAGGGTGATCTTGGCGCCCAGCGCCTCCAGTCCCTTGAGGTGCTGATCGATGGGGCGGGCGCCGATGGCGCAACCTCCGGGCAGCGACACCTTGGCCTCACCGTAGCGGCCCACCAGCGGCCCCAGCACCACCGCCGAGGCGCGCATTGTCTTGACCAGGTCGTAGGGCGCCTCGAAGTTGGTGATGTGGCTGGTGTCGATGACGGTGGTGCCCGGCTTCGAATCGACCACCGCACCCAGGTCCCCCAGCAGGCGGCGCATCGTGCGCACGTCCCCCAGGTTGGGCATGTTCCGGTAGGTCGACGGGCCGGTTGCCAGCAGCGACGAGGCCAGGATGGGCAGAGCGGCGTTCTTGGCCCCGGAGACGCGGACCTCGCCGCGCAGCCGCTCCCCTCCCCTGATGACGATCTTGTCCACGTCCGAAGCTCAGCAGCAAGAACCGGTCCGCCACTCCGCGGGCGGCGCGGGGGACGGCCCGGGCGCCGTCAGCGGCGGCGAGAGCGGAGGATTCCCGCGGGCTTGCGCTAGGTGGCGGCGACTTCGGCGCCCTTCTTGTGCTCCTCGCAGCGGCCGGCGGCCACGGCCTTCTTGCGGCAGCCCTCCTTGCTACACGTATTGTAGCGGTGTTTCTTCCCTACATCGCCCCGGCGCCAGCCGAGGTAGTGCTTGCGGCAGTAGCCCTTGGCTCGCACGGGTTGCTTGCACTTGGCTACCTGGCAGCGCTCCTCGGTGGAGGCGCCCGACTGGGCTTTGGCGGCGGGGGGCTTGGCAGCCGGCTTCTTCTCGGTGGTCTCGGCCATGGCGACGGGACATTTACCGCGAAACCCCGGGCGGCGCCAAGCCGGTAATCCAGGCTGCTACCATCAGCGGCCGATGATCACGCTGACCGGCCTGGCCAAAGCCTACGGCGGGCGCACGTTGTTCGAGGACGTGTCGCTGCAGCTGAACACCGGCTGCCGCTACGGCCTGGTGGGCGCCAACGGCTCGGGCAAGACCACCCTCCTGCGCATCCTGGCCGGCGACGAGGAGGCCTCCGCGGGCTCGGCCCGGCTGGCCCGGGGCGCGCGGCTGGGGGTGCTGCGCCAGGACCGGTTCCTCGACGACGAGGCCATCATCCTGGACCTGGCCATGCGCGGAGACACCGTGGTGTGGGAGGCGCTGGCCGAGCAGAAGCGGATCGCGGCCGAGGGCCACCCCGACCCCGGGCGCGTGGCCGACCTGGAGGACCGGATCGCCCACCACGACGGCTACACCCTGGAGGCGCGGGCCAGCGCGGTGCTGGAGGGGTTGGGCATCCCGGTGGCCGGGCAGCGGGCGCCGCTGCGCACGCTGTCGGGCGGGTTCAAGCTGCGGGTGCTGCTGGCCGAGGTGCTGGTCAGCGGCGCCCAGGTGCTGCTGCTGGACGAGCCCACCAACCACCTCGACATCCTGTCGATCCGCTGGCTGGAGAAGTTCCTGGCCGGATACAACGGCTGCGCGATCATCATCTCGCACGACCAGCGCTTCCTGGACAACGTCAGCACCCACATCCTGGACATCGACTACCGGACCCTCACCCTCTACCCCGGCAACTACTCGCAGTTCGCGGTCGAGAAGCAGGCGGTGCGCGAGCGCAAGGAGACCCAG
Organism: Myxococcota bacterium; assembly: GCA_046734815.1. Lineage (GTDB taxonomy): Bacteria > Myxococcota_A > Polyangia > Fen-1088 > Fen-1088 > CAVYGB01. Next base: position 2,151 of record JBKPRZ010000015.1, on the reverse strand, counting down.
AACCAGCGCGCCCAGGAAGAGATCGCCCGCAAGCGCGCCTTCGTCGAGCGCTTCGGGGCCAAGGCCACCAAGGCCAGCCAGGCCCAGAGCCGCCTCAAGCAGATCGAGAAGATCGAGGTGGAGACCCTGGTGGAGAGCTCGCGCCGGTCCCCCACCCTGCGCTTCGACATCAACCGACCCAGCGGCCGCGACGTCCTGGCCATCGAGAACATCGACAAGGCCTACGGCGACAAGAAGGTGCTGACCGACGTGTCGCTGGTGGTGCGGCGGGGCGAGCGGGTGGCGATCATCGGGCCCAACGGGCTGGGCAAGTCGACCCTGGTGAAGATAGCCGCCGGCACTCTGGCGGCGGACCGGGGGGCGGTGCGCTGGGGCCACGAGACCCAGGTGGGGTATTTCCCGCAGGACCACCGGGAGGTGCTCGACGACCCCGGCACCACCCCGCTCGAGCGGCTGTGGTCGCTCATCCCCGCCGAGACCACCACCTACGTGCGCGGGCAGCTGGGCCGGGTGCTGTTCTCGGGCGAAGACGTGGAGAAGAAGGTCGGGTCACTGTCGGGTGGCGAGTCGGCGCGGCTGATCTTCGCCCTGCTGGCGGTGCACAAGCCGAACGTCCTGCTGCTGGACGAGCCCACCAACCACCTGGACCTGGAGGCCATCGAGGCGCTGGTGACGGCGCTGAAGGCCTTCCCGGGCACGGTGCTGTTCGTCTCGCACGACCGCTGGTTCGTGTCGGAACTGGGCACCCGGATCATCGAGCTCCACCCGGGCGGCCTGCGCGATTTCCCCGGCACCTACCCGGAATACGTCGAGCGCTGCGGGGACGACCACCTGGACGCCGACACGGTGGTGCTGAAAGCGCGGCGGGAGAAGGCGGCCGGTCAGGCCGAGGGCGCCAACGGGGCCAGCGCCCAGACCTGGGAGGAGCAGAAGCGCCTGCGCAACCTGCGCGCCAAGCTGCCCGCCGAGCGCGACCGGGTGCTGGCCGAGATCGAGTCGGCCGAGAGCCGGCGCAAGCAGATCGACGACCTCTACTGCAGCCCCGGCTTCTTCGAGAAGACCGCCGCCGCCGAGGTGCAGTCGCTGGAAGACGAGAAGGTGTCCCTGGCCGCTCGCATCGACGATCTGCTGGCCCGCTGGGAGTCGCTGGAGCAGCAGATCGCCGCGCTGGGGACCGAGTGAGCTAGGGCAAAAGGGTCTTCACGAAGGCGCCGTAGGTCTGGCCGTTCTCGGCGCTGTTCTGATCGTACGAGGCGTCCCACAACATGACGCCGCCGAAGGCGGGCGTGCCCTTGACCCGGTTGAGCAGCCCGGGCAGCGCCCCCCGGGCGACGGCCCCGCCGCCGGCCTGGGCTGTGGCGGGCAGGCCCACGACGATCTTCGGTCCCACGCCCGCCCACCGGTTGTAGGTCTGGACCATCAGGTCGGGGTTAATGCCCGCGCAGACGTTGTTGTAGAACTGCACGAACAGGTAGTCGAAAAGTTTGGGCACCTGGCCCAGCGCCCGGCCGGCGGCGGGCCCCAGGAAGGCGTCGGGGAACACGCACTGGGGCGCACCGGTGATGTACCACTTGCGGCTCTTGTCCCCATCCATCAGCTCGCGCAGCCGGGTCACGTAAGCGGCGTAGCCACCGGCCGATCCGCCCTCGATGTCCAGGTCGATGCCGTCGAGCACCGCGGTGGAGAAGGGCCGGAAGTTCGACTGCCCGCCCAGAAACAGGTCCCAGGTGGTCTGGGCGAACATGCGCGCCTGGTTGTCGTCGGTGAACCCGTAGTTGCCGACCGCACCGCCCAGCGACAGCAGCACCTTCTTGCCCATGCGCTGGCACTCGTTGACGCCGCGGCCGATCTCGTCGCAGCGATACAGGCGCTTGTGGTTCTCGTCGTAGGCGTTCTTGCTGTTGCAGTGGCTGGAGAAGTTCGTGCGCGGCGTGCGGTCGGTGTTCTCGGCGCTGAAGAAGTCGATGATGAAGGCCAGCACGATCATGTCGTAGTGCGGGTTGTCCCGGCAGGTCTCCAGCAGCTCCTTCTCGTGCTTGGTGGTGTCGGTGACGAAGCGGCTGATGCCGTTCTGGCCCCAGTAGACGACGATCCCGGGCGTGCGGAACGGCGGCGGCGGTGAAGCGGTGGGACCGACCCCCGCGCTTGCGT
>JBKPRZ010000014.1:0-2791 GCA_046734815.1 Myxococcota bacterium | reverse complement strand
GCCTGACCGTGGGCGCCGACTACATGTACATGCCGGCCATGCCCGAGCCGCACGCCTACGGCGCGATGGCGATGGTGAACCTGCCCTGGCTCAGCCCCGGCCGCGGCGACGAGGTGCGCGCCGCCGAGCTGGCGGTGACCGCCGAGCGCCGGGCGCTGGAGTCGCTGCGCAGCCGCGCCCGCTACGAGCGGCAGGACGCGCGCGCCCGCTACGACGCCTCCCGCTCGACCTTCCTGATCGTCGACCAGGACCTGCTGCCCCAGGCCCAGCGCAACTACGAGGCCGCCTACAGCGGCTACGCCGCCGGCCAGGGCGACGCCATGGTCCTGATCGACGCCGTCCGCAACTTCCTGGAGGTGCGCATCGACCGGGTCCGCGCGCTGGCCGATCTGGCGATGGCCTCGGCCGAGCTGTCACGCCTGTCGGGAGAGGAGGAAGGGACATGAACGGCGAGATGCGCTCGCAGACGCCGCCGACGCCCCCGCCCGGCGTGCGGACCATGAGCATCGTGCGCTGGCTGCTGGTGGGGCTGATGGGCCTGCTGGCGGCCGGGTCGGTGATCTCCTATTTCGGGGTGCCGTTCGCGCACCAGCACGCCGCCGATCAGCCGGCAGTGAAGCTGTACTACTGCCCGATGCATCCGCAGATCGTGCAGGACCACCCCGGCGAGTGCCCCATCTGCGGCATGACCCTGGTGCCAAAGCCGCCCGGGGCCCCGCCCGCCCCCCGGACCAGCATGGCCGCCAGCGGCGACGCCGGCGCGCCCGGGTCGGTCCCCGGCCTGGTGCCGGTGCAGATCCCGCTCGACCGCGTGCAGGCCATCGGCGTGCGCACCGAGACCGTGACCCGCCAGTCCCTGGCCGGCGACCTGCGCGCGGCCGGCGTGGTGCAGCCCAACGAGCGCAGCCTGGCCCGCATCACCTCCCGCTTCGCCGGCTGGATCGAGAACCTGTACGTGGCCGAGACCGGGCAGCGGGTCCGGCGCGGCCAGGCGCTGGCCAGCGTCTACAGCCCCGAAGTGCTGCAGGCGCAGCAGGAGCTGCTGACCGCGCTGGGCTGGACCGGCAGCGCCCCGGCCGGATCGGTGCTGCCCCACCACGGCGACACCGCCCCGCTGGAGGGGCTGGTGGCCGACGCCCGCCGCCGCCTGGAGCTGCTGGGCATCTCCGCGCAGGAGATCGATGCCATCATCAAGAGCCGCAAGGCCCAGCGGGCCATCGCCATCCGCTCGCCGGTCGAGGGGCACATCATCGCCAAGGACGCGGTGGCGGGCATGACCGTCTCGCCGGGCACGACCCTGTTCGAGGTGGCCGATCTCTCGACGGTCTGGGTGGTGGCCGAGGTGTACGAGTCCGACCTGGCCCGCGTGCGCCTGGGACAGGAGGCCCGCTTCGAGGTCTCGGCGCTGCCCGGCGAGATCTTCCGTGGAAAGGTGAAGTTCCTGTTCCCCACCCTGGACCCCACCTCGCGCACCCTGCGCGTGCGGCTGGAGGTCCCCAACCAGCCCGGGCCGGCCGGGCTGAAGCTGCGGCCGGGGATGTACGGCAACGTGTCGCTGGCCCTGCCCGCCACCGCCGGCCTGATGGTGCCGGCCGAAGCGCTGGTCGACAGCGGCCAGGTTCAATACGTGTTCGTGGCCCGACCGGGCGGCCGTTTCGAGCCCCGGCGGGTCAAGGTGGGCGCGCGGCTGCAGGACCGGGTGCAGGTGACCGAGGGCCTGGCCGAGGGCGAGACGGTGGTGACCACCGCCAACTTCCTGATCGACTCCGAGAGCCGCCTGCGCGCGGCCATCGAGCGCTGAGCCCGCCCCATGGTCGAGAAGATCATCGAGCTGTGCGCCCGCCACCGCGTGCTGGTCCTCATCGGCGTCGGCTTCGCCCTGCTGGGCGCCCAGGCCGCCATCCGCCGCATCAAGCTGGACGCCATCCCCGACCTGTCCGATCCCCAGGTGATCGTCTTCACCGAGTGGATGGGGCGCAGCCCCACCCTGGTGGAGGACCAGGTCACCTACCCGATCGCCGCCAAGCTGATCGGCACGCCCCGGGTGGCCGACGTGCGCGGATATTCGATGTTCGGGATGTCCTTCATCTACGTCGTGTTCCAGGAGGGCACCGACCTCTACTGGGCGCGCAGCCGCGTCCTCGAGTACCTCAGCACCCTGCGCGGCAGCCTGCCCGAAGGCGTGAGCCCCACCCTGGGACCCGACGCCACCGGGGTGGGCTGGGTGTTCCAGTACGCGCTGGAGGACCACAGCGGCAAGCACGGCCTGGACGAGCTGCGCACCTTCCAGGACTTCACCCTGCGCTACGCCCTGGGCAGCGTGCCCGGCGTGGCCGAGGTGGCCAGCGTGGGCGGTTACCAGCGGCAATACCAGGTCACCGTCGACCCCACCAGGCTGCAGGCCCATGGCCTCACCCTGATGGACGTGACCGCCGCCATCCGCGCCTCGAACAACGACGTGGGCGGCCGCATCCTGGAGATGGCCGGCCGCGAATATTACATCCGCGGGCGCGGCTACATCCGCGACCTGGCCTCGATCGAGCAGATCGCTCTGCGGGCCAGCGGTCCCGCCGGCACGCCGCTGCTGGTGCGCGACGTGGCCAGCGTGCGCTTCGGCCCCGACATCCGCCGCGGCCTGCTGGAGTGGAACGGCGACGGCGAGGCGGTGGGCGCGGTGGTGGTCATGCGCCAGGGCGAGAACGCGCTGGAGGTGATCGATCGCGTGAAGCGCCGGATCGCCGAGCTGCGCCCCAGCTTCCCCCCCGGGGTCGAGCTGCGCATCGCCTACGAC
>JBKPRZ010000013.1:0-14915 GCA_046734815.1 Myxococcota bacterium | reverse complement strand
CCCCCCCCCCCCCCCCCCCCCCCCCCCCCCCCCCCCCCCCCCCCCCCTTTAAAATCAGCCCGCGACCACCGAGATCTACACTTAGGCTTACTCGTCGGCAGCGTCAGATGTGTATAAGAGACAGCCGCTGACGTTGCTGTCTGCCCCGGCCGGGCTCCATTTCCCATCCGATTTGATGAAGTAGTACTGGACGTTGCTGTCCGACGACATCTCCGACACACCCTTGCCTTCCACCACGAAGCCGACCGGCCTCGTCATGCAATCGTCGGCCGACTCGAACTTGTCGCGCGTGACGACTCTGATGGTCAGCGGGTTGGGTAGAGGCTGAAGCGGGTCGCTGGGGCGGGCGATCTCGTACGCCTGGGTGATCGTCAAGGACTCACCCGGGCCGAGCCCGCGCCAGGAGCACATCGGGTCGCCGTGCGTGGTCGTCCCGTTGAAGCAGCACCAGGGCTCGTGGTCCATCTTGCACATGTTGGTGAAGCTGCCCGACCCCCCGCTCCCGTTACCCGGCAGGCCTCCGTCATCGATGCCGGCGTCGCCCTCCACGATCTGTCGGGGCGGCGCTGCCTCCCAGGTCTTGGGGTCGGCGTCCCAGGTGCCGGAGGGGTTGTTCACCCCACAGCCTGCCGCCAGGACCATGGACACGAGCGAAGCGATGTGTGCAAAGGGGCGCATCGAAGGTGAACCTCGCCCCAGACATCGGAAGCGCGCGGCCGTTCCTTGATCGCGCGTCGCTGCAGGTCGGGTCAGCCCGGCCGGCGGCCGCCGATCAGCTCGTTCGCCTCGGCAAAAGGGAGCGCCTCCAGGGCGAAGCGGAAGCTGCCCTGCTCGCGGATCTCGCGCCCGGCGCGGACCAGCGCGCCCAGCGCCGCCCGGCTGAGCGCCGAGCCGACGCTGATCCGGCGCACCCCCAGCTCGGCCAGCTGCCCGACGGTGAGGGTCGCCGTCTGCAGGCCCACGATCACGTTGACTGGCCTTCGCACCGAGGCACACACCGCCCGGATGTCCTCCGGTCGCGAGAGCCCGGGTGCGAACAGGCAGTCCGCGCCCGCGGCCTCGAAGGCCTGCAGCCGGCGGATGGTGTCGTCCAGGTCGGGTCGCCCGTGCAGGAAGTTCTCAGCCCGCCCCACCAGCACGAAGGGGAATGGCAGAGCCCGCGCGGCCTGCGCCGCGGCCGCCACGCGCTCGACCGCCTGCGAGAAATCGTAGATCGGCCGCGCCGGATCGCCGGTGGCGTCCTCGATCGAGCCGCCCACCAGGCCGGCGCTCTCACCGGCAAGACGGATGGTCTCGGCCGCCGCCTCCGGGCTGTGGCCGTAGCCGTTCTCGAGGTCGGCGGCCACCGGCAGATCGGTCGCCCCGGCGATGGCGCGCGCGTTGGCCAGCGCCTCGTCGCGGCTGACCTGACCGTCGCGGCGGCCCAGCGTGAAGGCCAGCCCCGCGCTGGTGGTGGTCAGCGCCTCGAAGCCCAGGCTGGCCAGGATGCGCGCGCTGCCGGCATCCCAGGGGTTCGGGATCACGAAGGCGCCCGGGCGGGCGTGCAGAGCGCGGAACCGCGCCCCCTTTTCGGCCTGATCGATCGCCATGTCAGTTCTCGTCGGCCTCTTCGGCGGCCGCCGACGACTCCTCGGACTCATCGTCGCTGCTGCCGGAAGAGGTGGAGGTCCCGCTCCGTTCCAGCGCCCGGTACAGGGTGCGCCGGTCGATGCCCAGCTTCTCGGCAGCCTTCTTCTTGTTGCCGCCCGCCTCGGCCAGCACCAGCGCGATGTAGCGCCGCTCCAGCTCGGCCAGCGGCGGGCGGTCGTCGATCAGCCCGCCGGGCGCGGGCAGCCCCTGGCCCTGCACCTCGAAGGGCAGGTCGCTGTGCAGGATGATCCCGCCCTTGGCGACCGCCACCGCGCGCTCGATGGCGTTCTCCAGCTCGCGCACGTTGCCGGGCCAGTTGTGGCGGCACAGGCCTTCCAGCGCCTCGCGCGACAGGCTGGCCTGGGCGCGCCCCTCGCGGCGGGCGATCTTGGCCAGGAAGTGCGCCGCCAGGATGGGGATGTCGCCGGGGCGCTCGCGCAGCGGGGGCAGGCGCACGGTCACCACGTTGATGCGAAAGTACAGGTCCTCGCGAAAGCGCGTCGCCTTGACCTCGGCCTCCAGGTCCCGGTTGGTGGCGCAGACCAGCCGCACGTCCACCCGCGTGGACTCGGTGCCGCCCACCGCGCGCACCTCGCCGTCCTGCAGGGTGCGCAGCAGCTGGGCCTGCATGCGCGCGCCCATGTCCCCGATCTCGTCGAGGAACAGGGTGCCGCCGTCGGCCAGCTCGAACAGGCCACGCTTGGCTGCCACCGCCCCGGTGAAGGCCCCGCGCGCGTGGCCGAACAGCTCGGACTCCAGCAGCGATTCGGACAGCGCCGTGCAGTTGACCGGCACGAAGGGGCGGGTGGCCCGGGTCGAATGCGAGTGGATGGCCCGTGCCACCAGCTCCTTGCCGGTGCCCGACTCGCCCACCACCAGCACGGTGGCGGTGGTGGGGGCCACCCGCGCCACCAGCTTGTACACGTCGAGCATGCGCGGGCTCTTGCCCTCGATCTCGGTCAGCCGGGTGGCCGACTCGACGCTGACCCCGGCCGCGCGCTGCTCGGCCGACAGCCGCCGCCGCTCCAGCGCGCGGGCGACGGTCAGCCGCAGCTCCTCGACGTTGAACGGCTTGCTGACGTAGTCGTAGGCGCCCTTGGCGATCGCCTCCATCGCCCCGGTCACGTCGCCGAAGGCGGTGATCAGGATGACGGGCGTGTCGGGCGACCCCTCGCCGAAGGCGCGCAGCACCGCGAAGCCGTCGGCCCGGTCCATGCGCACGTCGGACACCACCAGGTCGTAGGAGCGGCCGCTGGCCCGCTCGATCGCCTCGGCGCCGTCGTCGACCGCCTCGACCTCGTAGCCCTCCCCCCGCAGGATCTCGCACAGCAGGTCGCGCGCGACCGCGTCGTCTTCCGCGATCAGGACCCGGGTCATCCGCCCGCCCCCGCGGCGGCGTAGGGGCGTGCCTCCGAGCCGGGTGGGGCCCCCCGCAGCGGCAACCGCACGGTGAAGGTGGACCCCTCGCCGGGGATGCTCTCGACCGCGATGCCCCCGCCCAGCGCCGCCACCAGCTCGCGGCAGATGGCCAGGCCCAGCCCGGTGCCCTTGCCGCGTCCCTTGGTGGTGTAAAACGGCTCGAAGATCCGGCGCAGGTCCTCGGGCGCGATGCCGGTGCCGTTGTCGTTGACCGTGATGATCACCTGGTCGTCGGACACGCGCGCGGCCAGCACGATGCGGCCGCCCTGCTCGATCGCATCCAGCGCGTTGGTCAGCAGGTTGATGACGATCTGCCGGAGCAACCCGGGGTCGGTCACGAAGTCCGCCGGGTCGGCGTCGATCACGACCTCGATGGGCTGCCCCTCGGCGCGGTCCGACCCCACGCTCAGCTCGACCGCCTCGGTCAGGATCTGGCGCAGCGAGCTGGGCTTGCGCTCGGGCTCCAGCGAGCGGGTCGAGTCGAGGTAGTCGCGCACGATGCGGCCGATGCGGCCGATCTCGCGCACCGCCACCTCCAGCCGCTCGCGCAGCCCCGGCAGCAGGTCGCGCTCGCGCAGGGCCAGCTGCAGGTGCCCGGACACCGACGACAGCGGCGTGCCGATCTCGTGGGCCAGCTGGGCGGCCAGCTGCCCCAGGGTGGCCAGGCGGACGCGCGAGGCGTTCTCGCGGCGCAGGTCGATCAGCAGCCGGTTCAGCTGCCCCAGGGCGACGTTCTTCTTGTGCAGGTCCTGCGTGGCGGCGTCGATCTCCTGGGCCAGCCGCTGGTTGAAGGCGCGGATCTCGCGGTCCGCCGCCGACAGCTGGTCCAGCATGCGGTTGAATCCGTACGACAGGCGCCCCACCTCGTCGAGGTTGCCCACCGGCACCCGGCGTTCCATGTCGCCCTCCTCGACGTCGCGCATGGCCCGCGTCAGCACGTCCAGGCGCCGCACCACCACCCGGTCGACCAGGAACCCGACCAGCAGCACCAGCGCCACCAGCTGCACGGCGCCCAGGGTGATCGCCCACCGTTCGGATTCGCGCAGCACCGCCTCGACCGCCTCGAGGTTCCAGTGCAGCAGCAAGGTCGCCTTCCAGGGGCCCTGCAGGTCGACGGCCTGCTTGAGCTCGTAGATGTTCGCCCCGGTCTCCATGCGGGTCAGCCGGTGCTCGGGCAGCCGGGTGGCGGGCCCCAGGCGCCGGATCTCGGGCGTGGATCCGTGGGGCGCCACGATGCTCAGCGAGGAGCCCAGGTCCTCGCGCTCGACATGCAGCTCGATCAGCTGGATGCGGGCGTAGCGGTCGCTGTACTGCGAGATGATGTAGGCCAGGTCGTGGTCCTCGGCGTCCGCGTCCAGCGCCACAAGCGCGTCCGCGATCTCCTTCATCACCGCCTGGGCGTTGTCCTTGGTCTGCCGGATCAGCTCACGTCGCAGCGCGTACGTGTGCAGCCAGCCCGTGACCCCGCCGATGACCAGCACCCCGGCGGCCACCAGCAGCCACGCCTTGCTACGGACGGTCATTCTCACGGGAATCCTAGCTTTGTATTCCGGACCCTCAAAGGGTCCCGAGCCCCGCCTCGGTCCACGCGCTGAAAAGACGAAACCCCCGAGATCGCTCCCGGGGGTTCCGCGGGGCTCCGCGGCCCATGCCGCTCGAGCGCCCGATACCTCGTCTCGGAGGTGTTACTTCTTCTCGGCGGGAGGAGCGGCCTCTTCCTTCTTCTCTTCCTTCTTCGGAGCGGCTTTCTTCTTCTTGGCCTTCTTCTCCTCGGCGGGCTTCTCTTCGCCAGCGGCGGCGGCGGGCTTGTCCTCGGCGCGAGCGAGGGTGGCCGAGATCGACGGCATCAGGAAGGCAATGCCGAGAACGATGGTACGGGTCAGCTTCATGGGTCTGTCTCCTTTGATACGGAGGCTGTTGCCAGCCGGGCCCCCTCCACTGCACGGCACATGCCCGCGCCGGTCACCGGTTGCGCGCCTGTAACCACCGAGAATTTCAGGCGGTCTTCAAAACCGGCGGCTTCGGCATGGGGCGGTTTGGCAGCCGGCCCACCCCCGAGTGTGGCGCTTTTGAAGGGACCTCCCCGTAGGCGCAAAACTCCTCCCGATCCCCATACACCTCCGCCACCCTGCCACCCGTACGACCGCAGACCCGTTGCCCGCACCAGTCGGCGCAGATCGGGGACGGGGACGGGGACGCAGCCGGCGACGGGGAGCCGACGCATAGGATGCGCACGGGCCAACCGCGCCCCTTCGCCCCCCGACGAGCGCGGGGACCCGCCCCGGAGGAGCGCAATCCGGGAACTACTTACCCGGTTGCGTCAGGATGCCGATGTTCTTGGCGCCGGCGCGCTTGGCAACCGACATCACATCGACGGCGGAGCCCAGCATCACCTGCTTGTCGCCGCGGAGGAGAAGCGTGTCCGAGTTGCCGTCCTTGAGGGCCTTGCGCAGCTCCTCCTCCAGGTTCTTCGGGTCGATCTTGCGCGTGAACAGGTAGATCTCGTCGGCCTTGGTGATGGTCAGGATCGGCACCGCGCGCTTGCTGGTGACGGGTCCCGGAGCATCGGCCTGCGGCAGCGCAACCTTCACGCCGTCGCGGGCCTGCTTCTCGGCGTCCACCACCTGGATGGTCGTGACCATGAAGATGATGAGGAGGACCAGGAAGACGTCCGTCAGCGGGGTGATGTTGATTTCGGCGACGACGGATTCCGACCCTTCCAGGTCGTCCGCGCCGGGGGAGGAACCCCCCATGTCTACGCCCATGCCCATGGGGCTCTCCTCAGGCCGAGGCGGCCGGCGCCGCGGGCACCTCGGCGCTGGGGGTGGCCTTCACCGGCCCGTGCTCACCGAGGGCAGTCAGGAACTCCTCGCAGTGCAGCTTGTATTGCACGGCGATCGCGTTGACCCGCGCGACGAAATAGTTGTAGGCCACGATGGCGTAGATGGCGACCAGCAGACCGGCCGCGGTGGCCACCAGGGCGGCGGCGATGCCCTGCGAGACGACCTTGAAGCCGCCCGCGCCCGCCACCGACATCGACTGGAAGGCCTTCAGGATGCCGACGACGGTCCCGAAGAGGCCCACGAACGGCGCCGACGACCCGACGGTGCCCAGCGCCCACAGGTACCGGCGGAACGAGTTGACCACCACGATCCGCTGCGAGTTGACGGTCTCGACCACTTTTTGCGGCCGCTTGCGGAACGTCTTCAGGCCGCGCTCGAACACGTCGGCCAGCGGCTCGTTGGCGGTCTCGCACAGGGCGGTGGCCTTGGCCAGGTCACCGGCCTCGATGGCGCCGACCACGCGGTTCTTGAAAGCCTCCGCCTTGGGCAGGGCGTTCCACAGCGCATACACCCGTTCGCAGATGATGGTCAGCCCGACCAGCGACCACAGCAGCAGCAGCGAGAGGATCAGCCACTCGTCGCGCACCAGATCTCGGATTGTTTCCCAGCTCATGAGTGGGGGTAATGATAACTCGCGAATTCCGCAGCGTCCGGGGTTTGCGTCACCACCGGCCCGGTTTTCCGGCATGTGCGCGGACGTATTATGATCGGCGCCATGGCGTCATCCGCCCAGGCAGCCACCGTCCCTCGGGGGCTATCGGGCATCCCCACGAGGGCGAAGCTCCTGCGCGGGCTGTTGCCGCTGGAGCTGGCGCTGACGGCCGTCGAGGTGGCGTGGATCGGGCTGCCGCTGCGAGCTGCCGCGGCCGAGCTGGGCCACCCGGTGTCGCTGGCGCCAGCCGTGCTCACACTGGCCGGCGCGCTGTGGCTGGCCACCGTCGTGCGCTTTCTCGACGGCGTGCGCCCGCTGCTGGTGCTGCTGGGTGCGCGGGCGCGCAGGGTGACGGTCACGCCCCGGGCGGCGGGCGCGGCCAGTCGGGTGTTCTCCCGGCTGCCGCTGGAGAGCGGCGTCCTGCACTTCCTGTCGTGGCTGGTCGTCATGGCGGCGGCCGTCGCCCTGGGCCAGCGGTCCGGCCGCCCCGCCGCGGTGCCGTTCCTGGGGCTGATCAGCGCGGCCCTGTTTCACGCCGCCGGCGCCTCGGCGGTCCGCGCGCTCATCCTCAGCGAGGCCATCGGGCGGCTGCGGGCGGTCATCTTTCCGACCCTGGAGGGCATGCGCGTCTGGAGCGCCGGCTACCGGGCCTGGCTCATCCTGCTGGGGCTAGCGCTGTGGGGCGCGGCGCACCTTTACTGGTGGCTGCTGGGCATGACGGTCGGCGGCCCCTCCCCCGACCAGCGGGCTGCGCTGAGCCTGCTGCTGTGGGCGGTGGCGCTGCCGGGCGCCATGTTGTGGACGCGATCGCTGCAGGGACGGGTGCGCGCCATCGAGTCTTACTTCGACGTCACGCTGCGCAGCCCCGGCACCCGCGGTCCCGCGCGCGACGAGCCCAAGGCGGTCGCCGCCTTCCGGGCCGCGCAGTCGTTGCCGTACCGGCTGGGCGGCTACTACGCGTTCGTGCTGCTGCTGGCCGGGGTGGTCGCGGTTGCCGCCAGCCGGCGCCTGCTGTCCCTGCCGTTCGTGTCCGCGCTGCAGTTGCTGGGGGCGCTGGCCCTGGTGGTGGCGCTGAGCGCCCTGTACGGCATGTTGCTGTGCCGCCTGGTGCTGCGGCCGCTGATCCGCCACCTGGGGTCGCGGCACGCCCTGCCGGTCGGGCAGATCCGCTCGCGGGTGGGGCTGAAGCCGAAGCTGCTCAGCGTTTTCGGGGTGGTGGCCATCGGCGCCGCCAGCCTGATCGTGCTGCACACCCTGGCCGCGCCGGCGCGGGCCGGCTGGGCGATGGCCGGGCTGATCCTGGGCGCCACCGCCCTGGTGGGGTTGACCTGGCTGGTGACGGTCGAGCTGGTGACCCCCATCGGTGCGCTGGAGGCGCGCTCGGAGGAGATGGCCCGGGGCGAGCTGGCCCGGCCGGTGCCGCCCTCCGGAGAGGCGGACGAGATCGGCCGGCTGTCGGTGGCCTTCGAGGAGATGCGGCGGGCCCTGCGCGACCGGCTCCGCTCGACCGAGTCGATCAACATCGACCTCGAACGCGAGGTGCGCCGCCGGACCGAGGCGCTCGAGCAGAAGAACGCCGAGCTGCACGCCGCCCTGGACAAGCTCCGGCGCGCGCAGGACAACCTGGTGCGCAGCGAGAAGCTGGCCTCGGTGGGTCGCCTGGTGGCCGGCATCGCCCACGAGATCAACAACCCGGTCAACGCGGTCATCAACTCGCTGGGTCCGCTGGCCGAGACCCTGACCCAGATCCGCGACGCCTCCGACGGCGAGCTGGTGCAGACCGCGCAGGAAATGCTGGGCGTGATCCAGCGCGGCGCCTCGCGCACGAAGGCCATCGTGCAGGCGCTGCACAACTACTCGCGCGGCGAGGAGTCGGCCACCCGGGAAGTGCAGCTGGCCCGCAGCATCGACGACAGCCTGGACCTGCTGCGCCACCCGCTGCGCCAGGTGCAGGTGATCAAGGAGGTGGAGCCTGGCGCCCGGATCATCGGCTTCCCCGGCCAGATCGACCAGGTGCTGATCAACCTGCTGACCAACGCCGCCCAGGCGATGGGAGAAAAAGGCGGCACCATCCGGGTGGGCGCGCGCGAGCGGGCGGACGGCATCGAGATGTACGTCTCTGACGATGGCCCCGGGATCCCGCCCGAGGTGTTGCCCCGGATCTTCGACCCTTTCTTCACCACCAAGGACGTGGGCGAGGGCTCGGGCCTGGGCCTCTCGATCGTCCACGGCATCGTCGACCGCCACGGCGGCCGCATCGACGTCGACAGCAAACCCGGCCAGGGCACCACCTTCCGCATCCTGTTCCCGCTGCCGTCCCTGGCGGCGCCGCGGGCGTCCGCCTCGTCCTGACGACGATTCACTGGACCGCGGCTAAGGCGTCATTTCGGTCGCTTCACCGGATGGACTTCATGAACGCGATGAAGCGGGCATGGTCGATCGCGAAGTTGCCGGTGACCCGCCCGCCGGCGGGCACGTCCTTGGTGACAACCGCGCCCATCGTGACCGTCGCCCCCTCGCCGACGCGGATCTCGTGGGAGACCGACGCCATGGGACCGATCCAGACGTCGTCGCCGGTGACCACGCTGCCGGCGACCATGGCGCCGGCCACGACCTGATTGCGCTTGCCCAGCTTCACGCTGTGGGCGATATGCACCAGGTTGTCGATCTTGGTGTCCTCGCCGACCTCGGTGAAGCCGCCGAAAACAGCCTTGTCGACGCAGGTGTTCGACTGCACCTCCACCCCGCGGTGAAGGTGGACGCCGCCCCCGTGCGCGACCGAGAGCAGGCGCCCGTCCGCGCGTACGAACTGGAATCCCTCCGATCCGATGACGGCGTTCGCGCGCACGACCACGTCGTCGTCCAGGATTGAGCGCTCGAGTATGGTCGCATTCGGCTCGATCCGGCAGCGCTTGCCGATGCGCACGTCGCGTTCGGCGACATGGGCTCGCGGGTGGACAAGCGCGCTGGCCGCGATCTCGGTCGGGAACGAGCGCCAGTAGAAGTCGCCGCCCGCAAGCCAGTTGTGAAACCGATAGAACGCGACGCGGGGGCTGGACGCCAGCGCCACTCCGAGCTGGGCGGGGAGGCGTTCCAGCAGTTCCGGCTTCGTGATCACGCAGCGGACATGAGCACTGTCGAGCAGCGGCTGGAGATACTTCTCACTCTCCAGGAACACCAGCATGTCCGGCCCGGCATGGGATACGAATCCCAGGCTCGCGAAGGCCCCATCGCGCACCAGCGCGATATCGAGGTCGACGGGAAGGTCACGCAGGTTCATGCGCCAGGGCTCAGGCGTTGCCGGCCACTTCGTCGTTCCAGGCGCTGGTCACCTGGGGCCATCGAGCCAGGAGAGCGAACCCCCCGCATCGACGCCTGACGCTGGAGGTTCTGGTGACGGGTCATGTCCGGCGAATCGAGCATCACATGAATGGGAAGCGGGGTCGATTGCAGAAGAGCGTGCGTGCGTGTGCTGGTGGCTTGCTCATCTATCTGCGGCACCATAACAGAGCCGCCCCACAGGGACGGGGAACGTGAAAACGAGGACGCTATCGATCACCTGGTCGCTGCCGCTGCGCAGCAAAAGGCCTCGAGCTCTTACCCGTCCCGGTGACGTGCCTGCGCTGAGCGGTCCGCTATTCGCATCCATCTTGGCGCGGCCAGAACTTCGACCTGCCGGCGTCCGCCCCGCGCTCGCCACCCTTCCCCGGACCAGTCGAACGGCGAACTCGGTCAGCTGTTTCTGGTCGGCCATCGTGGAGCATTCCATCTGCCCAGCAGGGCTGGTCGTTGCAGCGCCACGAGTCGGCCCGTAAGATGCGCGGCCTATGAATGAGCTGGTGGTCACGCTCGACACCGACTGGGCGCCGGACGCCGCCATCGACTACGCGGCCGGGGTGCTGATCGAGCACGGCGTGCGCGCGACCTGGTTCATCACCCACGCCAGCGCGGCCATCGATCGCCTGCGGGGGCGGCCGGATCTGTTCGAGATCGGTATCCACCCGAACTTCCTTTTCGGTGGACGCAACGACCACGGCCGCACGCCCGCAGAGGTGCTGGCTTTCTGCATGAACCTAGCTCCCGAGGCCACCTCGATGCGCACGCACGCGCTGGTCCAGTCCACGCCGCTGCTGGACGAGGTCCTGGCGCGGACGCCGGTGCGGACCGATGTCTCACTCCTGCTTCCGCGCGCTGCCGGTCTGAACCCGGTCCATCTCCCGCGCGGCGGCAAGACGATCACGCGCATCCCCTACGTATGGGAGGACGACGTCGAGATGGACGCCCGCCAGCCGATCTGGAACATCACGGGTCTGCTGGCCCTGGGGGCCGGGCTCAAGGTGATGGATTTTCACCCGATCCACGTGTTTCTCAATTCCGCCGACATGCGACCTTACGAAGCGCTCAAAGCGCAGCGGCCGATCGGTCAGGCCAGTGCCGCCGACATGCAGGCCCACGTGCACAGCGGTCCCGGCGCGCGCACCATGTTCGTGGATGTCTGCGCCCACCTGGCCGCGGCCGGCAGCTCGGTCACCATTGGCCAGCTTTCCCAGGCCTGGAACAACGTGCGCGGATCCTGATGCCTTCCGCTTCATTGTCTCCGATCCTGTCCATCGTACTTCCCGCCTACAACGAAAGGGAGAACCTCCGCCCGGCAGTGGCCGATCTCCTGGCGGAGCTGCGGAAGAACCCCCGTCCTTTCGAGCTCATCGTGGTCGACGACGGCAGCCAGGATGGCACCGGCGATCTAGCGGATGAAATCGCGCGAAACGAGCTCGAGGTCCGTGTCGTCCATCACCCCACCAACCTGGGCCTGGGCGGCGGCTATCGGACCGGGTTCCGGGAAGCGCGGGGCGACCTGGTCATGTATTACCCAGCGGACGGGCAATACTCGACCGCGTTGATCAGCGAGTTCGAGCCTCGGATGGCCAACCTGGACGTCCTGCTCGGCTACCTGCCCCAGCGCGGCGACTCGCTGGCCGGGACCCTTCTTTCCCAGGCGGAGCGGATCGCCTACCGGATCCTGTTCGGCCCCATGCCCCGCTTCAACGGCATGATGATGTTCCGCCGCCGCTTGCTGGACGATTTGCCGCTGCTCTCCGAAGGCCGCGGCTGGGGCGTGATAATGGAGTTCATTCTCCGGGCTGCGCGCGGCGGCTACCGGATCCAGAGCGTCCCGATCACCGTTCGTCCCCGCCAGGCCGGCGAGTCGAAGGTCAGAAACCTACGTACGATCTGGTCGAACACCCACCAGCTCTGGATGGTGCGGAAGGCCCTCTCCACCCGACCGACGACGACGTCTTCGGCATCGAAGCAAGTCTGAGAGAGCGGCTCGGCCCGCCTCCAGCAGTGACACCTGCCGCCGCGCGGTACGAAGTCGAGGGCGCCCTCGACTTCAGGCTGTCACCACCGGAACAGCGAGGGGAACGAAAGCAGCGTGCCGGCGACCAGCCCGATGATGCTCATCGCGCCGATCACCCGGCAGACATGCTGCCGGCTCCGGATCGAACCGGCGAGCCGATCGTTTTCACGCTGTTGCGCGAGCCAGGTCTCCTGGGACTCACGGGTCATCATGGCCGGTCCGCGCGCGAGCGACTGATCCTGGGACTTCCAGCGCAGGAACTGGTCGCGGCCGCCCAGGTCCAGGCCGATCGCGGCGGTCCCGGTCGCCAAGCCCAGGGCCAGAGCCGAGAAACGCACCCATCGATACCGTCCAGTCGGGTCGACCGGCGGAGGTGTCCGTTCACCGTTCACGGGGGCGACCGACACCGCCGCGGCTTCGCGCGAGTCCGGGGCCTGGGCCACGGGCGGTGGGGCCACGGTCGCTGGCGGGGCGGGCGCGCCACATGTCTCGTGGAGTGCGCGGATGTGCTGCTCGGCCAGGTCGGCCTCGGGTGCCTCCGGTGCCAGCTCCCGGAAATGTCGATATTCTCTCAGGGCGTCCGGACAGTCGCCCCGCATGCGATGGGCCTGCGCGATGTCGAAGATGATGATGGGCGCCGGGAACAGACGGTAACTCTCCGAGAACTGCGCGATGGCGGCGTCGTATTCGCCCCGGTCGTACAGCTTCTGGGCCTCGTCGAACGATCGTTCGGCCCTTTCCCGGTCGCCGGGACTGGCCGGCTCGGGCGGGGACGCCAGCAGCGCGGTTGCGATGACCAGATAGATGGTCGAGGGCATGGCGGCCTAGCAGCTGCGAGCCGACAGTGACTTCCCATCTTCGGCCGCGTCCAGGATGCGCTCCAGACTGAGATGAACGTCCCCCCGCACCAGTCGGACCAGGCTTCGCAGCTCGCTCGAGCTGCTGGCCAGCTGGACGCCCAGGGCCTCGCGGATCGCCGCGTGCACCTTGTCCCGGACCGCGATCAGCCGACGAGCCGCGGTCGAGCGATGGATGCGGTAGATGGCGCTGAGCGCATCGATGTTCAGGCCGTCGATGATGTGCAACCGCAGCAACGTCCGCTCTCCCGGTTGCAGCGCCCGCAGGCTCTGCTCCAGCACCGCCGAGAAGACCTCGCGATGTTCCGCGCGCAGGACCCGCAGCTCCGGGTTCGGGGCGTCGGAGGTCAACCGGTTCCAGACGTCCGAATCGGCGGCTTCGTGAGGTTCGCCCGGGCGGCCGAACAGCCTCAGCGCCAGCCGGATGGAGGTGATCCGGAGCCACGCACCCAGCGGACCGGCGCCCCGGTAGCTCAGGATGCCAGGTCGATCGCCGAGCAGCAGGGAGATGCGCAGCTGCTGTCGATGCTCCCGCTGCTGGTCGATCGACAGGCGGAAGCGACCCAGGAAGTCCCCTGCTCGCGCCAGGTACTCTCGATCCAGCGACTCGATCGCGTGCGGGTCCCCGAGGCCGCAGGCACAGGTGAGGAAGAGATCAGGACCGTACTCGATCAGCGCCGATTCGGTCACGTCATCCCGCGCGCTGAAGCTCAGGAACTGGTCCAGGGCCAGGGCAGCGCCAGGCAGTCGGCTGCGGCCCGCCAGGTACGCGCGCTCTGCCAGCTCGCGTTTGGAGCTCATGATGCGTATCATCTTAACATCTTGTCCTGAGTGTCGGTGAGCCAGCATGCCGGAATCCGTCTGCCCCACGGACAGCGAAGTGCTTCTGTTCTTGACCGGCGGTAACCGCGGCCCGGAGGCGACGTGTGTCCTGGCTCATCTGGACGAGTGCACGTCTTGCCGTCTCGCGGTCGGCGAGGCCGCGCTCGAGCTGACACGCTCGAAGTCGGCCGATCACATCCGGACCTTCGAGGAGGGCGAGGTGGTCGGTCGCTACCGGATCGATCGACTGGTGGGTCGTGGGGGTATGGGCGAGGTGTACCAGGCATTCGACCAGGTGCTGCTCGAACGTGTCGCGCTGAAGACCGTGCGGCTGGGCATCCTGGACGATGCGCGGGCACTGATGCGGTTCAAGGCCGAGGTCCAGCTGGCCCGGAAGGTCTCGCATCCCCACGTCTGCCGGGTTCTGGAGTTCGGGCTGGGCGAACGGTCCAGCCGGCCCGGAGCTGCCGAGACGATCCCGTTCTTCACGATGGAGTTCCTGGAGGGCCAGACGCTGAGCGAGAAGCTGAGGCGTGAGGGCCGGCTGCCGTGGCCAGAGGTGGCCGCGCTGGCCATCCAGCTGGCGCGCGGCCTGGATGCCATTCACGCGGCCGGGATCGTTCATCGGGACTTCAAGAGCGAGAACGTGATTCTGGTTGCGGCCCGGGGTGAGTCTCCTCGAGCGCTGGTGACGGACTTCGGTCTGGCCCGGGTGGACCAGGCGGACCGGTCGGACGCGTCCTCGTTCGGTGGCGTGGTGGGCACGATCGATTACGTGGCGCCCGAGCAGGTGCTGGGGTCTGTCGCCACACCCCAGAGCGACGTCTTTGCCCTGGGCGTGGTGATGTTCGAGATGCTGAGCGGCCGACGACCCTATGGTGGCGAGGACAGACTGCAGAAGGCTTTGAGCCGCGTGCACGCCGACGCTCCGACAATCCTGTCGCTGGTGCCGGAGCTACCGGCGCGGTGGGACCCCATCCTCGTTCGCTGCCTGGCGCGAAACCCGCCGGACCGCTACCAGAAGATGAGCGACCTGATCGCGGCACTCGAGGCGGTGGCGTCGCCGCCGGCCGTGGTCCCTGGCGCCTCGATCCGCGCGTCGGTTCGGTGGCTGGTGGCCGGTGCGAGCGTGGTTCTCCTGACCGCCGCCGTGGCGGCCGCGCTATCGCCGCGACGCCCACCCGCGCGCACGCTCCCGCCCCCGGCCGGCATGACCCGATCGGTGGCGCCCGACCGGGCAAAGCCGGCCGTGAGCGTGCATGCCACCGAGGCTGCCGTGGCCGTGCCCTCCACCGAAGCTGCCTCCGTTCCGCCCGCTCGGAGATCCGCGAACA
>JBKPRZ010000012.1:0-14108 GCA_046734815.1 Myxococcota bacterium | reverse complement strand
CGGCGAACCCGGCGCCGCCGGACGTCCGGATGCGCGCGGCGCCGGCGCGCTGGCGGTCCACAAGGTGCCGCGGGGCCAGCGGGTCACCGACGCGGCCGCCCGCCTGGAGGAGATCCGACAGAGCGGCATCCTCGGGTTGTTCCGCACCGACACCCTCGACAGCGCGTTGAAGGATGTCCTGTCGGCCAGCAGCTCGCTGGGCGACGATCCCCGCACCGTGCTGGGCGTGCTGGACCAGGCGCGCGTCGCCGACGCCTACGGCATCGGCGGGCTGACCATGCGGGGCACGGGTGCAGCGGGCGCGGGCACCGGCGATTCCACCATCGGGCTGGGCGTGCTGGGCACGATCGGTCGGGAGGGGTTCGGCGTGATCGGCATCGGCGGGGTCGAAGGCGGCGCCGGCAACGATCACGTCGTCGGTCGCCTCGCCGCGCGCCGCGAGCGCCCGCTCGACGTGGTGGCCGAGCGCCCCACCGTGCGCGGCAGCCTGGACCGCGAGATCATCCGCCGGGTGGTTCGCCGCCACATCAACGAGATCCGCTACTGCTACGAGCAGGAGCTGCCGCGCGCGCCCGCCCTGGCCGGTCGGGTGGCCGTGCGCTTCACCATCGCCGCCGGCGGCGCCGTCGCCGCGGCCATGATCGACAGCAGCACCCTGGCCAACCCGCGGGTGGAGACCTGCGCCGTCGCGGCGGTCCGCCGCTGGTCCTTCCCCCAGCCCGAGGGCGGCGGGATCGTGATCGCGACCTACCCGTTCACGTTCGTCCCCGCCGGCGCCAGCCCCTGACCGCCGATCGGGCGCAGCTCCCGGATGCGCCCCAGGTCGCGGCACAGCACCGACACCAGCGCGAACGCCAGCAGGTACATCCCCGAACAGACCGCGAACACCGGACGGAACGAGAACGCCTGCACCACCTTGCCGATGCCCAGCTGGGTGAGCGCGCCCGCCGCCGCGCCCAGCGCCCCGCCCAGGCCCGACACGGTGGCCACCACGCGGGGTGGGAACAGCTCGGCCGGCAGGATGATGTTGCCCCAGCCGGCGTGCCCGAACATCACCAGCGCCACCAGCATCAGCGACAGCGCCGGGTCGTG
The DNA here is from genome assembly GCA_046734815.1 of Myxococcota bacterium. Classification (GTDB taxonomy): domain Bacteria; phylum Myxococcota_A; class Polyangia; order Fen-1088; family Fen-1088; genus CAVYGB01. The sequence continues at coordinate 13,016 of JBKPRZ010000012.1, read as the reverse complement.
CACCTGCGTGGTGCTCAGGCACAGCAGCGGCATCGCGCAGGACACCCCCAGCATCGTGCGCTTGCGGGCGCGGTCCAGCGACCATCCCCGCGCGGTGAGCGCGCGCGGGATGGCCCCCGCCGCCACGTTGCCCAGGGCCAGAGCCGCGAACGGAATCCACCCCACCTTGACCATGGCCGCCAGGGAGAAGCCGCGCTCGTCCTGCAGGTACTGCGGGACCCAGAAGTTCAAGAAATACGAGATCGGATCGGTCAACACGCGCGCCAGGATGCACCCCCAGGTCTCGCGCATGGACAGCAACGTCCGCACCGGCACCGGCGCCGGCGCGGGCTCGGTGGGACGGCCGGCGGCGATCAGCAGGCGCTCGGCTTCGCCCAGCCGGCGGTGGCGCGCGGGCGCGTCGTAGAAATAGGCCCAGGCCGCCACCCACACCAGCCCCAGCGCGCCGGTCACCACGAAGGCCGAGCGCCAGCCCAGGTGCAGGGCCAGCATCCCGACGATCGGCACCGCCGCCGCGCCCCCGATGGCGGTGCCGGCGTTGAAGATGCCCACCGCCAAGGCGCGTTCGCGCACCGGGAACCACTCGCTGACCGCTTTGACCCCGGCGGGGATGTTGGCCGCCTCGGCCACGCCCAGCAGCGCCCGGAAGAACGCCAGCTGCGGCAGCGAGCGCGCCAGCCCGTGCAACATGTTGACCACCGACCAGCTGCTGGCGAACAGCATCAGCCCGCGCCGCGTGCCCAGCCAGTCGACGATCCGTCCGCCCACCGCGTACATCACCATGTACGTCGCCAGGAACGCCGAGGTGACGTACGAATATTGCTGGCGGTCGAGCCCGAGGTCCTTCTGGATGGTGCTGGCCAGGACGGACAGCGTCTGCCGGTCGAGGTAGTTCAGCTCGGTCGACAGACAGAGCAAGATCGCGATGTACCAGCGCAGGTTCCGGATCGGCGCGACCGCGTTCATGGCTCGACCTTCTCGATGTGCAAGCGGAAGGTCCCCGGATCGAAGCGGCCGATGACCCGTCCGGCCGGGGCCAGGCCCAGCGCCGCGGCCGGCTGGGTGGACGCCAGCGGCCACACCTCGGCCAGGGTGCAGCCGGTGAACCGCACGGTGCTGGCCACCGCGGCGTCCAGGGTCAGCGCCGACCCGGCCAATCGATCCGTCCCCGCCAGGGTCACCCGCCCGGCCCCCGAGAGCTCGACGTCCATGCCGGCCAGCTGGAAGCGACCGGGGCGCTGCCCGGCGGCGGCGGTGGCGTCGGTGACCAGGATCGTGCGCGCGAGCGACTTGGCCCGCACCATCACCTTGACCACCGAGGGCGGCAGGTGATGGCCGTCGACGATCAGGGCGGCGGTCAGCTCGTCGGCGGCCAGCTGCTCCAGCAGCAGATTGGGGTGGCGCGGGAGCACCGGCGGGCAGCCGTTGCCGAGGTGGGTGGACATCGTCGCGCCGGCGCGGACGGCGTCGCGGATCTGGTCGGGCCCGGCGGCGGTGTGCCCGATGGCGACCCGCACGCCCGCCGCCACCAGCCGTTCGGTCAGGGCCAGCGCCCCCGGAAGCTCGGGGGCCAGGGTCACCAGCACGATGCGCCCGCCCGCCGCCTCCTGCCGGCGGGCAAAATGATCGAAGGAGGGCAGGGCCAGGTGCTGGCGCGGGTGCGCCCCGGCGGCGTCGGGCGCCAGATACGGACCCTCGAGGTGGATACCGGCCACGGCGGGGTCGGCGCAGGCCGCCAGCACGCGCGCGCAGCGATCGACCCGATCGTCAGGACCCGTGATCAGTGTGGGCAGGAAGCGGGTCACCCCGGTCGCGCGCAGGGCCACGATGGCTCGGTGCAGGTCCTCGGGCGTGCAGGCCGGGTCGTTGAAGTCGACGCCGCCAAAGCCGTTGACCTGCAGGTCGAACAGACCCGGAAAGTCGACCACCACCGGCACCTTATACTTTGACGCGCGCCCGGAACAAACCCACCTTGCCGCCATGGCGCGGCGGATCGGGTTTCAGCGCTGGGACTCCCTGCTGTTCGTCCACTACGCGGTCCCCGCGTCGGTGCTGCGGCCGCTGATCCCGCCGCGCTTGCAGCTGGACACCTTCGGCGAGCAGGCCTTCGTCAGCCTCACGCCCTTCACGGTCAAGCAGGCGCGCCTGTACCCGCTGCCCCCGCTGCCCGGCACCGCCACCTTCCACGAGCTGAACGTCCGCACCTACGTGCGCCTGGGCGGCGTGGACCCCGGGGTCTGGTTCTTCAGCCTGGAGGCGGCCAGCCCCGTGGCGGCGGCGCTGGCCCGCGCCAGCGTGCGGCTGCCCTACTTCTTCGCCGACATGGACCGCGAGCGCGACGGCGATCGCTTCCGCTACCGCTGCCGCCGCCGGCCCCCCGGCGCGCGCGGCGCGGCCCTGAACGCCAGCTGGCAAGCGGCCGGCGGCGAGCGCACCGCCGAGCCCGGCACGCTGGAGCATTTCCTGGTGGAGCGCTATTTCCTCTACTCGCGCGCCCTGGGCGACAAGCTGTGGCGCGGCCAGGTCATGCACCGGCCGTGGCCCCTGCGTTCGGTCGAGGACCTGCAGATCGAACAGAGCCTGGACCGCGCCGACGGTCTGCCGCTGCTGGGCAACCCGACCTCCGCACAATATTCGGAGGGGGTGGATGTGGAGTTCCTGCCCCTGAGCCCCCGATGACCAGGGCTGAAGCGGAGGCGGTTACGACGGCCGGACCGGCGGGTTGCCCGCAAGTAACAAAACGGCGTTACGGGCGCGTGGCTCCGTGCCCGTCAGCATGGCACGGAAAGTGGACAATTCCGGGAGACAGTTACACGTGAGGGGAGCTCATGGCCAAGGAGAGACGGATTGCCATGGCGGACGCTCGGGCATCGCTGAGCGATCTCGCCGACGACATTCGCAAGAAGCGGCAGCGGGTCAAGCTGACGCGTTACGGGCGCACGGTGCTTTATCTGGTGCCGCGCGAAGACGGCGAGCTCCTGGATGAATGCGCCCAGCACCTGGAGGAGTGCCGCAAGAAGAGGAACGTCGGCAAGGATGAATGATGATCAGCGGGCGGAGGTGTGGTCGAACCGGATCCGCCAGCGCCCGTCCGTCTTGCGCAGCACCAGGGTGAACAGCCCCGACAGCTCGCCGGCGGCGCCGCGCGCACCCAGCACGCGCCAGCGTCCGTAAGCCAGGGCTGACCCGGGGCCCAGGGGCTCGACCGCCAGCTCGCTGAAGGTCAAGGTGCCCATGCCGGCGCGGTCGTTGCCGTAGCGCCGGCGGTAGCGGTCGAGCACGGTCTGCCAGCCCAGCTGCACGTCGCCGCCGGACTGGAAGCGTAGTTGCTCGGATCGTTCGTAGCCTTTCATGAATCCGACCAGGTCGCCGGCGTTCCAGCGCTCTACCTGTTGCGCCAGCAACGATCGGATCGCGCCGGCGTCGTCCCGGTCGGGACCGTTCCCGGGCCGATGGCAGGCTCCGGCCCCGGCCATCACCACCAGCAGCCACCCCAGCGCCCACTGTCGTAGATGGTGGGCGCGGGATCTTGTACAACAGTCGTCTTCTCCGCGGTGCGGGTGCACCGTGGGTGGTGGGCATTTGCGAGTATCCCGAATTTCGTAATTGAGATTTCTGAATTCGTATTGCGAGTAATTCATGGCTCGCGCCCGCCCGTCACCTTAGCTGTGGCTGCAAGCACCGAAGGCGTTTTTTTGCTCGATCCAAACGTTTTCACTGCAGACCAAAAAACCAGCGCGTGGGAAGGTGCGACCACCGAACGACACAGACGGTGGCCGTGGCGCGTGAGGACGTCCGGAGGAAAACACCCATGTCAGCTTTGCTTACACTGCTCGCCTCGCTGGCCGCCGCCGCCACCGGGCCGAGCGCCGCCGGCGATTACTGGTCCGAGCCGCGCGGCGATTACGAGAGTCGCCGCGCCGCCTTCCTCGATCATGCCGCGGCCGCGACATCGGGCGGTCTGCATTCACAGATCGCCCGCCTCGAGCTGTCGCGCGGCCCCATAGACGAGAAGGCCGTGCGCGGCGCGGTCGAGAGCCTGCGCGCCCGGCGCGACGGCGGCGACTTCATGGCCAACGGCCTGCTGCGGATCCTGCACTACGAGGACAGCCCGCTGCTGTCCGAGCAGCTGCGCGCGGAGATCAAGGACGCGCTGCTGGGATTCAAATATTGGGTCGACGAGCCGGGCGGCCGCGACCTGCTGTCGATGTGGAGCGAGAACCACCAGATCAACTACCACGTCGCCCAGTACCTGGCCGGGCAGCGCTTCGCGCGGGACATCTTCCGCAACAGCGGCAAGCCCGGGCGCTGGCACCAGCAGCAGGGCCGCGAGCGCATCCTCAAGTGGATCGACATCAAGGCCCGCACCGGCTTCAACGAGTGGGACTCGAACAACTGCTACGGCAGCACGATGGCGGCGCTGCTGAACCTGGTCGAGCTGGCCGACGACGATCGGCTGCGCCGGCGGGCGGCGATGTTGCTGGACGTGATGTTCTTCGACATGGCGGTCGACTCGTTCCGCGGCACCTATGGCACCTCCCACGGCCGCAGCTCGACCCACGCCATCGTCGGCGGGGGCATGATCGAGGAGACCACCGCCCTGCAGCGGCTGGCCTGGGGGATGGGCGCCCTGGGCCGCCCCGACAACCCCGCCGCCATCTTCCTGGCCACCAGCAAGCGGTACCGGGTCTCGCGCACCATCGAGCAGATCGGCCAGGACCTGCCCGAGGAGCTGAGCAACCGCGAGCGGCAAAGCCTGCGGGTGGAAGACGCCGCCCGCTTCGGGCTGAGCTTCGACGATCCCGAGGACTTCTTCCTGCTGCACGAGGGGGGCAAGCTGGCCTCCATCGAGACCATCGAACGCAGCCTGCGGGTGACCGACAGCCTGCACTTTTACCGCTACGGCCTGGTGATGAAGCCGTACATCGTGGCGTTGCTGGAGACCTACCGCCAGCTGGCCGCGCGCGGCCAGCCGCCGGAGGACCTGGACAACAGCAGCCTGCGGCGGGTGGACAAGCTCACCTTCCGCACGCCCGACTACCAGCTGTCCTCGGCGCTGGACTACCGCAAGGGCGCCCCCGGATCGCAGCAGCACATCTGGCAGGCCACCCTGGGGCCGCAGAACGCGGTGTTTGCCATGAACCCGGGCCCCTCGAGCAAGTACTGGCAGGGCCGTCTGCCCCGCACGGCCCAGTACCGGAACGTGCTGGTGGCCATCTACGACATCCCCGCCGAGCGCCCGCCCGGCCCCAAGACCGTCTTCCCCGCCGATGCGGTGGGGGACGCCGTGCCGTCACCGTCGCCGTCCGAGGAGAGGCTGGACCCGCGCACCCTGGCGGTGTTCCGGCGCGGCGCCCTCGACGAGGTCCTGCAAGACGGCGGCTGGACCTTCGGGCGCAAGGGCCAGGGCTACGTGGCGCTGTGGTCGCGCGCGGCCACCACCTGGTCGGCGGACGCCGTGCTGGGCGGCGAGGGGCTGGTCGCGCCCGGGCGCAAGCACGTCTGGATCTGCCAGCTGGGGCGCGAGAAGGTGGACGGCCCGTTCAAGGCCTGGGCCGCGCGCATCGCCGGCGCTGCGCTGAAGTCCAGCGACAGCGACGTCACCTACACCGCGCCCGGCGTCGGTCAGATCGCCTTCGGCTGGGACGGGCCGCTGCGGGTCGACGGCAAGGTGGTGCCCCTGGGCGATCACCCGCGCTTCGACAACCCCTACACCCGCGTGGCCTACGGCCGTCCCCGCTACGACCTGACCCACGCCGGCTATCGGCTGGTGATCGATTTTTCGCGCGACATCTACCAGGAGACCTTGCCGCGCCCCCCGCACCGGGGATCGCCCTCCCGGTCGGCCTCGGTGCGCGGGGTGAGCCACGCGCTGGCCCACTGACCCCGCGCCCGGACCCGGCCGTCACACCAGCGCGCCGGTGACCACCTTGCCGCCGGAGATGTTGCGGTCCAGGACCGCCGGGGCGATGCCCAGCGCCGCGCCCAGGGTCTTGCCCATCGCCGACAGCGTCTCGGAAAACGGGATGTCGCCGCCCTTGCCGCCGCTTTGCGAGTCGATGCCGGTGGCGTAGTAGTCGTTGGCCTTGGGCTCGAGGCCGCCGACCACGCCGGCGCGCAGCTGCTTGCCGATCATCAGGGTGGCGTGGTGGCTGCCCCAGTGGTCGCGCCCCTCCAGGCCGTTCTTCTTCAAGGTGCGCCCGAAGACGTTGTACGAGGCGAAGGTCACCTGGTCCTGCAGGCCGGCCGCGCGCAGTGATTCCATCAGCGCGCCGACCTGGGCGATGCCGGTGGCGTGTTGCGGGACCTCCGAGCGCATCAGCTGGTCGTCGGTGTGGTTGTCGCCGCCGAAGGGGATGCGGATGGTGATGACCGGGGCCACGTTCATCTTGATCAGCGCCACCGCCGCGGCGGCCTGACCATCGGCGCGGTCGCTGCGGATGGCCGACAGCATGTCCAGCAGGTCGGCGCCCAGCGAACGGGCCTGCTGTCGCGACATGGCCAGGCTGTCCAGGTAGCGGGCCTGGGCCTTGGTGCCCCGGTCCTTGAGGATGGTGTTGATCTCGTCCAGGCCCTTGTCGCGCAGGCTCTGCAGCCGCAGAAGGGGCGTGTTGGGCCGGGTGAGGAGATCGCGCAGGCCGGTGGGGGCCACGTTGGGCAGGCTGCGCCCGTCGATGCTGAGAAGGTCGCCGGCCCCCGCCGAGATCGGGTCCACCTGCACGGTGCCGAAGCAGGGGGCCAGGTACTTGGCGAAGATGGAGGGCAACATCTCCTGCTTGGCGGTCCCGCCCATCAGCCGCAGCACCTTGGCCAGGTTGGCGTGGTTGTTGGTGAGGGTGGCGTGGTGGAAGAACACCGACCGATCGAGCACCCACGGCGGCAAGGTGGACCACAGCTGGGCCGCCGTGTACGGCTTGCCTCCCAGCGACAGCGGCGTGGCCGCCATGCGCGGGTCGGCGGCGTGCACGATGTCCGGGAAATCGTAGGTCCCGGGCACGTTGCAGTTCATCGGGTCGCCGGCCGAGCTGGTGCTGAGGATCAGGTACTGCGCCCTGGGCTTGTCGGCGCACTGGTACACCTCGGCGCGGGCGGCGAACGGCCGCGACAGGAAAGCGGCCGGCACGCCGGTGGCCAGCGCGCGCAGGCCGAAGCCGCTGGTGCCGAACACGGTGGTCCGCAGGAGGTCGCGGCGAGAAACCGTCTTGTTCGAGTTGTCCATCTTGGCGTCTCCCTGTTTCACAGACCCGACGAGACCGAGTTGGGTGACGAGCAGGCCAGCACGAAGGTGGACCGCAGGGCATCGGCCGGCTTTTCCCGCGCGGCCAGGGCGGCGTCATAGTGGCGAGCCAGCACCAGGCGCAGCAGGGGCGCGCGCTCGTCGCCGGCCGGCACGCCCATCACCACTGACACGAACTCGTCCAGGGCGGCGTTGAACTGCGCCGTCCGCCAGCGGCCGTTCATCCCCTCGACCAGCTGGGCGGCCAGCAACATGCACAGCTTCTCGGTGGCCGAGGAGAAGAACAGGTTCGGATCGTGCGGCATCACCGGCGTCTCGTCGGCGCGCGCGTACGACGACCCGGCGATGCCGAACGACAGGTTGCGCGCCGAGGTGGCGGCCTGGCGGGCCAGCCCGGACTGTCCCTTGATGTTGCAGGCGTCCGCCACCCCCAGCCGGTTGCTCAGCCGCGCGCACAGGGTCTCGCGGCGGGCGATGCTGATCACCGCTCCGTCGGCCTCGGTGGTGGCGGTCTTGTCGGCGTAGGTGACCAGCGCCGAGGAGTACAGCTCGCGCATCAGTGTCTTGAAGTCGTGGTTGCTGTCGCGGAAGGCGGCCACCACCCGCTGGAACTCGGGGTCCTCCTCGTGGCAGGAGGCGGCGTTGGCCAGCTGGCACAGCTTCTGGGTCCAGGCCACCGCGAAGCGCGGGTGCTGCGCCACCGCCTGGGCGAAGGTCTCCACCCCCTTGCCCCGCACCGGCGGGCTGCCGTCGACGCTGAACACCGCCTCGGTCGGCACCGGGTTGCGCCGGCTGACCTCCAGCTGCTGGTAATAGGTGATGGAATAGCTCTGGCGGAAGAAGTCGCGCATCGGGTCCAGGGTGACGTGGCAGCCGTAGCAGGGCGTGCCCGGCATGACGTGCAGCGCTTCCACGCTGGTCTCCGACACCTGCACGGTGGTGGTGCGGTCGTCGAAGCTCCGCCCCAGCGCCACGATCAGCGACTGGTTGGTGGTCACCCGGAAGGTGTTGCTGGGGTTGGTGGGCCAGTTCGAGAAGAAGCCCAGCGTGGTCATGAACCCGACCCGCGGCATGGCCAGGATCAGCTCGTGGGTGTTCGGGTCGCGCAGCTTGCCCAGATCCCAGAAGGCGGTGCGCTCTTCACCGCTCTTGGGCGGCCGGATCTCCACCATGCGCCAGGTGTTCCAGTCGGCGTCGGTGAACTGCGAGGGGGCGTTGGGTGCCCCCTGGCAGGCGTCGCGGCTGCCGAACAGCGCGCCGAACACGCGCTCGAACGCGCGCGCGCCCATCACCGTCACCGGCTCGGCGCAGGGCATGTAGCGGGCGGGGTCCGGCTGCTGGAAGTTGAACTTCATGAAGTTCGGGCTGGCCGGGTTCAAGGTCTCTTCCATCGGGATGGGCGTGACCACGCCGGTGGTCGGGTCCAGGCCGGTCACCATGGTCATGTGGAAGGACTGGCCGCCGTACTTGTTCATCAGCCAGTAGCCGGCGGGCACCGGGCGGCCGGTGTCGTTGCGGGGGGCGGCGTCCATGTTGCTCAGCGCCACCATCAACGGCAGGTTGAGCATGAACTTCGTCGTGGTGACGGTCTCGGTGAAGGGACGCCCCTGCGCCACCAGCTCCCAGACCGTGCGGGCGAAGCTCTCCTCGACGGCGGTGAGCATGCGGCGCTGGTCGTCGCGGTTGACGTCGGCGCTGTCCAGGCGCAGCTGCTCGTCGAGGTCGGTGATGTCCAGCTGGGTCTGCTGGAAGGCGCTCTTCCAGAACTCGATCATCTTGTCGCGGAACTGCGGCAGGCCCATCCAGGCGTCGATCAGCCCGCGCAGCGAGGCGCGGTTGCTGCTGACGGCGGCCAGCTCGTCGCCGGTGAGGGGCAGGCCGGTGAGCAGGTCCTTCACCTTGGCGGCCGAGGCGGCCGGCGACACCGGCTCGAACGGCGGCGGCGGCTGCGGATCGCCGGGCTGGCCCACGCCCGGGGGCGGCGTCGAGCCGGCGGGGGGCTTCGATTCACCGCCGGTGACCTTGCCGCCCAGCTTGTCGATGCACCCGCCCAGCGCCAGCGCCGGGATCGCCACGGCCAGCAGCACACGCGTGTTCACGCCCGATTTCATGTCCGACCTCCGCGGGTCTGTTTGCGGACATACGAGCCACCGGGGCGAGCGGCTGCCGAAAGAGCCATCATTATATGCGAAATCTCGAGGGTCCCGCATACGATCAAACCGTTCCGGAAAACGGCTGCAGACCGGACAGACGCTCGAAGCTGACCCGGCGCATGGTCTCGATGAAGGCGCGCATGTAGGCCAGCCGGGCCGCCCGGGCGGTGGTGGCGGCAAGGAGGTCGCTCCACAACCCCTCGGGGCCGATGGGGCGGGCGGTGACGTACCGGCGTTCCAGGTACGGGTCCACCGCCCAGCCGGGCAGCACCGCCACCCCCCGGCGGCTGGCCACCAGCTGCAGGATGGCCACCGTCAGGTCGGTGGTGCGACGGGCGGGGTTGATGCCCGCCGGGGCCAGCACCTCGCGGACCACGTCCAGCCGGTCGTCGGGGATCGGGTAGGTGACCAGCGTCTCGGAGGCGAAGTCGCGGGCGGTGAGGAAAGCCTTGCGGGCGTAGGGGTGGTCGTTGGGGACCAGGGCCAGCATCTGGAAGCGGAACAGCGGGTGGTAGGCGACGCCGGGGCGGCCCTCGCGGCGCGAGACGATCACCAGGTCGGCCCGCCGCTCGCCCAGCAGCCCGACCGGGTCCGGGTGAAAGCCCGACACCAGGTCCAGGTCGACGGCGTCCCAGTCCTCGCGGAAGACGTCCATCGCCGGCATCAGCCAGTCGAAGCAGGAGTGGCACTCGACCGCCACCCGCAGGTCACCCGAGCGCCCGCCCTGCAGCAGCGCCAGGTCCCGGTCGGCCTCGGCCAGCTGCTCGTCCACCACCCGCGCCAGGCGCAGCAGGCGGCGGCCCACCGCGGTCAGCTGCAGGGGCTGGCTCTTGCGGAGGTACAGCTCGCCGTACTGATCCTCGATCAGCTTCAGCTGGTGCGACAGCGCGCTGCCGCTCAGGTGCACGCGCTTGGCCGCGCGCAGGAGGCTCCCGGTATCGGCCAGCGCCGCGATGGTGCGCAGATGACGGACCTCGAGCATGCGGGCAGTGAAGCGGATGCGCACGGGCCGGTCAACGCCGATCCCGGCCGTTCGAGCGCGGTTTCTTCTTCGACCAGCGACACGGCGGCGTTGCAGCGGATCGAAGATGAGAGTGAAAAACTCGACCTACCACCGCCGCCGCGCGCGCCCGTACAACCGGGACATGGCCACCGCCGCCGCCCCGCCCCCGCTGTCGCACACCCTGGGATGTCCGCGCATCGGCCCGCGCCGCGAGCTCAAGCGCGCGCTGGAGGCGCACTGGCGCGGCGAGATGACCGGCCCCGAGCTGGAGCGCGCCGCCCGCGACCTGCGGCGGCTGACCTGGCGCCGGCAGCAGGAGGCGGGGATCGACGTGGTCCCCTGCAACGACTTTTCGCTGTACGACCACGTGCTGGACACGATCTGCCTGGTGGGGTGTGTGCCGCGGCGGTTCGACCGCGACGAGGCGTGGATCTCCACCGACACGATGTTCGCCATGGCCCGCGGCCGCGAGGCGCTGGAGATGACGAAGTGGTTCGACACCAACTACCACCACCTGGTGCCCGAGGTCGGCCCGCGCACCACCTTCCGGCTGGCCAGCGACAAGCCGCTGGCGGAACTGAAGGAGGCGCAGGCGGCCGGGGTGGCGGCCAAGCCGGTGTTGCTGGGTCCAGTCACCTTCCTGTGGCTGGCCAAGCCCGGGCCGGACGCGCCGGCCGGCTTCGATCGCCTGTCCTTGCTCGAGCCGCTGATCGCGGTGTACGCCGAGCTGCTGCGCGGGCTGGATGCGCTCGGCGCCACCTGGGTGCAGCTGGACGAGCCGGTGCTGGCGCTGGACCTGCCGCCCGAGGTGCAGCGGGCGCTGCCGCGGGCCTACGACCGTCTACGCGCGGCTGCCCCGCGCCTGCAGCTGCTGGTGGCCAGCTACTTCGGCCCGCTGGGCGCCAACCTGCCGGCCTTCCTGTCGCTGCCGGTGGCGGGCCTCCACGTCGACGCCGTCCGCGGGCGCGCCGAGATGCCGGGGCTGCTCGAGCGGTTCCCCCGCGGGCGCACCCTGTCGCTGGGCGTGGTCGACGGCCGCAACGTGTGGCGGACCGACCTGGCCGATGCCTGGGCGCAGCTGGAACGGGCGCGCGCCTGCGTGGGCAGCGAGCGGCTGCTGATCGCGCCCTCCTGCTCGCTGCTGCACGTGCCCTGGAGCCTGCAGCCCGAGGAGCAGCTGCCCGAGTCGCTGCGCCGCCGGCTGGCCTTCGCCGACGAGAAGCTGGCCGAGCTCGTCACCCTGGCGCGGGCGATGCGCGGCCAGCCCGAGGGCGCCGCCATCACCGCCAGCCGCCCGCCGCCGCTGCCGCCGCCCGAGGCGCCGCCCGCCCTGGTGAGCCTGGCGGCCGACGGTGATCCGGGCGGCGCCCTGCTGCGGCGGCTGCCCCACCGGGCGCGCCGCCAGCTGCAACAGCAGCGCCTGCCGCTGCCGCCGTTCCCGACCACCACCATCGGGTCGCTGCCGCAGACGGAATCGGTGCGCACCGCCCGCGGGCGCTGGCGGGCGGGCGAGATGGACGACGCGGCTTACGCCCGCGCGATCGAACGCGAGACGGCCGCCGGGATCGCCGCGCAGCAGGGGGCCGGGCTGGACCTGCTGGTGCACGGCGAGCTCGAGCGGACGGACATGGTCGAGCACTTCGCCGAGCGGCTGGAGGGCTTTGCCGTCACCCGCCACGGCTGGGTGCAGAGCTACGGCTCGCGCTGCGTGCGTCCGCCCATCCTGCACGGTCCGGTCCGGCGGACCGGGCCCATGACGGTGGGCTGGGCGCGTTTCGCGCAGTCGCTGACCAGCCAGCCGGTCAAGGGCATGCTGACCGGGCCGGCCACCATCCTCAAGTGGAGCTTCCCGCGCGAGGACCAGCCGCTGGCCCGCACCTGCGCCGAGATCGCGCTGGCCATCCGCGAGGAGACGGCAGACCTCGAGCGTGCGGGCCTGGCCGTCATCCAGATCGACGAGCCCGCCCTGCGCGAGGGCCTGCCCCTGCGGGCGGCGGATCGGGCCGCCTACCTGGCCTGGGCGGTGGCCTGCTTCCGGCTGGCCGCCGGCGGGGCCTCGCCCGCCGCCCAGGTGCACACGCACATGTGTTACGCCGCCTTCGGCGACATCTTGCCGGCGGTGATCGCGATGGACGCCGACGTGCTGACCATCGAGGCCACCCGTTCGGGCCGCGAGGCCATCGCTCCCTTCGCCGCGGCCGCCTACCCCAACGAGATCGGCCCCGGCGTGTGGGACATCCACTCGCCCCAGGTCCCCACCGCCGCCGAGATGGTCACCCGCCTGCAGCACGCCGCGGCCGGCCTGCCGCCCGACCAGCTGTGGGTCAACCCCGACTGCGGCCTCAAGACGCGCAGCTGGCCCGAGGTCGAGTCCGGCCTGCGCAACCTGGTGGCCGCCGCCCACCAGTTGCGCGCCCGCTTCGGCTCCCGGCGATCCGCGACGGCTGCGCCGCCGCCCGGTCCGCCTGCTCTCCGCTGATGGGGCCGGTGTTGGCGGTTGCGCCACCTGGAGTATGCTGCGCCGGTTTTCCCGGAGGATCCCATGCCGAACCGCTTACTGTGCTCCGTCTTGGCCCTGTCTCTTATACACATCTGACGCTGCCGACGAAGATTCTGGGGTGGG
>JBKPRZ010000011.1:0-20688 GCA_046734815.1 Myxococcota bacterium | reverse complement strand
ACCCGGCAGCGCGCCCACCCCGGGTGCCGAGATGACCGTCGGCACGGGCGAGCGCGGGCAGGTGCTGGTCTTCACCCGCACCACCGGTTACCGCCACGCCAACATCGAGAAGGCGGCCGAGGCGCTGGCCAATGCGATCGGCGCGCAGGGCTGGCGGGTGCGGGTGACCGCCGACCCGACCCCGTTTTCCACCGAGGGGCTGGCCGCCTACAAGGGCGTGATCTTGCTGAGCACCACCGGCAAGCCGCTGGGCGAGCAGCCGCAGGCGTCGCTGCAGGCGCTGGACAGCTGGCTGCGAGCGGGGGGAGCGCTGATCGGCATCCACGCCGCCTCCAGCACGATGTACGACCCCGCTGCCCTGCCCTACACCCGGCTGGTGGGCGGCAAGTTCATCAACCACCCTGGCAGCGTGCGCCCGGCGAACTGCCACCCCACCGGCAAGCACCCCGCGGTGGAGAAGCTGCCCTCGCCCTTCCCGGTGCGCGACGAGATCTACCGGTTCGAGCAGCTGAACCCGGCCAACACCATCATCATGACCTGCGACGAGTTCCAGGGGACCGGCCAGCTGCCGGTGGCCTGGCACCGCACCGAGGGCGCCGGCCGCGTGTTCTATTCGGCCCTCGGCCACTCGGTCGAGGACTTCGCCCCCGACGCCCCCAAGTTCCGCGACCACCTGCTGCCGGGGATCTTCTGGGCGCTGGGCAAGTAGGCGGCGGGCTCGCCGCGCGGGCCTACAGCGGCAGGCGTACGTAGAAGGTGGTGCCGACGCCCGGTTCGGAGGTGAACGCGATGTCGCCACCGTGTCGGTCCACCACGATGGTGCGCGAGATGGCCAGACCCTGCCCGGTGCCCCGGCCCGGCGCCTTGGTGGTGTAGAACGGCTCGAACACGTGCGGCTGGGCCTCGCGCGCGATGCCCACGCCGCTGTCGCTGATGGCCACCACCACGTCCTGACCCTCGCGGTAGGTGCGGACGCGGATGAGACCCATCTCGCGCCGGCCGTTCACCGCCTCGGCGATGGCCTGGGCGGCGTTGACGATCACGTTGAGGAACACCTGGTTCAGATCGCCGATGTGGCAGGTGACCAGGGGCAGGTCCTCCTGCAGGTCGGTCTCGACCTGGGCCACGTATTTGTATTCGCTGCGGGCCACCGTCAGCGTGTTCAGCAGGGCGAGGTTGATGTCCGCCGGCGCCTTCTCGCGCTGGACCGGATGCATGAACTCCTTCATCGCGCGCAGGGTGCTGGTGATGCGGCTGGTGCCCTCCAGCATGCCCTCCAGCGCCTCGCCGATGTCGCGCTCGATGTCCGGCAGGCACAAGGTGGCATCGGCGGCGGTGATGGCGCGCCGGATGTCGGGGGTGCCGATGCGCTCGAGCACCGACCGGAAGCGCACGTTCACCGAGCGCAGGCTGTCGAAGGCCTGGCGCAGCAGCTCGACGCTCTCGCCCACGAACTGCACCGGCGTGCTGATCTCGTGGGCGATGCCGGCGGCCACCGAACCGACCGCCTCCAGCTTCTGGGCCAGCCGCAGCTCGGTCTCGATCCGCTCGCGCTCGGCGCTGACCTGGCGCAGCTGCTCGGTGGTGCGCACCAGCTCGACCGAACACTTCTTCACCTCGCCGCGCAGGTCCAGCAGGTGCCGCCGGGTCTGCTGCCGCAGGGTCCACTTGGTGGTCAAGGTGTGGGCCAGCTGGCGCACCTCCACCGCATCGAAAGGCTTGCGCAGGATGAGCAGGTTGTCGGTGGGGGCCAGCCGCCGCCGGATCTCCGACCAGCTGTGGTCCGAATAGGCCGTGCAGATCACCACCTGCAGCTCGGGGTCCACCCGCCACAGCTGATTGATGGTCTCGATGCCGTCCCACCCGGGCGGCATGCGCACGTCGACGAAGGCCAGCGCATAGGGCACCTGGGCCCGGTTGGCGTCGCGCAACAGCGCCAGCGCCTCGGGTCCCTGGTAGGCCGAATCCAGCTGGTAATCGTCGAACGCCCAGGTGCAGGGCGCCTGGTCGAACAGGTCCTCCTCGATCGTGTCCAGCTTGGTGTTCGGCCGGATTGGCGGGCAGAGGATCTTGCGGATGTCGTCGTGGATGGCCGGGCTGTCGTCCACCAGCAAGATGCGGCGGTTGACCTCCGGAGTGTCCGGGGCCGATCGGTCGCTGGATCTGGGGATCGCCGTCAGCAAGGGGGCCACCTGCAACCATCGGCGGGCGCGTGATCGCACTTGACCAGACAGCGCGCGGCTCTGGCAGCGCTGCCTCAAGTTCGGGACGCGCCATCCCGATCCGGAGGGAGGGGTGTGGTCCACGACGTCGCACAGCACGCCGGAGTGGGATGTCAGCGCGGGCGGCGGGCATGACACGCGCGGCGCGCTGGAGGTGGTACGGGGAGCCAGTGGGAAGCTCCCTTCCAGCGTGCGCCTGAAGACCATCCTGACCGTTTTCGTGGCGGTGCTGCTGCTGGGGGTGACCTTCGGCGTGTTCGCGGGCGCGGGCGCCTTCTCGCAGCTGGACCTGCCGCTGCGCCGGCGGGTGCTGGGGGCGCTGATCCTGGCCACCGCCGGGGCGGTGGGCGCCACGCTGCTGTTCGTGCACTTCTACTTCGGCCCCATGCTCCGCTTCGCCGAGGGGCTGCTCCACAAGCTGAAGGACCTGACCACCACCCTGGAGATGCGGGTGGAGGAACGGACCGCCGCCCTGCGCGAGACCAATTCGCAGCTGCGGCAGACGCTGGACCAGAACCGCAACATGCAGCGGCAGCTGATGGACGCCTCCCGCCGCGCGGGCATGGCCGAGGTGGCCACCGCCGTGCTCCACAACGTCGGCAACGTGCTCAACAGCGTCAACGTGTCGGCGGGCGTGGTGATCGAGGCGGTGCAACAGTCCCGGGTGGCGGCGCTGAGCCGCATCGCCGAGCTCATCCGCGCGCACCAGGACGACTGGGCCCACTACGTGACCGAGGACGAGAAGGGACGCAAGCTGCCGGCCTACATCTGCAGCCTGGCGGAGGCGGGCGCCGACGAGCGGCGGGCCATCCTGGACGAACTGACGTCGCTGCAGCGGAACATCGACCACATCAAGACGGTGGTCGCGCGGCAGCAGGCCCAGGTGAAGGCAGCCATCGGCGTGGTCGAGGCGGTGGCGGTATCCGAGATCGTCGACGATGCCATCCGCCTGGCCAGCAGCGGCCACGGCCGCCACGGCATCGTGGTCGAGCGCGACTACCAGACCCTGGGGCCGGTGCGGCTGGACCGGCACAAGCTGTTCGAGACCCTGATGAACCTTCTGGGCAACGCCCGGGTGGCGCTGGAGGACCAGGCCGGCGAACGGAAGATCACGGTGCGCATCCAGCCGGGCAGCGACGGCCGCTTCTCGATCGTGGTGCAGGACACCGGCTGCGGGATCGCCCCCGAGAACCTGTCGCGCATCTTCACCTTCGGCTTCACCACCCGCGCGGGCGGACACGGCTTTGGCCTGCACGCCAGCGCCCTGGCCGCCGCCGAGATGGGTGGCACCCTCACCGCCACCAGCCCGGGCGTGGGCCGGGGCGCCCGCTTCGTTCTCGAGCTGCCCAGCGACCCGCCCCACCCGCACGCCGAGGCGGAGGCGGTCGCGGCCGGCTGAGCGCGGGCGATCAGGGCGCCGCGAACAGGCTCTGTCCCTCGATCTGGTAGCGACCGGCGCCGCGGAAGGGGATGGTGACCCGACCCGCGGCCGCGTCCACCCGGTAGTCGCGGTCTGCCGCCAGCGCCTTGCCGGCGCGCTGGACCTGGCCGGGGCTGCGCAGGTACACCTCCAGCTCGCCGGGCGCGCCCAGGTCGGGCAGATCGATCTTCACTGTCTTGCCGTCGGTGGCCGAGGCGATCTCCTGGGCGCGGCGGCCGTCGAAGTAGGTGAAGCGGGCCTGCCCGCTGGCGGCGGGGAACACCTCCACCCGCAGCCGCGGCGACCAGCCGGGCGTCCAGCTGTTGTTGCCCTTGAGGATGTCGCCGCGCGGGACGATGGCCCCTTCCCGCACGAACACGGGGATGCGCTCTGGCGGCGCCTCGGCGCTGATGCTCTTGCCGCCCGCGTGCACGGTCTTGCGGTCGTGGTAGTCGAGCCAGCGCCCGGCCGGCAGGTACACCGGGCGGCGGGTGGCGCCCGCCTGCAGCACCGGCGCCACCAGCAGCTCGCTGCCGTACAGGTACTGGTCACCCAGGGTGGCCACCTGCGGGTCGTCGGGATAGGCGAACACCAGCGGGCGCATCACCGGCGCGCCCGACTGGGTGGCCTGGTACATGAACGAGCGGGTGTAGGGGATGAGGTCGTGGTGCATCCCCACCTGGGTGCGGGTCACCTCCACCAGCCTGGGCGAGTAGTCGTGCCAGGGGGTGTGCTTGCCGCCGACCAGGACCTCCATCAGCGGCGAGAAGGCCGAGAACTGCAGCCAGCGCGCGAACAGCTCCTCGGTGGGACCCTCGGGCGAGGGCACGTAGCCGCCGGTGTCCGAGCCCCACATCGGCATCACGATCAGCCCGCTGCGCAGGCCGCCCAGCACCGAGTAGCGCAGCCCCAGGAAGGTGATGGGCGTGTCGCCGTTCCAGATGGCGGTGTAGCGCCGGCCGGTGTCGTACACGTTGCGGGCGAAGCTGAACACCTCGCGGCCGTGCCCGGCGGTCATCCCCTCGGCCAGCAGCTTGTTGAACAGGGTGACGTTCTCGTTCTGCAGCGGGTCCGGGTACTCACCCTGCTCGCCGCGGTCGATCTTGTAACCCTTGGCGCCCATCTTCACGAACACGTCCAGCTTCTTCTTCAGCAGGTCGTAGGCCTCGCGCTTGCGCAGGTCGAAGGCCGGGCCCGGCGTCTTGCCCGGGAACAGCAGGCCCTTGGCGGAGCCCTCCTCGTGCAGCTGGTTCCAGGCGCGGTTGGCCGCCCAGACGGTCACCTCCAGCCCCTGGGCGTTCAGGTCCTTGATCATCTTGCCGGCGTCGGGAAACGACGGGCCGAAGTCCATGTTGCCCCAGCCCATCTCGCCGCTGCCGTAGGGGCGGTCCATGCAGATCGAGGCCGCGTGGATCTGGTTCTTGGCCAGCTGGGCGGCGATCTCCATGACGTTCTCCTGGGCGTTCCTGGTCCCGTGGAGCGCTTGCTGGAAATCGTCCGACCACCAGGCCGACCCGAAGGCCCACAGCGGCGGCATGAACGGCGCCCCGGCCATCTTGGTGTAGCGGGCCAGGATCTCGGGGAGACCCGGCCCGTAGATGACGTCGTAACGCAACGACGGCCCGTCGAAGGTGAAGCTGGTGACGCCCTTGACCGCGACGCTGTAGCGGCCGCGCGCCGACGAGCGCACGTACACGCCGTGCTTGCGCGAGCTGAGGTAGAAGGGCGCCCGCCCGCTGGAGTACCAGACCCCCTCCAGCTTGCCGACCCCCAGCAGGTCGGCGTCCAGACCGGCGTTGTCCAGCTTGCCGCCGAAGGGGTATTCGAACAAACCGTAGATGCGCTCGCCCTCGGCGGTGCGCAGCTCCTGCTTGACCGATTCGACCGGCGCGCCCTTGCCCGCCTCCAGCTCGACGGTCAGCACCTCGGGCGAGTCGAAGCGAAAGCGCGCCAGCCCGGCCGGTGACCCCTCGGCGGTCTGCAGCTGGGCGGTCACCGAGCGGCCCATCCGCTGCAGCTTCGCCGCCCGGGCCGGGCGCAGCTTCGACGCCCCGCCGGCCAGCTCGACGCCGCCGTGCTCGACCAGCACCTCGCCCGTCTTCTTCTCCAGCAGCCGGTAGCCGTAGGGCTCGGCCATCACCTCCAGCCGCAGCGGCCCCGACTCGACCGTGACCGGTCCGGCCGCGCGCGCGGCGCCGGCGGCGGTGAAAACGATCGCCAGAGAGAGGACGGCACGACGGGCTGCGCGACGGGGGCACGACGAAGTCATGGCCCCCGAGCAGCTACCCCAGGTCCGGTACCGCCGTCAACCAGCGGAGGCCGCACCTCTCAGGGTCCCGCGGTCAATTGTCGGTGAGGGCGTCCAGGCCGGGCAGCTGCTTGCCTTCCAGGTACTCCAGCGAGGCGCCGCCGCCGGTGGAGACGTGGGAGACCTTGCTGGCCACCCCCGCCTTCTTGACCGCAGAGGCCGAATCGCCGCCGCCGATGATGGTGATGGCCCCGGCCACGGTGGCCCGGGCCAGCGACTCGGCGATGGCCAGCGTCCCCTTGGCGCTGGCGTCGATCTCGAACACGCCCACCGGCCCGTTCCAGATGATCGTGCGCGCGCCGACCAGGATCTTCTCGAACTTGGCCACCGAGGCCGGGCCGATGTCGACCGCCTCCCAGTCGGCGGGGATGTGGTCCCTGTCGACCACCTTGGTGGCGCCCACCGTGCGCCCCTTGAAGTCCAGCTTGTCGGTGACGACGAAGTCGTCGGCCAGGACCAGCTTGTCCCCACCCTCCTGAAGCAGCCCGCGCGCGAACTCGACCTTGTCGTTCTCGACGATCGACTTGCCCACCTCCTTGCCCTGCGCCTTGAGGAAGGTGTAGGTCATCCCACCGCCCAGCAGCAGCCGGTCCACCCGCGGCAGCAGGTTCTTGATGACGTCGATCTTGCTGGAGATCTTCGAGCCACCGATGATGGCCACGAACGGCCGGGCCGGGTTGCCCAGCGCCTGGCCCAGGTAATCCAGCTCCTTCTTCATCAGGTACCCGGCCGCCGCCTGGGGCAGCTGCCGGGTGATGCCGGCGGTGGAGGCGTGGGCCCGGTGGGCGGTCCCGAACGCGTCGTTGACGTACAGATCGGCCAGCGAGGCCAGCTCCCGGGCGAAGGCGGGGTCGTTCTCCTCCTCCGCCGCGTGAAAGCGCAGGTTCTCGAGCAGCAGCACCTCGCCGGGCGCCAGCTTGGCCACCGCCGACCGGGCCGGCTCGCCGATGCAGTCGGAGGCGAACTTGACCTCGGTGCCCAGCAGCTTGGACAGCGCCGCCGCCACCGGCTGCAGGCTCATGTCGGGCACGCGCTTGCCGTCCGGGCGCCCCAGGTGGGACATCAGGATCACCTTGGCGCCCTTGTCCCGCAGGTACTGGATCGTGGGCAGCGACTCGCGCAGCCGCTTGTCGCTCTCGACCACGCCGTCCTTGATCGGCACGTTGAAGTCGACGCGCACGATCACGCGCTTGCCGCGCGGGTCCAGGTCCTCGATGAAAAGCTTCTTGGCCGTGCTCATGGGGCGCTGGTTCTAGCACCGAACCGCGCCCCGCCGGACCCGCGATTTCATGGCTAATCGCGGGTCCGCGGAAGGTGCGCCGGACTCAGCCCCCCAGCTCGGACAAGGTACCGGAGTACTTCGGATCGCCGATGCCGGTGACGTTCACACCCATCGCGTTGCACAGCGTGGCCAGCAGCTTGTTGTGGGCCTCGCCCTTGTAGCGGACCACCCGGCCGGTCTTGAAGAACCCGCCGCAGCTGCCGGTCAAGGTGATGGGGATGGTGCCGTTGAAGTGGTCGGCGCCGTCGTTCATGTCGCTGAAGGTGGCGATCACGCTGTTGTCCAGGGCGGTGCCGCTGCCCTCGGGCGTGTCGTTCAGCTGCTTGGCCAGGTTGGCGACGTTCGAGTAGATCCAGGTGTCGATCTTGATCTTCTCACCGGCGCGCCCGGACCCGCCGTGCGCCACCTGGTGGTAGTCGCCGGTGACCCCGATGAACGGGAAGTTGTTCCCGTCCCCGCCGCCGTCGTCGTACATGGTGATGGTCACGACCCGGGTGACGTCGCACTTCAGCGCCACCGCGGCCATGTCGAACATCGCCTGGGCGATCTTGTCGGCGCCGCCGGCGGCGATCGCCGGCCCCTTGCAGTTGGCCGCACCGGCGCCGATGCTGCCGGCGTTGTTCAGCCGCTGCTCCAGCTCGCGCACCGACTGGGTGTGGGCCTCGATCTTGAACCGGTCGTCCTGACCCAGGCGCTTGCCGAAGGCGGCCAGCTCCTTGCCCACGAAGTCCAGGATGCTCTTCTGCCGCTGCCGGGTGTTGTCGATCATCCCGGGCGCCATGGCCGCGCCGCTGAAGATGCGGGCGAAGGCGCGGGTGGGGTCCTGCTCCATCGGGTTCTGCACGCCCGCCGACTTCCAGGAGGTCGAGCAGCCGTCACCCACCGACTTCACGCCCAGGGTCAGAAGCGGCGCCTTGAGCGGCGTGGTCTTGGCGATGTTGTCGGCCATCATCTGGTCGATTGACGGCGCCAGCGCCTTGCGCGACTCGGACTTCTTCTCGCGCGTGCCGGTCAGGGTCGAGCAATAGGCGAAGTGCCCGTCGTACTTGAACCCATCGTCGATGATGTTCTTGTAGTCGAGCCCGATGGGCATGATCATCTTGTCCTTGAACGGCTCCATCTGCTTGAGGATGGCGCCGAAGGTCAGGGTGTCGCCCGGCGGGTAGAAGGCGCTGGCGATGACGCCGTTGCCGTGGGTCACCGCCACGAAGCGCTTGGGAAAGCCACCCGGCGTGGTCTGGCCCAGAGCGCGCTCGGCATGGATCAGCGGCACCATCGCCGCGCTCACGCCCAGCTTCTTCAGCAGCGCCCGTCGCGAGAATCGATCCTTGTTCATCGGGTTCATTGCAGCTTCTCCCCGTTGCCAGGTGCCCGGTACCGGAAGGAACGAGACCCCGCCAGGCCGACCAGCAGGTCGGAGACGGTGGTGCCCTTCTGGAATGCGGTGGTGATCCCCTCCAGCGACGCCCGGTCGCCCTCGGTGTCGGTCCGCTTGAAGGCGAACCGCAGCCACTGCTTGGCAAAGCAGCTGGCCACCGTCGGGCTCTTGGCCAGAAGTGTGCTGAGCTCCAGCGCGTTCTTCACCGGCGTCTTGGCTCCGTCGACGTCGATGACCGTCGCCGCGTCCACCGCGCCGCCGTTGTCGGTGGTGCGGTAGCGGCCGATGCCGTCGAAGTTCTCGAAGGCAAAGCCGATCTTGTCCATGATCTCGTGGCAGGCGCCCGCGCACGGGTTCATGTCGTGCTCGGTGAAGCGCTGGCGGGTGGTCCCGCCCGCCGAGGCGGGCTTGGCCGGCGGCACCACCGGCGGCGGCGGCGGCAGCTCGCCGCAGAACATGCGCTCGTAGACGCGGCGGCCGCGCTTGGCCGGGTGCGACCCGTCCACCGCGCCGGTCACGGTCAGGAACCCGGCCCGGGTCAGCAGGCCCGCCCGCTGGCTGCCGTCCAGCATGGCCGGCTTCAGGTCGGTGCCCTGCACGCCCTTCACCCCGTACAGCGCCGCCAGCGGCGCGTTGACGAAGGTGCTGGTCGCGGTCAGCAGCGAGCCCAGCTTGCCGTCGCCTTCGAACACCACGCTGGCCAGGAAGGTGCGCAGCTCGGCGGTCATGGCGGCCTTGAGGTCGTCCTTGAACTCCGGGTACAGCATCGGGTCCTTGGGCCGCTCGGAGATCTGGTCGAGGTTCAGCCACTCCTCGGCGAACACCGACACCGTCTCCTTGCCCCGCGGCTCACCCAGCATGCGGCGGGCCTGGGCCTCGATCTCGCCCTGGGTGCCCAGCTTCCCGGCGGCGGCCGCCTCGAACAGCATCGGGTCGGGCATCGAGCCCCACAGGAAGTAAGACAGGCGCGAGGCCACCTCGTAGTGGCTCAGCTTGACCACCTGGCCCTCGACCGTGGGCAGGCCGTTGCCCAGCTCCCAGTGGTAAAGGAAGCTCGGCGACTGCAACATGCCCTCGACCATCAGGCGGATGGCGCCGGCGTAGCTGAGCATCAGGTCGGTGCGGCCGGCCTGGTACAGCGCCATCAGCCGATCCACCTCGTCGTTCTGCAGCGGCCGGCGGTAGGCGCGCAGGCCGAAGGTCGAGGCGAACTTCTTGGCACAGGCGTCCTCGGCCATGCCCATCGGGCAGGGCGCCAGGGTCTGCGCCTTGCTCTCGACCCCGGCCGCGATGGTGGCGGCGGCGTCCTTCAGGTCGTCCAGGTCCTGCACCGCCACCAGGCCGCCGCGCCGGAACAGGAACTCGGACTCGCGGTCGGAGGTGAAGGCGTTGGCCTGGTTGCTGGTGTCACCCAGCAGGTCCCGCACCGTGTTGTTGTATTCCCGGCGCGACAGCCGCAAAAGGGGCATGGGACCGGCGGAATTCGGGTCCGCCGTGCCAGTGCCAGGGGGGCCGCCGGGCGGCACCGCGCCGCCGGGGCCACCGGGCTTGCCGGCGCCCGGGGGACCGCCACCGGGGTTGTTGGGACCGCCGGGAGGATTGCCCGTGCCCGGGGGCTGCATGCCGCTGTCGCCGATCGCACCCGTGCACCCGACTCCCGCAACCAGAACGGCCAGAGCGGCAAAGGGAAGGAACTTCGTGACCATGCTTCGGTCCCCTTCTTGGCTGGTGCTGAAAACGGTTCTAAACCGCTGGGGGTACATTGGTCTCATCGCGCATCTCCGGGGGTATCAAATCCAGTCAATCGGCTATCCACTAGTGGCCGGTGACGCGCGCAAGTGCCGGATTTACGAGCGTTTTACAGATCCGACCGTGTGTTTCCGGCGCGGTGCTGTCGCAATCCGGCACAGCGGATGCAGAGAACCCCCGGCGCCGGGGGCTACATCTTCGGCCAGCCTGTTCTTAGTGGCCCGTCGTCCCCGAAGTTGGTCCGTTGCCGCTCGCAGCTGTCCGTCACCAATCGCGACGGGGTGGTGACGGGATGCCGGCCCGGTCACTCGCGGCGGGCGATCTCCTCGACGAACCAGGCGTCCCGGTGGCGGGCGTTGGGCAGGTGGGCGTCCCAGCAGTTGGCCGAGCAGAAGAGCAACTTGATCCGGCCGCTGTTGCAGGTCGAGACCGAGCACTTGATCACCTTCGCGCCCCACGCGATCGGCCTGCGGCACATCGAGCAGACCAGGCCTCCAGAAGGCTGAGCGGGCATGGCCGAGTATTGTACACCGCCCGTTGCCCGCGGCGGTCGGCGGCCGGATACTGATCGGATGAAGCACCCGCGGACACATTCGCGATCTCGGCCCCGATGGCTCGCTCCGCTGTGTGGTCTGGGCTTCGGCCTGACCCTGGCTTGCGTCTTCCTGGTGTCCCGCTGGATGGCCGGCCCCGCGCACGCCCAGGGAAGCAAGCCCGACGCGCGCACCTTCATCGCCGGCGTGAACGACGAGTTCCGCAAGCTCACCGTCGAGTCCGGCACCGCCGAGTGGGTCAAGAACACCTACATCACCGACGACACCGAGCGCCTGGCCGCCGCCGCCAACGAGGAGCTGCTGGGCTTCATGAGCCGGGCGGTCAAGCAGGCGGCCGAATACAGGGACGCCGCCGCCGACGCCGACACCAAGCGGATGCTGCACCTTTTGCGCGTCTCGAACGCGCTGGCCGCTCCCAGCGACCCGAAGCTGCGGCTGGAGCTGACCACCATCGCCTCGAAGATGGAGGGCATCTACGGCAAGGCCAAGTCCTGCGGCGCCGACGGCAAGTCGACCAAGTGCAAGGACATCGAGGAGCTGACGGTCCTGTTCCAGAAGAGCCGCAACGAGGCCGAGCTGCGCGACGCCTGGCTGGGCTGGCACCGAACCGCCCAGGTCAGCCGCCCGCTGTACGGCCGGTTCGTCGAGCTGGCCAACCAGGGCGCACGCGAGATCGGTTTCGCCGACTCGGGCCAGATGTGGCGGTCGTCTTACGACATGTCGGCGGCCGACTTCGAGAAGGAGACCGAACGGCTGTGGCAACAGGTGCGGCCGCTGTACGAGGCGCTGCACTGTTACGTGCGCAGCCAGCTGGGCAAGACCTACCCGGGCAAGGTCCCCGCTGGCGGCCTGATCCCCGCGCACCTGCTGGGCAACATGTGGGCCCAGGAATGGACCAACGTCTACCCGCTGGTCGAGCCCTACAAGGGGCAGGCGAACCTGGACGTCTCGGCGGCGCTGGCCAAGCAGAAGTGGGACGCCATCAAGATGGTCAGGACCGGCGAGCGGTTCTTCACCTCGATGGGGCTGGACCCGCTGCCCAAGTCATTCTGGGAGCGGTCGATGTTGACCAAGCCGCGCGACCGCGAGGTGGTCTGCCACGCCAGCGCCTGGGACGTCGGCATGAACGACGACCTGCGCATCAAGATGTGCATCAAGCCGACGGAGGAGGACCTCACCACCATCCACCACGAGCTGGGGCACGACTACTACTTCCACGCCTATTACAAGCTGCCGCCCCTTTACCAGGCGGGAGCCAACGACGGCTTTCACGAGGCCATCGGCGACGCGCTGACCCTGTCGATCACGCCGCAGTACCTGGTCGAGCTGGGGCTGCTGCGGGTGGTGCCCAAGGACGACAAGGGCATCATCAACGTGCAGATGAAAGACGCGCTGGAGAAGGTGGCCTTCTTGCCGTTCGGGCTGCTGATCGACAAGTGGCGCTGGGACGTCTTCTCCGGCAAGACGAAGCCGGGCGACTACAACAAGGCCTGGTGGGAGCTGCGGCGGCGTTACCAGGGCATCGAGGCCCCCGGCGCGCGCAGCGAGGAGGACTTCGACCCCGGGGCCAAGTACCACATCCCCGCCAACGTGCCCTACACCCGCTATTTCCTGGCGCGGCTGCTGCAGTTCCAGTTCCACCGCGCGCTCTGCCGGGCGGCCGGGCACGAGGGGCCGCTGCACCAGTGCTCGGTCTACGGGAACAAAGAGGCGGGCAAGCGCCTGCAGGCGATGCTCCAGCTGGGCGCCAGCAAGCCCTGGCCCGAGGCGCTGGCCGCGCTGACCGGCGAGCGGCAGATCGACGCCTCGGCGATGCTCGATTACTTCGCGCCGCTGGCGACCTGGCTGAAGGAGAAGAACGCCGGGCAGAAGTGCGGCTGGTAGCCGCGGCCTGATCTGCAAACGTCAGGTTCTTCCCCGTCGGGGGCGGTCGACCTATAGTGCCGCCCATGCAAACGACGACTCGCTGGAGCCGCGTGGGGGTCTGGGCGGCGGGGGCGGCTCTGCTCGGCCTGACTTTCCATGCCCGTCCCGTTGCGGCTCATTCGTTCGCGCAGCGGTCGTTGACCCTGCCCAGCTCGGCCTTCGAGCTGGGCCTGGGCCTGGGCCTCGGCCACCGCGACGTGTCCGACTACACCGGCCTGGGCGTGAACCTCGAGGTCGGCTATGGCGTGACCTCGACCCTGGAGCTGCGCTTTCGCACCGGCCTGCGGCTGGGCGAGGCGGCGCGGGTGATCGACGCCGACATCTTCGGCCGCCCGGTCGAGACCGAGACCTACGGGCAGCAGCTGGGCAACGATACCTTCGCCAACCCGGAGCTGGGGTTGCGCTTCCTGCTCCTGCGTGCGCACCCGCTGGAGCTGGGCCTGGACGCCAGGGCCATCCTGCCGCTCGACGAGAAGTTCGGGCTGGTCCTGGGCGTCCCGCTGGCGCTGCGGCTGGGCGACCGCCTGCGGGTGGACACCGGCCTGTTCCTGCCCATCATCTTCACCGACCCGGACACCACCGTCGACATGAGCATCCCGCTGCACGTGTGGATCAAGGTGAACTCGAACCTGTTCCTGGGACCGGTCACCGGGCTTTACCTGCCCGACCACGGTGGGCGGCGGGTGCCCTTCGGCTTCGCGGTGGGCAACTCGATCTCCTACGACGCCGAGCTCCGCTTCTGGCTGCTGTTCCCCGACGTGCGCGAGGACAGCGGGGCCAAGAACTTCGGCGTGGGCGCCGCCCTGTACGTCCTGTTCTAAAGCACGCCTAGCCGATCGGCTCGAGGGCGAAGCGGCAGAAGCGCCAGCCCAGCAAGCGGCCGGTGCCGACGAAGCGACCGGGGGCCGACTCCTCCAGCTCGTCGACCACCGGCCAGAACCGGTAGAGGAAGCGCGGCCAGACCACGCGGAAGTGGCCCACCGGCACGCCCAGCAGGTAGGTCCAGCCGTCGCCCGGGCCGATCCGCTTGGTCACGCCCGGGGGCAAGAACCCCGACACGCGCCGCACCCGCCACTGCCCGGCCAGCCGCTGGGTGACCGGACCCGCGCCGGGCGTGTGGGCGGCTGTGTCCATCACCGCTCCTTCGCCAGGCCAGCCACGACCGGTACCGGGCGCAGCAGCGGCAGCGCGAGGACGAAGCGCGATCCCCGACCGGGGCTCGATTCCACGGTCAGCTCTCCGCCGTGGGCCAGCGCGATCTGCCGGGCCAGGTACAGCCCGAGCCCCAGGCCGCGCGAACCCTCACCGGTGATGAAGCGCTCGAAGATCACGGGCAACACGTCGGGCGGGATGCCCGGTCCGTCGTCGCACACCACCACCTTGGCCCAGGGTCCGGCCGGGCGTGGCTCGGGCTCGATGGTCAGCACCACCGGAACCTGCGGCGGCGAATGTTTGAGCGCGTTCGACAGGATGTTCTCCAGGCACTGGCTCAGCCGTTCGCGATCGCCCTCCACCACCACCTCACGCGAGGCCCGCAGCTGGATCGGCCGGGCGGACGTGGACAGCAGCTGCGCCAGCTCGCGCCCCAGCGGCACCAGCTCGACCGGGCGGCGGTCCATCTGGAAGATGCCCCGGTCGATGCGCGCGTAATCGAGGATGTTCTCGATCATGCGGGTCAGGCGGTCCAGCCCGGCTGCCGCCAGGCGGGATTCCTCCACGTCGTGGTCGCGGCCCGCCTCCTCCGCGCGCATCGCGATGTTGGCCAGGCGCAGCCCGATCGGGCTGATGAAGTTGCGCAGGTCGTGGGCGATGACGGTGATCAGCTCCTCGGCGACGGCGCGGCGGCCGCGTTCCAGGGCGTTGCGTTCGATGTGGGCCACCAGCTCGGCGCGGTGGACCACCATGCCCACCCAGCGGGCCACCAGCTCGGTGAAGCGGACATCCTCGGGGCTGAAGAAGGACGGCTCGCCCGAGGCCACCGCCAGGACGCCCCGCCGCTCGCCGCCCACCTGGAGGGCCACCGCCACCATCGAGCGCACCCGCAGCGATTCGCGAATCCCGCGCAGCTCCTCGTGGTCGCGGTCGAGCTCGCCGCTGGTGAAGGTCTCGCCGGTGCGGTACACGAGCACCACGCGGCCGCCGTTGGCCAGAGGCAGGACATCCAGCCCCAGCTGGCGCTGCAGGCGGGACATCGGCTGGTCGCTGGTGCCCAGCGCCACCAGGCTGGACCGTTCCGCGTCGTACAGGAAGGCATCCACCTTGTCGGCCCGCACCGCGCGGGAGACCAGGTCGCAGGCATGCACCAGGGTGGACCGCAGCTCGGCAGAGGGGAGCGCCAGCAGACTCTCGAGGGTCTGCAGGAGACGCCCGCTGCCGTCCAGGGGACGGTCCGCTCCCGAACCCACCACGTGGGAGATCATGGGTCCGGAAATCGCGTACGTCCATCCTTGCGCGGGTCACCACCCGCCCGGGTCAGTCCAGCGGGCGCAAGCGGACCCGCTGATCGTACAGGGCCCCACCCTCGCCGATGTCGGTGGTGCGCGCGTCGATCAGCGCGTTCAGGCACTGGCCGTCGCGCAGGTGCCCGCCCTTGGCGGCCAGGGCCACGTCGGTGCGCTGGGCGGGGTCGTGGACCACCCGCACCACCAGCGCGCCGCGGGTGGACTCCAGCCGGGCCAGCGCCCCGTCGGCGATCCCGGCCGCCGCGGCCGGGTGCACGGTGACCGGCGGTGGGCCCTCGTGCTTGCGGCTCCACTGCGACGACTGCGAGCGGTCGGTCGACAGCGCCATCAGCAGCAGCGGGAATCCGTCCGGGGCCGCGGGCGGCTCCAGCGCCGCCGCCGGCACCGCCGACCCCTCGACCAGGTTCACCCGGCCGCTGGCGGTGGGAAAGCGCCGGTCGGCGTACAGCACCGGGGCCGCCAGCGGGCTGCGCACGGCCCCGGCGGTCAGGTCGTCCAGCGCGAGGCCGTGGGGGCCCAGGGTCGGCTCGATCACCCGCTGCTTCCACTGCCGGGCACTGCCGGCCATCACCTCGGACAGCCCCACGCGCGCGGCCAGCGCCTGCATGATCTCGAGGTCGCTGAGCACGCCGGGCGGCGGCGGCACCACCGGCCGCGATTCGCCCAGATAATGATGGCCGTAGGCGCCCATCACGTCGTCGTCCTCCAGCAGGGTGGTCGTGGGCAGCACCACCGTGGCCAGCCGGGCGGTGTCGGTGAGGAACGGATCGACCACCACCGACAGCTCGCGCGAGCGGATCGCCTCGGCCACGGTCTGCGAGTCGGGCAGCATCGCCACCGGGTTGCCGGCGGTCACCCACAGCGCGCGGATGGGCGGATCGCTCGCCGCCAGCACCTCGGGTCCGAACAGCGGCTCGCACACCGAGCGCGGCGCCGCCGCCAGCCCCTTGATGAAGCCGAGGTCGAAGGCCGCCCGCCGCTTGAAGTAGAACGATACGCCGCCGCCGGCGATCCCCAGGTTGCCCGAGATGGCGCACAGGGCGTCCAGCGCCCGCACGATGGCGCCGCCCACCTGCCGCCGCCCCATGCCCCAGCCCACCAGGATGGCGGTCGGCTTGCCGGGGCCCAGCCGCTCGGCCAGGTCGGCCGCGTCCTCGACGGTGACGTCGGCGCGTGCGCACCAGGTGGCCACCGACTCGCGGTGGGCCAGCGCCCGCAGGTCGGGAAGGCCATCGCAGATGCGACCGGCGTCCGGGTCGATCCACCCGCGCTCCCACAGCAAGCGGGCCACCGCCATGGCCAGCGCGAAGTCGCCGCCCGGCCGCGGCTGGATGAAGCGCTGGCACAGCCCGGCCGTGCGGTGGTGGACCGGGTCGACCAGCACCAGCCCGGCCCCGCGCGCCCGCGCCTGCCGCAGCACCGGCAGGGTGTGGGGGCTGGAGACGTAGACGTTTTTCCCCCACAGCAAGATGTTGCGGGCGTTGAGCAGATCGTGAAGGTCGTTCGAGTCCTCCGCCCCGAAGTCGGTCAGCTGGGCGGCGTCGCCCGCGCCCGAGCAGATGTCGCCGCGCTTGATGGTGACCGGGCCGAAGCGCTCGAAGAAGTGGTCACACAGGGTCTTGAGGATCCCCAGCGACCCGCCCGACCGGTAATGGAAGATCGCCGCCGGCCCCGATTCGCGACGGATGGCCAGCAGCCGTTCAGCCACGAAGTCCAGCGCCTGGTCCCAGCCCACCGGGCCGAGCTCGCCGTTGCGCCGCAGGAGCGGGGTGGTGAGGCGGTCGGGGCCGTATTGCAGGGGAAGGAAGTGGTTGGTGCGGTAGCACAGGAACCCGCGCGTGACCGGGTGGTCGCGGTCGCCCTCCAGGCGCACCACCCGCCCGTCTTCCACGGTGGCGACGATGCGGCAGGCGTCCGGGCAGTCGCGGTTGCAGGTGGTCTTCCGCAGCTCGGCCATCGGGCGCGATCTTAATCGCTGTCCCGCGCCGCCTCAACGTGGGTCGCGCCGCCGCCGGTTGACAGGGCCGCACCGGCTGGGGGTCAATCGACCCATGCCCGACACGCCGCCCCCGCGCGGCGACCTCGCCGCCACCGGCCGGCTGATCTCGCGGCTGCTGAACTTCGGGTTCCTCGAGCTGGTGTGATGGGCGCCGGGCGAGCGGCAGCCTCTATACTGATGTCGTGGCCCTGAAGGTCGCCGAGGACGTGGCGCTGGCGCCGCTGACCACCCTGGAGCTGGGCGGGGCGGCGCGGTTCTTCGCGGAGGTGCGGGACGAGGCGGGGTTGCGCGAGGCGATCGGGTTCGCGCAGGGACGCGGGGTGCCGCTGTTCGTGCTGGGGGGCGGGTCCAACCTGGTGGTGGCCGATGGCGGGTTCGACGGGCTGGTGGTGCGGATGACCGGGCGCGGGCGGGTGTTCCGCGCGGCGGGGGCCGAGACCATCTGCGAGGTGGCGGCGGGCGAGCCCTGGGACGAGGTGGTGGCCGAGGCGGTGGCGCGCGGGCTGGCGGGGCTGGAGTGTCTGTCGGGGATCCCGGGCAGCGCGGGGGCCACCCCGATCCAGAACGTCGGCGCCTACGGGCAGGAGGTGTCGGACACGGTGCGGTCGGTGCGGGCACTGGACCGGCGCGCGGGCGCGGTGGTCGATCTGGCGCCGGAGGGCTGCGGTTTCGCCTACCGGGACAGCGCCTTCAAGCACGATCCCGGCCGCTGGGTGGTGCTGGCGGTGAGCTACGGGCTGCGGCCCGGCGGCCCGCCCACCGTGCGCTACGCCGAGCTGGCCAGGGCGCTGGCCGCGGCGGGGGCGCCCGACCTTCCGGCGGTGCGCGAGACCGTGCTGGCGCTCCGGCGAAAAAAGTCGATGGTCATCGATCCGGCGGACGCCAACCGGCGCAGCGTGGGCTCGTTCTTCACCAACCCGATCGTCGCCGCCGACCGCGCCGACCGGCTGGCCGCGCAGGCGGTGGCGGAGGGGCTGGTGGGCGAGGCGGCGGAGGTGCCCCGCTTCCCCGCCGGTGCCGGGCGGGTGAAGCTGGCGGCCGGGTGGCTGATCGAACGCGCCGGGTTCGCGCGCGGGTTGCGCCGCGGGCCGGTCGGCATCTCCAGCGCGCACGCCCTGGCCCTGGTCCACCACGGCGGCGGGCGCAGCGCCGACCTGCTGGCGCGGGCCCCCCAGATTCGCGCCGGCGTGCAGGCGCGCTTCGGCATCACGCTGGTGCCCGAACCCGTGGTCCTGGGCGCCCGCCCCGACGACCCGCTCACCCCCGCGGACTAGGCGGTCACGGGCTCTTCCACGCCCAGCAGCGCGCACAGCCGATCGATCAGCGGGCGCTGGGCGGGGTTGATCTTCGCGCGGCCCTCGGCGACCGAGAAGAACTCGGCCCGGTCGACCTCGGGGAAACGTTGCAGGCGGCCCGAGCGCGGCGGCCACTCGACGCGGAAGGCGTTGCTGGCGGGAACATAGCCGGGCGGCAGATCGCCCTCGAAGGCCCAGGCGTGCACGGTCTTGCCGCTCTTCTGCTTGATGTCGCCCAGCGGGATCAGCGGCTGGCCCACCGGCAGGCCGGTCTCCTCCTGGAACTCGCGCGCGGCCGCCTCCTCGAGGCCCTCGCCCGGCGCCGGCCGCCCCTTCGGGATCGTCCAGGCCCCGAGATCGCGGTGGCGGAAGAACGGGCCGCCCGGGTGGGCGAGCAGCACCTCCAGCGCCCCGTCACGCCGTCGGTACATCAACAACCCCGCACTCACGTTCCCAGCAGCACTGTACCGAGGCGGCATGGCATCCCCCTCGACGTTGACCCGTTCCGGCGACGTGATCAAGAAGCGCTGCCGGCAACGCTGTCAACGGCGCGCGTGCGCGCGCAGAGCACATCCAACCCGGGACGAAGCGTCCCTTGCCCCGGTGGCGTCGTCTGGATCACTGTGAGTGCCCGGATCACTAGGCGGTCGCTGTACGATTCTCCGCCACGCCGAGCCACCTCTGCTACCATGCGCGACACGCTTACGCAGCGTATTCATAGGGCCCCCCGAACCGTTCCCCGCTCGTGTTCCCGGCCTCGCGCCGGCCACTTCGCGACCCAGGAGGCGTCGATGGCACCGTCATCCCCAGACCCGCGGTCTCGCTGCCGCACACGTTCAAATTCCCTCGGCCTGCGCCTGACCGGCGTGGCGCCCCTGCTTCTGATGATGACCGTCGCGCCGCTGGTCGGCTGTGGCGACGCCACCCCGGCGGCCAAGCCGATGATCAACCCGCCCGGCAAGGACGGGTCCGCCGGCCGTGGCGGCCAGGGCGGCGGGATGCCCAACATGGGCGGTACCGGCGGCACCGGTGGCAGCGGCGGGGGAGCTCCCGCCGACGCCGCTCAGACGCCCGATGCCCCCCCGCCCCCGCCCGCGACCGACGGCGGCGCCAGCCCCGACCTCCCGCAGACGCCCGACACCGGCGTCGAGCCCGACGCCCAGGAGCCCGACACCGCGCCTCCGCCTCCGGTCTGCGTGGTGAACATGCCCTGCACCGTCGAAGGTGGCGGCAACGGCCTGTGCCGCAACACCATGTGCGTGGGTTGCAACGGCCAGGGGGACGACGCCAACTGCGTGCGCGCCTACGGCCCCAACACCATCTGCGCCGGCGGCCGCTGCGTGGTCCAGAACTGCGCCAACTCGCGCGGCTGTCCCATGGGCCAGCTGTGTGAGGCCACCGCCCGCGTCTGTCAGCCGTGCAAGGCGGACCCCGAGTGCAAGGCGGACCCCGTCTACATGAACGGCACCCTGTGCATCAACGGCCGCTGCGTCCAGGCCGACTGCCGCGACTCCACCACCTGCATGACGGGCAAGATCTGCGGCGCCCAGCGGGCGAACACCTGCGGCAACTGCACCAGCAACCAGCAGTGCCAGGCCGACCCGCGCTACCGCGACCACGTCTGCAACCAGGGCACCTGTATCCCTGGCGATTGCATCAACAGCGGCCAGTGCAACGCCGCCAAGGAGGGGCTGATCTGCGGCGTCGCCATGCCCAACCGCTGCGGCCCGTGCACCACCGACGCCCAGTGCGCCGGCGACGGCAAGTACCGCGGCACCGGGCGCACCACCTGCTTCGTCGGCGATGGCGCCGACAAGGGCAAGTGCGTGAGCAACGCCTGCCAGGCCGTCAACCAGAAGTGCCCGCAGAACCCGGCCACTTTCTGCTGCGCCGGCGCGAACAACCAGCGCGCCTGCGTGGCCGGCGACTGCTGCGACGACGCCCAGTGCACGGGCGGCCAGCGCTGCGTGCGGAACAAGTGCGTGGCGGTGGGCGTGGGCTGCGACGGGCCCGTGGGCAACCAGATCTTCGTGGATCCGACCAACGGGTCGGACAACAGCACCGGCAGCGGCCGGGCGGCGGGGGCCGGCCGG
>JBKPRZ010000010.1:0-6811 GCA_046734815.1 Myxococcota bacterium | reverse complement strand
GATCCCCGCTGGCGGAGGGCGCGCGCTCGGTGGCCATCAGGCCTCGCCGCTGGGCCCGGGCAGGTCGATGCGCTGGGCGCCGCTGTACACGTTGAAGCGGCCGTCGCGCACGAAGCCCAGCAGGGTCAGCCCGTGGCGGGCGGCCAGCTGCACCGCCAGGGTCGAGGGGGCACCCACCGCGGCCAGGACCGGGATGCCCGCCAGGATCGCCTTCTGCACCAGCTCGAAGCTGGCGCGGCCGCTGACCACCAGCACGACGTCAGCGGCGGGCAGCTGCCCGGCCAGCAGGCGCGCGCCCACCACCTTGTCGACGGCGTTGTGGCGGCCCACATCTTCGCGCGCCAGCAGCAAGGTGCCGCGCCCGTCGAACAGGCCAGCCGCGTGCAGGCCGCCGGTCTCGGCGAAGGTGGGCTGGCCGCTGCGCAGGCGATCGGGCAATCCGGCCACCAGGGCGGGTGCCAGGCGGGGCTCGTCGGGCGGCGGGGGCGGGAAGGGGCAGTCCAGGGCCAGCGCCTGCTCGATGTTCGCCTTGCCGCAGGCGCCGCAGGCGGAGGTGACCGTGAACCGCCGCTCGCGCTGCAGGGCCCGCTCGACCGCCTCGGCGGCCAGGGCCACGTGGACCGCGTCGGGCTCGGGCAGGTCCACCCCCAGCACGTCGGCGCGATCGCGGACGATCCCCTCGGATAACAGGAAACCGACCGCCAGCTCGTCGTCGGCGCCCGGGGTGCGCATGGTGATGGTGGAGGTGCCCGCCATCCGGATCTCCAGCGGCGCCTCCACCGCCAGCGCGTCGGCGCGCGTGCGCGCGCCGGGTCGCGGGCCGGCCTGCACCGCCACCACCTCGAGCCGGGACACCGGGGGCTGGGTGGTCGGGCTGGCCATGTCGTCAGTCCTGGGCGCGCTGCCACTCGAGCTGGATGTCGGTACCCAGCGTCTTCAAGATCTCCTCGCGGAAGCGCTTCTTCAGCTTGTCGGCGATCTGTCCCATGCGCTGCTTGGAGACTCCGAAGCGTTGCCCCAGCGCGCCCAGAGGCACCGGGTCGTCGGGCGCCGACAGATGTTCGTGCCAGATCGCCCGCTCGCGCTCGTCGGTCAGGCCGTCGGCGAACTTCTTCATCAGATCGGCCACCGCCCCCGACAGCTCGCTGCGGGCGGCCTCGGTCTCGGGCGAGGCGCCATTGCCGGGCAGCCGTTCTTCCAGGGCGATACCCTCGTCGTCGGGGCGCGGGTCCAGCGAGACCTCGCGCGAGGCCAGGTGGGCGGCCACCTCCTCGACGTCGGACTCGGCGACGTTCAGCTTGGCCGCCAGCAGCTTGGGCGTGGCATCGAACCCGGCCGCCAGCAGCTTCTGCCGCTCGCGCTCCAGCCGGAAGAACAGCTTGCGGCCGGCGCGGGTGTTGCCCACGTGGATCAGCCGCGCGTTGGTCATCAGGAACTTCAGGATGTAGGCGCGGATCCAGTAAGCGGCGTACGAGCCGAAGCGGGTGCCCAGGGTGGGGTCCCAGTGCTTGACGGCCTCCAGCAGGCCCACGCTGCCCTCCTGGATCAGGTCGAGGACATTGGTCCAGGCCTGCCGGTACTGGTAGGCGATGCTGACCACCAGGCGCAGGTTGTGGACCACCAGGGTGCGGGCGGCGCGGCCGTCGGCGCGCTCGCGCACGTCCTGGATCAGCCGCTTTTCCTCCTCGTCGGTCAGGCGCGGATAGCGGCGCGTCTCGGCCAGGAAGCGCTGGAGCGGGCTGCGCAGCGGCTCGAGGCCGCCGGTGCCCTCGTCGGCGATCGCGTCATCGCGGGTCGGCCGGGGCAGGACCTCCGGCTCGGCAATGACCTCGATCAGCCCCTCGCCGTCGGGAGAGGTCCCGCTGTCGGCGTCGCCCTCCTCGGCGGCCTCCTCGCGGTCGGGATTGTTCTTTGACGCTGGCTTCGCCATGGCGGCGCCTCTACCTATATAGCGCCGACCTGGTGCCAGGGCTGCCCCCGTGAGAGGGCCAGGGCAATCGACCCCGCCAGCAATCCCAGCATGACCAGCGCGGCGATCCGCAGCGCCAGCGGGTCCGGCCGTCCCGGCACACCCAGCCCGCGGGTCAGCAGGCCCGGCGCGACGAGGACGAACCCGACCAGCCCGCCGCCCGCGTGCGCGTAGAGGTCGATGCGCGGCATGTTGCTGCTGACCAGCGGGAGCAGGGAGAAGGCGGCGTTCACCGCCAGCACCACCAGCAGCCGCGGCCGCAGCCGCTGGACGAAGCGGCGGGGCACCAGCGCCTGGCGCAGCGACAGCAGGGCCACACCGGCGGTCATCAACCCCCAGACCGCGCCGGAAGCGCCCACCGACGCCTCGACCCCGGCCAGAGCGCTGGCCAGGCCCCCGCCCAGCGCGGAAAGGCCGTACAGCAACAGGAAGCGCCGCCATCCCAGGATCGGTTCCAGGAAGCCGCCGAAGCTGATCAGCGCCACCAGGTTGAACGCCAGGTGCACGAAGTTGGCGTGCAGGAAGGCATAAGACAGCAGCCGCCAGGCTTCACCGGCCCGCACCAGGGGCGCGCTGTTGGCGCCCATGTCGAGGACGGTCTCGCCGAAGCTCTGCCGGCCCCAGACCTGCGCGAGGATGTAGTAGACGATGCAGGCGGCACCGAGGAGGCGGGTCGCGTGGTGGGGGCGGCCCTGCAGCGAGGCGGCGAAGGCGGCGGCCTCCTGCTGGTCGCGGCGCCCGGCCTCGCCCAGGGCGTCGATGGCCTCGGGAGCCAGCGGCCGGGCCTCGCGCAGGCCCGCGCGGGCTTCGGCCAGGATCCCCGAGCGGCGCCCGGCCACCCGGTCCAGGCGGCCGGCGTCGTCCAGGTGGTAGACGCCCAGCTTGTTGGGGTCGGGCGCGCGCTTGTCGGCCTCGGTCAGGACGGCGCGGTCCGCCTCGCCGCCGCCCACCAGCACCAGGAACAGCAGCCCCTGGGCGTGCGCCGACAACAGGCGATCCAGCCGGGCGCGCAGCTCCTCGGGTCCCCCGTCGCCGCGCTCGACCAGGGTCACGCCCGCGCCGACGTCGGGCAGGGTGATCAAGGTCAGCCAGGGCAGGTCCGGCAGCGGCGTGGGGACCGCGCTTGTCTGCCGCTTCTGCGCCGCCTCGAGGATGGCGGCCAGCAGCCGCTCGCGCGGGCGGTCGATGGGAGCAGCGTCGCTCATGAGGGGGGCAGCGCGGCCAGCAGGGCGTCGTTCTCGTCGCGCCGGCCGATGGTGATGCGGACCATGTGCGAAAGGCCCGGTTTGTCGAAGTGACGTACCAGGATCCGCTTCGCCCTGAGCGCGCGGTACACGGCCCCGCCGTCGCCGCCGGGCACCTCGGCCAGCAGGAAGTTGGCCTGGCTGGGGATCACCTTCCAGCCGCGGCGGCCCAGCTCGGCGGCAAGGCGCGTCCGTTCGGCCCGCACCTGCGTCCAGCCGGCGCGCGCGTGGTCGCGGTCCTGCAGCGCCGCGCGGGCGGCGGCGGTGGCCAGGGCGTCGCAGTTGTAGCTGTCCTTCACCTTCATCATCTGGGCGACCAGCGCCGGCGCGGCCAGGGCGTAGCCGAACCGCAGGCCGGCCAGGGCATAGCCCTTGCTGAGGGTGCGGCTGACGATGACGTTGGGGCAGTCGCCCACCAGCGCCAGGCAGTCGGCGTCGGCGAAGTCGACGTAGGCCTCGTCCACCAGCACCACCCCATCGACCTGGCGGGCCAGCTCGCGCACCGTCGCCGGCGGCACCAGCGTGCCCGAGGGGGCGTTGGGGTTGGCGAAGAAGATCGCCCGCGGTGAGCTGGCCAGCAGCGCGCCGATGGGCAGCCGCCAGCCCGGCTCCCAGGGCACCGCCACCCCGCGCGACTCGCCGATCTCGGCCAGCACCGGGTACAGGGAATAGGTCGGGTCCGGCCAGGCCACCACCTCGCCCGGGCCCACGAAGGTGCGCAGGGCGATGGCCAGGATCTCGTCGCTGCCGTTGCCGGCCAGGACCATGTCGGGGGTCAGGCCGTGCACCTGCGCGGCGGTCTCGCGAAAGCCCTCGGCGGTCGGGTTGGGGTAGCGGCGCAGCTGATCGGGGTCCAGGCTGCGGATCGCCTCCATCACCCGCGGGCTGGGCGGGAACGGGTTCTCGTTGGTGTTCAGCTTGATGATGCTCTCGCCCGGGCGCGGCTGCTCGCCCGGCACGTAGCCGGTCATCCGCTCGATGGTCGAGCGGGCCGAAGGAGGGCCACCCGCGCTCACGGCGCTGCGTCCGCGACGTAGGGGATTGTCATGGGCCCCTCGGGCAGCACCGCGATGGGGACATCGCCGCGCTCTTGCAGCTCGGCCTCCACCCGCGCGCCGATGTCCTCGATCGGTTCGAGGTGGGCGCGGCGGACCTCGGCCGGGTCGAGCTCGCTCTTCAGCGCCACCCGCGCCTGCAGCGCGATGATCGCCAGCAGCTGCGCCTCCCACTGGTCGTAGACCGAGAACCCTGGCGCGTTGATGGCGTCCAGCAGCGCCCGCGGGGTGCCGTGCTCGAAGAGCAGCTTCTTGAAGTTGCCGTGGCTGGGAAACCCGTCGTTGCAGCGCGAGGCCGCGACGATCAGGCCGTCCTTCTCGACCACCTGCAGGGCCGCGTGCATGCCCTTGACCGCCTGGTAGAGGTTCTGGTCGAGTGGATAACCGGCGTTGGTGGTGACGACGATGGGGTAGCGCCGGTCGCACGCCGCCATCGCTGTCTGCCGGGCGTAGGCGCAGCCGGCGGCGTGGGCGGCCATCACCTCGCCGCAGAAGAAGCGGGTGATCTGGCGCTTGCGGTTCAGCGTGACGTTCACCAGGAAGTCGACCGGCAGCAGGCTGCCCGCCCAGCGGATCTGGTCCTGGGTGGGGTTGCCGTCCAGCACGCCCCAGGTGCTGCGCGGGTGGCCGATGGCCTCGGCGCGGTGGTAGTGCATGATGGCGTCGATGTCGGCGATGGCCGGGAAGACACCCTTGTAGCCGCCGGAGAAGCCGGCCATGAAGTGCGGCTCGATGAAGCCCAGCACCATGCGCCGGTCGGCCTCGACGTAGGCGCGGTGAAGGTGGACCGGGTGCCCGTCGCGGGTCTTGCCGGCTAGGGCCAGGGTCTCGCGGGCCTGCGAGTCGTGGTTCACCACCCGGTAGCGGGCCAGCACCTCGGCCCCCACCATGGCCGCCAGCTCGGCGGGGGTGTTGATCCGGTGCGAGCCGGTGCCGTTGACGATGGTGACGTTTTCGGGCGGCAGATGCGCGAGCTCGGCGAAGATCCAGGGCAGCAGCCGGTCGCTGGGCAGCGGCCGGGTGATGTCGGGGATGACGATGGCCAGCCGCTCGTGGGCGGCGACCGATTCGCGCAGGGGGCGGCCGCCGATGGGGTTGCGGACCGCGGCGGTGAAGGCTGCCGCCTCGTCGGGCAGACCCGGCACGAAGGTGGGCTCGATGACGCGTACGCGCGAGCCGGGCAGCGAGACCTCCAGCCCGTCGCGGCCGTATTGCAGGTGGACCTTGGCCTTTGACATGGCAGGCGCGCGCGTTCTAGCACGCCAATGCGCTATAAGGCACACGCGATGAAAGCGACCGAGACCGAGATCCTGGACGCCGCCCGACGCCTGGAGGGCGTGCCCGCGCAGGACGTGCTGCGGTGGGCGCTGCCGCGCTTCGGCCGCGGGCTGGCCATCGCGTCGAGCTTCTCGATCGAGGACTGCGTGGTGATCGACATCGCGCATCGGATCGACCCCGCGGTGCGGGTGTTCGCCCTCGACACCGGCCGCCTGCCCGAGGAGACGTACCAGACCGCCGATCGCGTGCGCGACAAGTACGGCATCGCCATCGAGTGGCAGTTCCCCGACCGGGTGCGGGTCGAGGCCCTGCTGCGGGACAAGGGGGCCTACAGCTTCATGGAGTCGCTGGAGAACCGGCGCGAGTGCTGCCACCTGCGCAAGGTCGAGCCGCTGGGCCGCCACCTGGCCGGCCTCGAAGCCTGGGTGACCGGCCTGCGGCGCGAGCAGTCGCTCACCCGGGTCGACACGCCGGTGCTGGGGCTGGACGCGGACCACGGCGGCGTCGCCAAGATCAACCCCCTCATCGCCTGGACCGAGGCGGAGCTGTGGGCCTACGCCAACGAGAACCGGGTGCCAGTGAACCTCCTGCACAAGCGCGGCTATCCCTCGATTGGCTGCGCTCCCTGCACGCGGGCCGTCCAGCCCGGCGAGCACCCCCGCGCCGGCCGCTGGTGGTGGGAGAACCCCGAGAACAAGGAGTGCGGTCTGCACCCCGGCAGCAAGGGCTGAGCCCTCGGCCCCGCCGTGACGGGCGGGATGGTCAGGGGGTCAGCGGGCAGGCATTCGTGTAGGGCGGTTCGGCGGTGGGCCCGCAGAACTCCCGCCGGCAAGCGATGTCCTGGGTGGCGAATCCCGAGGGGTAGGCGAGGTCGTAGAAACGCGTGCCGCCCTCGGTGACGTCGCTGGTCTTCGCGGCATTGAGGGCCTGCTGCAGGCAAAGACCCCGCGGCGTGGTGAGACAGGCCGCCCCCGTGGACGGACCGCAGTAGCAATCGAAGGGATCGATGGCCGCACAGGCCTGCGTGATCATGCAACTCCGCAGCGCCTCGCACAGCGCCTTGTCCTCGGCGCCCGTCGTGATGTTCTCGCAGCCGATCAACGGATCGCAAAGACCGGCGTTGATGACGGAGGTCTTGCACTCCGAACACAGGTCCGGCTGCCCCGGAGGAGGGGGTGGCGGTGGCGGAGGAGGTGGTGGTGGCGGAGGTGGCGGTGCCGGCGGTGGCGGTGGCGGCGGTGCCGGCGGTGGCGGCGGTGCCGGCG
>JBKPRZ010000009.1:0-3308 GCA_046734815.1 Myxococcota bacterium | reverse complement strand
GCATGGAGGCCAGCGCCGCCGGCACCGCGGTCATGCCCAGCATGTCGGCGACCATCTCGTTCAGGTCGGGCGCCGGCATGCGCGGCAGGCGCTGCACCGGGACCTCGGCAGCGGCGATCCAGCGGACGCCCGCCTCGCCGGGCTCGTCCTCGCGCAGAGAGCCGATCACCAGCAGCGGCCGCGCGCGCCCCGCCGGGTCGGCCAGCGCGCGCAGCAGGGTGGTCGATAGATCGTCGGCCCACTGGATGTCATCGAGCACCAGCAGCAGCGGGCGCAGCGACGCCAGCGCGGTCACCACCTCCAGCACCGCCGCCAGCAGGCGGGTGCGCGCCTCCTCGGGCGAGCCCTCGGCGCGCGCGGCGCCCGGCTTGACCAGCGCCTCGAAGCGCGGATCGACCGGCAGCAGGATGTCGGCGTGGTGGGCCAGCGAGTCGAGCAGCCGCGCGCCCGCCGCCGGCTCGTCGCGGGCCAGCTGCAGCGCCCGCTGGACCAGCGGGGCGAACAGAGCGAGCGGGGCGTGGCCACCCGCCTCGGCGACGCCGGCGGCAAACGAGGGCGGCGGGCAGGCGCTGGCGGTGACCACCTCCAGACCGTGCGCCACCGCCCGGCCGGCCACCTCGTTGAGCAGGAAGGTCTTGCCCACCCCCGTCTCGCCGCTGATCAGCACCATGCCGCCCTGACCGGCGGTCAGGCGTTCGAGTATCCCCGTCAGCTCGCCCATCACCTGCACCCGGTCGCACAGCGCGGGCGCGTACAGGCAGGGCACCTGGGACGACCCCGGCGGCACGCTGCTGGGGGCCCGGCGGCCGGTCAGCTGCACCAGCAAGCGCTCGAGCTGCTCCTCGATCTCGTCGGCGTAGCCGATGCGCCGGCGCGGGTCCTTCTCCAGCAGCCGCACCAGCAGCCTCTCCAGCGGATCGGGGATGCCGAGGACCTGATGCGACGGCGGGATCACCGCCGACTCGAGGTGGTGCTGCAGGATCTCGCCCACCGTGCGCCCGGAGAAGGGCGGCCGCCCCACCACCAGCTCGTACAGCATGCAGCCGAACGAATACAGATCCGCGCGCGCGTCCACCCTGAAGCCGCGGCACTGCTCGGGCGACATGTAGACCACCGTGCCGCGCGCGGGCCCGACCGCATCCAGCCGCTCGCGGCCGCGCGCGGCGGCCGATTCGGAGGCCAGGCCAAAGTCCACCAGCACCACCTCGCCGTCGGGCTTGAGCACGACGTTGGCCGGTTTGAGATCCCGGTGGACCAGCCCGCTGGCGTGCAGGTACGACAGCGGCCGGCACAGGCGGGCCATCACCCCCAGCACCTCGATCAGCCGCTCGGGTGCCAGCGGCTTGCGGGCGCGGGTCCGCTCGGGTGCGCTCTGCCCGCAGGGAAAGTCCGGCGCGTCCACCACCAGGGTGGGCGTGTCGTGCGGCACCGGGGTGCTGTCCGGCGGCCACAGGCGATCGACGAATGCGGTCAGCGGCGCGCCCGGCAGCAGCTCCATCGCGTACCAGGGCACGCCGTTTTCCACCCCGTCGTCGAGGATCCGCACGATGCCCGGGTGCCGGAGCCCGGCCAGGGTGCGGATCTCGGCCTGCACCGCCGCCTGCCGCTGCTGGACCATCACCGTCTTGAGGGCGACGGTCGCGCCGGTGTCACGGTGGCGGGCGCGGTACACCACGCCCATCCCGCCCGCCCCGATGGTCCCCTCCACCTGGAACGCGCCAAAGGTCCGGCGCTCGGCAGGCGGAGGCGGTTGAACGAGCACGCCACATTTTCACCGTTTTGCGCCAGCCCAACAACAGCGCCGCGCAGATGCATTGCAGCGCCGGCGGCCGCGCTGGCGAGGTTCCCGGAGGCGGCCGGTCGACCGCAGGCAGGCTCAGAACGTGCCCTTGTCGACCGCGGGCATGGTGCCGTCGGGCAGTGGAGCGGACGCCTTGACGGTGAGATTCTTGATCGCCTCCAGCTCCAGCACGTTGCCGCCGCCCTTGGCCGCCGAGACGGTGTCCAGGGTCAGCCCGTCGACGTCGCGGGCGATCACCGCCGGGCGCTGGTCGGCGTTGCCGAAGGTCAGCTTCACATCGTGCAGCTCCAGCCCCTTGATGTGCCGGGTGAAGATGCCCCAGGCGGGGATGGGGGTGATGAATCGCGGGTTGTAGGCGACGCCGCCCTTCAGGGTGTGGCCCTCAGGGGGATCGCCGGTGGGCTTGCCGCCGCCCGGGAAGTTGACCTGCACGTGCTCGAGCACGATGCCGATGTGCGGATTGTCGGCCTGGCCCGAGATGATGATGGCCGTCTCCTGCGGGCTCTTGTTGTTGCCGGCAATGATGTTGGTGGCGGTGATGTTGCGGAAGCGGATGTTCTCGGCGTGGCCGGGCATCTTGGTGGGACCGCGCAGCAGGCTGGTGGTGCTGAGGAAGATCGGGAACGAGGTGTTGCTCAGGGTGATGTTGTCGAACAGCACGTTCTTCACGTTGGCGCCGTCGTTCATCTGGATGCCGATGCCCGACTTGCCCCCGCGCACCACCTTGATGTTCGACCAGGTGATGTTCTGGAAATCGCCCCAGGTCTCGGACCCGAACTGCAGGGCGTTGGCCCCGCTGCCGAGGGTCGAGTCGGCGACGGTGACATTCTCGGTGACGATCCGCTTGTTCACGGTGCAGTCGCTCTTGAGCGCGAACGAGTCGTCCCCGCCGCCGGTGATGTTCAGGTCGTGGGCGTAGACGTGCGAGCACTGCATGAGGTCGACGCCGTCGCGGCTGGGGTGCATGGTCAGCTTGGCCATCGTGATGTGCTGGCAGTCGGTCAACAGATAGCCGAAGTGGCCGGTGCCGCTCTGGTTGAGGTCCTCGAACTGCAACACGCTGCTGGATTTGAAGGCGATCATCTTCTGGTTGTTGTTGTCCAGGCCGCCGCCGTTCAGGGTGCCCGGGCCGATGATGGCCACGTTGGTCACGTTCTCGCCCCAGAACATGGCGTTGTGCCAGTGTCGGTGCCCCTCGTCCTGGCAGGCGATGGGCGAGGTGTACGGCTCGGCGCCGTCGGTGCCGTTGCCGCGCAGGCTGGCCCCGTTCAGCGCCAGCTTGACGTTGCTCTGCATGTGGATCGACCCGACGGAATAATTGCCGGGCGCGAAGCTGACCACGCCGCCGCCCATCGAGCTGCACATGGCGATGGCGGCGTTGATCGCGGCGGTGCTGGCGCCGGCGCTGACCGGACAGGTGCGATCCGGGAAGGTGGGCTTCTTGACCGCGGCCGGGTTGCTGTACATGCCCGCGGGCAGCGGCGTCTCGCCGGGCGCGGGTGGCGGC
>JBKPRZ010000008.1:0-4497 GCA_046734815.1 Myxococcota bacterium | reverse complement strand
GACCAGTTGCTCGCTCAGGCCGGCTGGCTGAATCGGCTGGCCCGGCATCTGGTGTCGGACCCCGACGCGGCCCAGGATGCTGCCCAGGATGCGTGGGTGTCCGCCACCCGGACGCCGCCGGAGGCGGGGCGGCCGGTGCGCCCCTGGCTGGCGAAGGTGCTCCGCAACGTGATCCGGATGCGCGCCCGGCGGCAACGCGTCCAGCAGCGCTGGGAGAGCGCGGGCGGCATCGTCCCGGAAGAGTCGCCCGCGTCGCCCGAATCGGTGCAGGAGCGGCTGGAGCTGCACCGGCTGATCGTCGACCGGGTGATGGCGCTGGACGAGCCGATGCGGGGCACGGTCCTGCTGCGGTTCTTCGAGGAGCACTCCTCGGGCGAGATCGCGCGCCTGACCGGGGTGCCGGCGGGGACCGTGCG
Organism: Myxococcota bacterium; assembly: GCA_046734815.1. Taxonomy (GTDB): domain Bacteria; phylum Myxococcota_A; class Polyangia; order Fen-1088; family Fen-1088; genus CAVYGB01. The sequence goes on along the minus strand of JBKPRZ010000008.1, from coordinate 4,081 downwards.
CTGGCGGCTGAAGCAGGCGATCGACCGCCTGCGGACGGATCTGGACGCACGCTTCGGCAACGACCGGCGGCGCTGGGAGCTGCTGATCGCGCCGGCGCTGCGCCCACCGCCCGGCGGCGGGCCGACGGAAGGAGTGATGCTCATGGCCAAGGCGAAGATGTCCGCGTCGGTGCTGGCGGCGGTGGTGCTGGTGGCGCTGCTGGGCGCCGGCGTGTGGGTGGCGGTTCGCGGTGTGGGCTCGCACCAGGATGTCGGGGCTGGGAGCGGGGAGGGATCGAGGCTCCGGTCGGCGTTCCGGTCGGGCTGGACCTTGCCTGCGGCCACGACGGGCGCGCGGCCGGGAGGGCTGCGCGGGGTGGTGCGCTCGGCCGAGGGCGCGCCGGTTCGCGGGGCGGGGCTGATGTTGCTGGGACCGGTGTCGCAGGACCAGCCAACGGGCGAGCCGCCCGCGGTCACCCAGGGACGCAGCGGGGCGGACGGTTCGTTCCGGTTCGAGGGGCTCGAGCCGGGACCGTACGCGCTGGTCGCCATGGCCGCCGGATTTACCCCCACCAGGGAAGGGGGAATCGTCGTGGACAGCGCGCGCGTGTCGACGCGCGAGGTGCGGCTGCATGCCGGCGGCGTTGTGCTCTCGGGACGTGTGCTCGACGCCGGTGGAGGTGTCATCGCGGCTGCCACCGTGACCGCGCTGCTGTCCCTGTCCGCGATGCCCGCGTCGCCCAACGAGCTGCTGTTACGGGTGACATCCGACGAGCGGGGTGGGTATCGCCTGTTCGCACGGCCGGGCAATCACCAGGTGCTGGTGGAGGCCTCCGGCTACGCAACGGCGCAAGCCTGGGTGAGCGTGCACGACGACCGCACCCGCGATTTCCAGCTGGTGCCCGCGTCGCGGGTGAGCGGTCGGGTGATCGAACGCGGCAGCGGTCAGCCGGTCGCGGACGCTGAGGTCCTGCTCGCGCCGGAAGAATCGGGTGGTCCCGCTCCCGCGCCGCCGCAGCCGGCCCGGACCGACGCCAGCGGGCGGTTCACCTTCGGCAGCGTGCAGGCGGGACGGTATGGCCTTTCGGCCCGGCGGGGTCCGCTGGCCAGCGTGCCGCTCGATCTGACGGTGAACGCCGCCGAGGGTGCCGATGTCGAGGTGATGGTCGATCGGGCCGTTTCGGTGGGCGGGCGGGTCCTGGACGGCGCCGGTGCGCCCGTGGCGGGCGCCATCGTTCAGATGCAGCAGCGGATGTTCTTCACCGGCGAGCCCGCCCTGAAGACTCGCTCCGGCCAGGACGGCCGCTACCTGATGGAGGGCGTTCTGCCGGGTCGCTACAAAGCCCGCGCGCTGGAGCACAGCTTCCCGTCGATGGACGGCACCGTCGTGACAGTCGGATCCCGGGACCTCGACCGCGTCGACCTGACCTTGCATCGGCCGGCGCTGATCGAGGGGCGCGTACTGCAGGTCGACGGCGGCCCGGCCGCCGATCTGCAGGTCCGGATCCTCTCGGACGACGAGCGACCCGCAAGCCAGACCAAGACGAACACCATCGCATGGACCGACGCCAACGGAGGGTTCCGGGCGCTTGTCATGCCCGCGCGGATCGAGGTGCGCGCGCGAGACGCCCAGGGCGGCAGCGACCATCAGGAGATAGGCGTCGTCGCCGGCGGTGAAAGCCGCCGGGTCACCCTCCGGCTCCAGCGCCGCGAGGGCCGCGCCAGCGTGTCCGGCCGGGTGACCTTCACCGACGGCAAGCCGGGCGAAGGCCTGGTGGTGGGCGCGTACGGCGGTGCCTCGAGCAGCACGAGTCGTACCGATCAGCATGGTGCTTTCACCCTCGGCGGCCTGGACCCCGGCGCGGTCACGGTCGAGGCCCGGGCCGACGAGGACAGCAGCCACCTGGGCGACTGGAACTGGGCCAAGCAGGAGCTCACGGTCGGCGAGGGCGAGCGGCGCGAGGGCATCGTGCTCACCCTGCCGGCCCGCGGGCGGATCTCCGGCCGGGTGGTCGATCCCGACGGCTCGCCAGCCGGCGGGGTGACGGTCGTGGCGGCGTTCGAGCACGGGGCGCGCACGATCGTCTCGGCCGCGCGGCGGGTTGCCGCCGCCGCGGATGGCTCGTTCGTGATCGAGGGGCTGCCCCGGGGCTCACACACCCTGTCCGCGCTGCACGCGATCCACGCCGACGCCGAGTTGCGCGGTGTCGAGACCGGCCGGGAGGACGTGGTCCTTCGCTTCCGTCCGGCGGCCAGCATCGCCGGCGTGGCGGTCGACGGATCGGGCCGTCCGGTGACCGACTTTCTGATCACGCTGAGACAAGACGGAGGCCCGCGGTCGACCGCTCCGACCCGTCCGCGCCCGATGCGGGATCCGCGAGGCGCGTTCGAGCTGGGTCGGCTTCCCGCGGGACCCTTCAGGCTGGAAGCCATCACCAGCCTCGGGCAACGCGCCCGGGTGGAGATCTCACTGGGGGAGGGCGAACGTCGTCAGGGCGTGCGGCTCGTCCTGATCGACGGCGGCCGGCTGCTGGGTCGGGTCGTCGACGGCCAGACCGGTGCGCCGATCGCCGGCGCGGAAGCGCGCCTGAACGCCGCCGAGATCCCGGACGTGGTGCGCACCGACACCCAGGGCCGGTTCACCTTCGATCGTGCGCCGGCGGGCGATCTCACCATCTCCGTCTCGGCCGCGACCTTCGGCGCAGACAGGTTCCCGGTGCAGGTACCGGCGTACCCACAGACCGAGCCGCTCACCCTGAAGCTGATCAGGGACCGTTGATGCCGACGTCGGCCTCGACCAGCGGGCGACGGGTCACCACGCCCGGGGCCATCTCGTCGGCGCCGATGTCGGGCTTGGCGCGGGGGTGGCCGTCCATGTCGTCCATCACGTAGGTGTAGCCGGCCAGGGCGGCGTCGACGGCGGGGCTGCCAATCGACAGGTGGAAGACGCCGTCCACCTTGGTCAGCATCGGGTCGACCATCTGCACGCCGGCCATCACGCCGACGGTGGCCATGGCGCCCATCGGGAAGACGATGTTGCCCTCGACCTTGGTGCCCTGACCGACGTCGACGATGCCGGCGCCGCTGGTGTTGACCACGATGTTGTTGGCCACCACGCAGTTCTGCGGCGGCAGATCGGTGCTGCCCACGGCGATGCCCCGGCCGCCCACCAGCGTGTTGTTCACGATGTGCGTGCGGTACACCTGGTAAAACTCGGTGCCGCTGGCGTCCTGGGCGGCGTTGCTCCCGCCGCGCAGGAAGATGCCGGCGGTGCGGCCGATGTTCTCGATGTAGTTGTTGAAGATGCGGTGGTCGGCGCCCAGGACGCGCATGCCGCGCGCTTCGGCCAGGCCGTCGGCCAGCATGAAGTTGCCGTAGACCAGGGTGCGGTTGCCGTGGCGGAGGGTGATCTCGCCGTTGGTGGCCCGGTAGGTGTTGTAGCGGATGACGTTGTCCGACGATTTGACCGAGATGGTCTCGGGGTCGCCGGTGGCGCCCCTGAACAGGTTCAGCTCGACCAGGTTCTGGCCCTTGGACTGCGCCCGGCCGGACAGGCCGATGCGCAGGGTCTCCCAGCCATTGCCGCCTCCGCCCAGGATGTCGTGGAAGTAGTTGTGGTCTATCCGGTTGTTCTGCACGACCTGCGAGCCCTCGCCGCCGAACATGATCGTGTTGCCCACCTGGGTCTTGGGCCCGAACTCGTTGTGGTCGATGCGGATGTGATGGCTGGTCCCGTTCATCACCACCCAGTCGTTGGCGGCCTGCTGGCTTGGGTTGAATCGGGTGCGGGTCAGGCGGCAGTGGTCGCTGTCGTTGAAGTTGATGCTGCCGTTGCTGGTGAAGGTCAGCCCCTCGACGATCACGTAGGCCGAGTTGTTGAACGCGATGCTGCCGCCCGGGACGACCGCCTTGCCGCGGTTGGCGGCGCGGATGACGATCGGCTGCTCGGCGGTGGCGCGCTTGCTGATCCCCGGGAAGCCGTAGTTGCCGTCGGCCAGCACCAGGCAGTCGCCGGCCTGGGCGCCCGCGATGGCGCCCCCCAGCGCGCCGCTGTTGGCGACGGGGACGGTGCGCTTGCAGGCGGGCAAGGGTGGCTCGGGCT
>JBKPRZ010000007.1:0-8687 GCA_046734815.1 Myxococcota bacterium | reverse complement strand
CCAGTGGGGTCCGCCAGCCCCCTCATCATCTCTTCTGGCGCGGACAACATCTCGGATCCGCAGCACCTGCTGCTGGATAAAGACCAGAAGACCGACGGCGACAAGCACGCCTCGGTCGATGGCGTGGACAACGTGTCCGATCCCCAGGGCCTGCTGGCCCCGGCCGGTCCGGACGTGGTCGAGAACGTCTCCGATCCCCACGGCCTGCTGGCGCCGCCGACCGCCGGCAACGTCTCGGACCGGCATCACCTGCTGGCCAGGCCCGCGGCCGACAACATCTACGACCCTCATCAGCTGCTGGCTCCGCCCAGACCGGATGCGGGGGACAACATCTCCGACCCCCATCACCTGCTGGCCGCGCCGGTCCAGGATCCGCCCGGTGGGATCTCGCTCCGCCTGCCGCGCGAGCCCGGGCCGGCGCAGGAACCGGGTCCCCGTCGCGAGCTCACCGCCGGCGACCACCTGCGCGACGCCGCCCGCGACGCGGGCAACCTGCTGGGGGACGTGTGGGACAAGGACTACGGCGGCATCGTCCAGAATGCCGGCCAGCTGGCGATCGACACCAGCTCGGCGCTGTACAAGGCGCTGTTCGGCGCGGACAAGGCCAGCAGCGGCTGAACGATCGCAACCGGGCGCAGCGGATGCTCCGCGCGTGACTCCGGGCGCGCTATAACCGACCCGTGGAGAGCGACGAGGGTCGACGCCCGGCGCTGCGCGAGCGTTTTTCCGAGGAGACGCTGGCGCGCGAGCTGAACCCCGCCCAGCTGCAGGCGGTGGTGTACCCGCCCCGGCCGCTGCTGGTGGTGGCGGGCGCGGGCTCGGGCAAGACGCGGGTCATCACCTACCGGCTGGCGCGGCTGCTGGCCAACGGCGCCGACCCGCGCCGCATGATGGTGGTGACGTTCACCAACAAGGCGGCGGGCGAGCTGCGCGAGCGGGTGGGCCGCCTGCTCGACATCCCGCCGCGCGAGATGGGGCGGCTGTGGCTGGGCACCTTTCACGCCCTGTGCGCGCGGATGTTGCGCCTGTGGGGCCAGGCGGTGGGGCTGCGGCGCGACTTCGTGATCTACGACGACGACGATCAGAAACGGCTGATGACCCGGGTGCTGGCCGACCTGCAGGTGCCCGAGCGGCTGTTTCCCGTGCGCCAGGTGCTGGGCAGCATCGACCGGGCCAAGAACCAGGGACTGACGCCCGACACCTTCGCGCGCGCCGACTACTTCGACGACGTGGTGGGGCGGGCCTACGCCGCCTACGAGGAACGGCTGCGGGCGGCCAACGCGGTCGACTTCGGCGGGCTGCTGGTGCAGGCGTTGCGGCTGACCCAGTCCGAGGCGGCCGGCGATCTGAGCGAGCGCTTCTTGCACGTGCTGGTCGACGAGTTCCAGGACACCAACAGCGTGCAGTACCGGCTGGTGCGTTTTCTGTCGCACAAGGGCGGCAGCATCACCGTGGTGGGCGACGAGGACCAGTCGATCTACAAGTGGCGGGGCGCGGACATCCGCAACATCCTCGACTTCGAGCGCGACCACCCGGGCGCGGCGGTGATCAAGCTGGAGCAGAACTACCGCTCGACCGGCCACATCTTGCGGGTGGCCAACGCGGTCATCTCCCGCAACACCGAACGGCGGGAAAAGCGCCTGTTCACCGACCTGCACCTGGGCGAGTCGATCGTGTCGTTCGAGGGCGAGACCGAGCGCGACGAGGCCGAGTTCGTGGCCGCCACCATCGGCAGCGCGCTGGGGCAAGACGCCGCCCCCCGCGATCTCGCCGTCTTTTACCGGACCAACGCCCAGTCGCGCGTGCTGGAAGAGGCGCTGCGCGCGCGCGACATCCCCTACACCGTGGTGGGGGGCGTGCGCTTTTACGACCGGGCCGAGATCAAGGACCTGATCGCTTACCTGCGCGTGTTGCAGAACCCCGACGACGAGATCGCGCTCCTGCGCATCGTCAACACCCCCGCGCGCGGCATCGGCGACTCGACGGTGGAGAAGGTGGTGGCCTTCGCGCGCCAGCAGAACCAGCCGGTGCTGGCTGCCATGCGGGCGGCCGTCAGCGACCCGAACGCGGCGGGGCTGGGCGGCGGCCCGGCCCGCAAGCTGGAGGCGTTCGTCGGCCTGATGGACCGGCTGCGGGAGGCGGCGCCGGGGCTGGGGCCGGCGGCGCTGGCCGAACGGGTGCTCGAGGACAGCGGCTACCGGGACGCGCTGGCCGAGCAATCCAGCCTGGAGGCGGAAGGCCGCATGGAGAACCTGCTCGAGATGGTCGGGCAGATGCGCGACTACGAACGGGAGAGCGAGGAGCCGTCGCTGGACGGATTTCTCGAGCGGGTGGCGCTGGTGTCCGACGTGGACGGCTACGACCCCGACAAGGGGGCGGTGTCGCTGATGACCGTGCACACCGCCAAGGGGCTGGAGTTTCCGTGGGTCTTCGTCACGGGCCTGGAGGAACGCGTCTTCCCGCACGCCCGCAGCGTCGATGACGAGGCGGCCGTCGAGGAGGAGCGGCGCCTGTGCTACGTGGCGGTCACCCGGGCGATGCGCCGGCTGTTCCTGACCCGCGTGCGCCGGCGGCGGCTGTCCGGACAGGAGCTGCCCGGCATCCCCAGCCGCTTCCTGCACGACCTGCCCGCTGAGGCGATCGACACCATCATCCAGCCGCGGCCGGCCTACCTGAACGTCGAGACCGAGGGCGCGGGACCGTGGGGCGGCCGGTGGAGCCGGGATGTCTACCTGCCCGACCGGTCCAACCCGGTGGGGGCCGTGCGGGGCGGACCCCGCCGGCGGGCCCCCACCCCCACCGCCCCGCGCACCGGCGGCGGGCTGACCGTCGAATACGACGAGGCGCCGCCCAGCTACGACGACGGCGGCGGGCAGATGGGCCTGCGCATCGGCGGGCGGTTGCGCCACGTGCAGTTCGGGGTGGGCGAGATCCGTGGCTGGCAGTCGAGCGGCGCCGATCTGAAGGTCACGCTCCGCTTCCCCAGCGTAGGCATCAAGACGGTGCTGGCCCGCTTCTTGACGCCGGTCTGACGGGGCAGAGCTCAATGCGGGGGGCGAAGCTGCCGATATAAGGGGAGCCAGTGCCGGAGTCTGCTCCGATATCCCACCCGCCGGCGGGGCAACCGTTTGGACGCTTCCTGCTGCTCGATTGCATCGGGCGCGGCGGGATGGCGGAGGTTTTCCGGGCCCTGGCTCGGGGGGTGGAGGGTTTCCAGCGGCTGTTCGTGGTCAAGCGGATCCACCAGGACAAGTCCGACAACCCGCAGCTGATCGAGATGTTCATCAACGAGGCGCGCATCTCGGCGCTGCTGAACCACCCCAACATCGTCCAGATCTACGACTTCGGGCAGATCGATGGCTGGTACTTCATCGCCATGGAGCACCTGCGCGGCAAGGACCTGCTGCTGGTGCTGCGGCAGCTGCGGGCCGAGCGCCGGATCATGCCGGCTCCGCTGGCTGCCTTCATCGCCCGGGAGGTGGCGGCGGGGCTGGACTACGCCCACAAGCTGAATGCCCCCGGCGGCCACCACCTGCAGATGGTCCACCGCGACGTCTCGCCGTCCAACGTGATGTTGCTGCGGGCCGGAGGGGTCAAGCTGCTGGACTTCGGCATCGCCAAGGCGGAGGCGCTGCTGGGTCGGCGGGGCGAGACCCGCACCGAGACGGTGATGGTCAAGGGCAAGCTGTCGTACCTGTCGCCCGAACAGGTGCGCAACGAGCCGATCGACGCGCGCTCGGACATCTTCTCGCTGGGAGTGATGTTCTGGGAGTGCCTGACCGGCAAGCGGCTGTTTTACGACAAGGCCGAATACAAGACGATGCAGAACGTGCTCGAGCGGCCGGTGCCGCCGCCGTCGGCGCTGCGCCCGGAGCTGTCGCCGGCACTGGACGCGGTGGTGATGCGCGCGCTGGAGCGTTCGCGCGACGAGCGCTACCAGGAAGCGCACATGCTGGCCGACGACCTGGACCACTACCTGGGCGAGACCCGCTTCCAGCCGCGCATGTTGCCGCAGTTCCTGGACGAGCTGTTCGGGCGCGACCCCACCCTGTCCGATTCGATGCCCGGGCTGCCGGCCGTGCCGGTGGATCCCGACCCGGAGGCGCCGGTCATCCGCGTCTCGCAGCGGGCGCTGCCCACCCTGCCGGGCCTGGCCTCGTTCCCACCCCCGGGCAGCCGGGCCGAGGGGCTGGTGCCAGCCGCCACCGTCGGGCCCGGCGAGCGGCCCACCTCCTCGGCGTCCCGGGCGCGCGCCTTCGGGCTGGGCCTCGCGGGCGCGCTGGTCATCGGCGCGTTCTCGGCCGGCCTGGTGCTGTCCGAGCCGCCGCCGATGCCCGAGCTGACCCCGCGGACCGGATCGGGCGCGCGCCCGCGTTCGGCGCCGGAGCTGCCGGCCGACCCGCCGCTACCTGCCGGCCTCCAGCTGCCCGCCGACCCGAAGCGGCTCGTCGGCCCGGAGCTGCCCGCCATGGTGTCGGTGCGCATCGAATCGGACCCGCCGGGGGCGCGGGTGACCGACGGGGAGGGCCGCTTCCTGGGGGCCACCCCGCTGACCACGCGCGTTCCCCGCGGCGCCCAGGCGGTCACGGTCCTGCTGGCGAAGAAGGGGCATCTGAACGCGCGCCACACCTTCGTGCCGGACGGCGACGTCAGCGCCGTGGTCCACCTGCAGCCCGCCCCGACGCCCTAGCGTCCTGGCCACCGCGGACCCAGCTTGCGGGCAACGCGGACGCAGGAGGATGTGATGGACCAGCGAGCCAACCCGGAGACGCTCCCTTCCGACAAGGACGAGCAGGCGAAGCGCCTGGATGAGCTGATCGCGAAGATCGACGAGCACGACACCGTGGGCGGCCGCTTCAAGGAGCAGGTGCGCGCGCATCCGGTCTGGTTCGGGGCCGCCGCCCTGGGCCTGGTGACGGTGGTGGGCGGCCTGGTGGCCAGCCTGGTCCACGCACGCCGGCAGCAGCCGCTGGCCCGCCTGGCCCGCGCGGGCGGCGGGTTGCTGCAGGCGCTGCGCACGCTGGACCACGTCGCCACCACCGTGGATCGACTGGTGAAGAGGGAACCCACGCCGGTCGGTCAGGTGTCCGCCGCCGCCGCCAGCACCCTGGCCGCCACCCTCGCCCGCCGCCTGGCCGAGCGCCTGGTGCAGCGAATGGTCTGACCCGGACCGCCCGCGAAAAAACGACCGGTCCCTTGACCCTCACGCGGCGTGAGGGCCTACGCTTTACCGGTCATGTCAGCCGCGCTGAAGAGATCCGCTCCACCCGACGGTCTGGTGACCGCTGACGAGCAGCGACAGCTGGCCGACAGCGGCTGGGTGGTGCTCCCGCGCGTGCTCGACGCCGCGCAGGTCGACGGTCTGCACGCCGCCTGGGACCGCAAGATGGCCGCGCCCGCCGATCGGACGCGGGAGAGTCAGCAGAGCAATGTCGGTCCGGACCTGGCCGGCGAACCGGAAGCGCGCATCTGCCTCGAGCACCCGCGCATCCTGGAAGCGTGCCGCCTGTTGCTGGGCCCGGCCATCCAGGTGATGGGCTGCCACGGCCGCGCACCCGCCGCCGGGCACGGGGCCCAGGGCCTGCACGTCGACTGGACCGGACCGGTGCTCCCCGATCAGTTGCAGCTCGCCAACGCCTTCTGGGTGCTCGACCCCATGGACGCGCGCAACGGCGCCACCCGCATCGTACCCGGCAGCCACCGGTGGGGACGCGTCCCCCGCGGCACCCTGGCCCAGCCCCATGGCCGCCACCCCGACGAACGCCCCGTCGAGGCCAGCCCCGGCGACGTCCTGGTCTTCAGCGCCCACCTCTGGCACGCCGGCGCCCGGAATCACTCCGGCCACCGGCGTCGGGTGGTGCTGATGCAGGTGAAACGCGCCGCCGTTACTTCGGCATGAAGCGGACGTTGTCGATCGTGTAGTCGAACGCCCCGATCGTCGGCGCCGCCCCGCCGTCGGTGGGGGCGGCGGGGGCGGGCCGCAGGGCGGTCACCACCGCCAGGCCGTAGACCAGCTTGGGGTCCACCTTCGGTCCCGGGGTCATGCCCCAGCCGGGCTGGAACATGTCCCAGGTGATGTTGACGGTCTGGAAGGTCGTGGCGCTGGTGATGCTCACCGGGAAGTGGTAGTGCCCGCCCACCTGCATGACCGCGTTCTGGGCGCGCACGCTGGCGGTCAGCACCGCCACCTCGACGCGCGTGCCGGCCAGGCCGCGGATCTGCAGCTGGATCCCGCCGTAGGCGGAAGCGTCGTAACAGTCGGGGGCGAAGGTCACCGCCATCTCGCCGGCCCACTGGCTCATGGCATTGGGCTCGTTGCCGCGCAGGCGCAGGCCGCGGTTGGTGCCCATGATGGTGGTCAGCTCGGGCACCCGATCCATCGGCGCGCCCATGATCATGGCGGTCTCGCTGTGGGAGACCTCCCAGGTCCCCATGCGGCCGTCGGTCGCAGGCAACGCGACGTTGTTGTCGTTGAAGTCGTCGATCAACGGCCCGTTGCCCATCGCCGTGACGGTCATCGTGCAGGCGGGGGCGGCGGGGACGTCGGGGGTGCTGGCGGCGTCGCGACGGACGCCGCCGTCGGGGGGACGGGTGCCGCCGGCGCCGCCCATGCCGGATGAAGGGGACGTCGGGACGCCAGGTGGGTTGGTGGACACCGGGCCCGAGGGACGCGCGGGTGGGGTGCTGCCGATGTTCTCGACGGCGCCACCACCACCGGGGGCCTGGCCACCACCGCCTGCGCACGCGAGCAGGAGCGAAGCAGCCGTCAGAGCAAGGGACCTACGAGGAACCTTTTTCATCGCCGGAAACCTCCCACAGTGAAGCGAGGCAGGGGTAACGGAAAGAGGCAGGGTAAGAGCGGAGCAGGGGTAAGAGTGAGACGAATATGTAGGGTCGTCTACCGCAAGAATCGGTTTTTCGGGAATACGGAAAGCGTCAGAGACAATGGCCAGTTCCATTGTGAAAGCGTTGGTCAACCCGATTGCCCGCGGTGCGCTTCCCTGTCGCGGTGCCCAACAATCGCGACTTCCCATTGCTTTCCGTCGAAAAACGTCGGCTTCAGGGCGTCGATGTCGACGCCCTCCAGGCAGCGCACGTTGACGTCGATCTTGTCCGGGTCCGAACGCGGCACGTAGAAGGGGTGGATGCCGCAAATGCGGCAGAACGTGTGATTGGCCACGCCCGTATTGAACCGATAACTGGTCAGATCTTCCTGCCCCGAAATCAGCTGGAACTTTTCGGTGGGCACGATGAGGTGGAGGTTCCCCTTCTTGGTGCACATCGAACAGTTGCACGTGATGGTCTCGGCCAGATCACCGGTGACCCGGAACCGCACGCGGCCGCAGTGACAGCTGCCCTCGTAGGTGTGCATGTAGGCAGTTTACTCCCATCGCGGCATCGGGGCCGGACGTGCGTCATACTTGGGACGACATGAAAAAGGCGGTGCTCGTTGGCGCGCTGGTGGGCGCGGCGGTGATCGCGGTGGGGTTGTACGCCCTCCGTCGGTACGAGGACGCCCGGGTCGAGCGCGAGAGCCACAGCGTGGTCGAGGCGGTCCGCAAGGTGGCGCGCCTGGCGACCGTCGAGGCCAACGTGTCCAGCTTCCAGAAGCGGCGCGAGGCCCGGAACCTGTTCGGCGTCTTGCCGATCAAGTGCGAGAAAACGATTGCGATCTTCTTCCGGGGCAAGGTGGCGGCGGGCTTCGACTTCGACAAGCCCGGCAGCCTGGACCTGGCCTTCTCGGCCACGCCGGGCGAGCGCCGGGTGATCGTGCGGCTGCCCCGGCCCCGCATCCTGTACGTCGATGCGCCGGCGCCCGACCTGGTGGTGGCGGACGGCAGCCTGTGCAACCCGCTGGAGCCCGACGACTACCAGAAGCTGCACAACGAGGCCCGGCTCGCCGTCGAGCGAGCGGCCCTGCAGCAGGGCGTCCTCCGCCAGGCCGAGGACCACGCGCGCGAGCTGGTGACGGCGGTGGCGCGGCCCTTCGGCTACGAGGTCGAGGTGCAGAGCGCGGATCCCACCCTGGCCGCCTCGGCCGCCGCCGAATGACCAGTCGCCGGAACCCCGAGAGGGTTCCAGGCTGCTGAGCGACAGCACAAATTCCGCCCTCCCGCCATCAGGCGCACACCGGCGTCCTTGCCGCTGCGTGAATGCGGGCATACGCTTTTACGTCGAAGCGGAAGAGGTAAGGACATGACACGACGAAACAGCTGGTTTCTTGCTGCTCTGCTGGCGGTGGGCGGGCTTTCCGGCTGCGTCGTACGCAGCCAGCCGGTGGGCTACGCCACGGCCGAATACAGCCCCGGGCCGGATTACGCCGAGGTCTACGTGGCGCAGCCCCCGCCGGCGCCGGTGGTCGAATACCCGACGCCGCCGCCCGCGGGCGGCTACGTCTGGCTGCAGGGCTACTGGGACTGGACCGGGTACGACTGGTCCTGGGTCCACGGCTACTGGGCGCCGCAGCGGACCGGCTACGTGTACGTGGCGCCCTCCTACCAGCACCAGCACGGCCGCTGGGTCTATCACCGCAGCCACTGGGTCGGCCACGACGGCCGTCGCGACTACGTCTACGCGCGCCCGGCTCCCCCGCCGGCGGCCGGTCGCGGTTCGTGGCGAGCAGCGCCGGCTCCGGCGCAGGCCAGCGGCGGCGGCTATCCCGGCGGAGGTGGCGGCTATCCCGGCGG
>JBKPRZ010000006.1:0-8178 GCA_046734815.1 Myxococcota bacterium | reverse complement strand
GCTGTGGGCTGCGCTGGGTGTGCGGCGGCTGCTGGGCGGCGACCGCGTGACCGCCTGGAGCGCGCTGGCCCGGGCGGTGGAGGGCCCGACCGCCTCGCTGGTCGAGCTGGCGGCCACCGATCTGGCGGGAGACATGCCGTTCCCGGGCCGCATCGCCCACGCGCGACGCGCGCGCGCCGAGCGCCTGGGCGAGCACGCCGGCGCGGGCGCGGCGCTGGCCGAGGTGCTGATGCTGGAAGAGGGCGCCCAGGAGGAACGTCTGGGCCACTGGCACGCGGCGGCCAGCGCCTACGCCTCCGCCCTGGAGCACCAGCCAGACTCGCTGGAGGCGCTGGAGGGGCTGCGCCGGGTGTCGGTCGCCATCCAGAGCCGCCGCGGTCAGGCGGCGGCTCAGCTGCGGATCGCCGGGTTGTTGAACCTGCCCGCGCGCGCGGCCGAGCGCTGCGCCCGCGCCGGGATGCTGTACGAGGAGGAGGGGGCCGAGACCGAGGCGGCCAACGCCTACCTGGAGGTGCTGCGCCGGGTGCCCGAGCACGAGGAGGGTTACCGGCGTTTGCGCCGGATCCTTCTCCGTCGCGAGCAGCCGGCGGCGCTGGAGGCCCTGATCTCGTTCAAGATCGCTCACACCGCGGACACCGAGGCCAAGGTGCGGCTGTACACCGAGCGGGCGGCTCTGCGCCTGGGGCAGCTGGGCAAGCGCCGCGAGGCGATCCACGACCACCGGCGCATCCTGGCGCTGGACCCGGCGCGGGTGGCCAGCCTGCGCCTGCTGGCCAAGCTGGCCATGGGCGAGGAACGGTTCGGACTGGCGGTGGAATACCTGAACCGCGCCATCGGCAGCCCGGCCGTGCGGCCCGAAGAGGCCGCGGCCATGCAGCTGGATCTGGCCACCGCCTACGAGGCGGACAAGCAGCCGGCCGAGGCCGAGCGGGTTTTGCGTGCGGCCATCGAGACCAAGCCCGAAGACGCGGTCGCGCGCGAGCGGCTGGTCGCCCTGGCCCTGCGCAGCCGACGGTTCGATCTGGCCGCCGAGCAGCTGCGCGTGCTGCAGGCGCTGACCGAGGGCCGCGCGGCCAAGGCGGCGGTGGCGGTGCGGCTGGCCAAGCTCGAGCGGGAAGAGCGGCGGGACCTGCCCGCCGCGCTGGCCGCGCTCCGGTCGGCGCTGCAGCTGGACCCGCTGGGCGAGGTGATCCCGCAGCTGGCCGCCGCCATCGGCAGCGGCCCTCTGAGCCCCGAAGACGCCGCCGCGATCAACGGCGTGCTGGCGGACCTGCGCCGCGACCTGGAGAAGGATCCGCTGCAGCTGCGGCCGCTGGAGTGCCTGCGGGACCTGGCCGCCCTGCGCGGGTTGACCGACCTGAGCGCGGCCGCTGCGCAGCTGCTGACCGCCCTGGGCGCCGCCTCGACCCGCGGGCGCGCGCGCGACCTGAACCGGGCGATCTCGCTCGACGCCCTGGCGGTGTCCGCGCCGGGCGAGCGCACGTCGCTGGCGCTGATGCGCGAAGTCTGGGCCCAGGTCTGTCGCGGGGTGGCCAAGCTGTACAGCCCGCCCGGCACGGAGCTGGGGATCAGCAAGCAGACCCGCCTGGCGCCGGGGTCCGACCCCCGGGTCGCCTGGATCGAGGCGGCCGGGGCCGCCCTGGGGGTTCTGTCGCTGTCCATCCACGTCCCGCCGCTGGACGACCTTTACGTGGCGGCGGTGGACATGCCCGACCCGGCGCTGGCGCTGGGCCGGGGGGTGTTGGGCGGCGACCCCGTCTCGCGCTTCCGGGTGGGGCGGGCGCTGGCGCTGCTGCGCGAATCCGCCACCGCCATCGAGCGGGTGGCCATCAATGAGCTCGAGCTGATCTGGTCTGCGGTCGTCTACCTGGGCAACCCGCGCTGGTTCGATCGCACGCGCCCGCCGTTCGACGAGACCACCTTGAAGACGGCCTCGCGGCGGCTGGCCAAGGGCCTGTCGCGCCGGGAGCTCAAGAACCTGGAATCGTACGCCCTCGGCTTCGAGCAGGCACCGCTGGACGTGGCCGGCTGGCGCGAGGGCGTTCTGCGTTCCGCCAACCGGTTCGGCCTGCTGGTCAGCGGCGATCTGGCCGCGGCCCTGCGCGCGCTGACCCAGCGGCCTTCGCCCAGCCGGCAGGATCTGCTGGCGGCTCCCTGTCAGGATCTGATCCAGTTCGCGTTCAGCGATCGCTACGCGGCGGTCCGTCGTGAGGCGGGATTGAGCCGGGATTGATTCCATGGCCAACGACGACAAGACCACCCCGCCCGAATCCAAGAGCATCCCGCCGCCCGGGCTGGGACCGCCGGCGCCCGATTTCCATGCCACCAACGACTGGGAGCGCGAGGTGGCCGCCTGGGATCCATCGATCAGTGCCGGGACCCCGCCGCCCGTCTCGCTGACGGCCGAGCCCCCGTCCCCCGACAGCGCCGAGCTGATCGTCGACGACGTCAACTCGGGCGAGATCATCCTCTCGCCGCCGCGACCCCAGGCGTCGCCGCCGCCACACGAGCCGACCCCCCCGCCGGACGCACCCGCGCTGTTCGCCGATCTGTACGGCGACGACGAGGCGGAGCCGACCCTGGTGGCGCCCCCGCCCGGAGCGGAGCCGGCGCGCGTGTACCCGGTCGATCAGGATTCGAGCGGAGTGGTCGTGATCCCCGGGATCTCCGAGCTGGAGGCGGCGGCCTCGGCGCCGCTTCCGGGTATGACCGCCGAGCCCGACGACCTGCCCCGGCCGGTCACGCCGGCGCCGGCGCCGGTGGCCCCCCCGGCGCCGCGCGAGCTGGGCCGCGATCTCACCGACGATGGCCTGCCGGACGTGTCGGCGCTGTTCTTCGGTGGGGCCGCCGCCGCGCCCGCACCGTCGGCGGCGCCGACCGGGGGATCGGCCGCATTCGAGGAGGCGCTTCCCGACGAACCGCCGGTGGTGAACCTGGACCTCAGCTTTCCCACCCGCGCCTCGCGGGCGCTGCAGGAGATTGCCGACGCGGCGGCGGCGTTCTCGGGCGACGGTACGCCGCTGGACGAGCGCACCGAGCTGGAGCAGCAGCTGGCCCTGTACACCGAGCAGCTGTCTGCCTTGCAGACGAGCGCGGCGGGCCCGGCGGCCATCACACGGGCAGCGGTGGCGGCCGGACGCACCGCCGAACGCCTGGGCAACGGCCAGGCGGCGGGCTTCTTCGAGCAGGCCCTGGCGGTCGACGCCGGCTACGCTCCGGCGCTGCGGGGCAAGCTGCGTCTGTTGATCCAGGCCGGCGCGCTGGCCGATGCGCGCGCCGTGGCCGCGGCGCTGGCGCAGGTGGCGCCCGAGGAGCGCGCGGCTTACGAGCTGATCCTCGAGCACACCCGCCCCGACGGCGCAGGCGTGGCCGGGACGACCGACGGTTCCGCGTCGGTGGGCCGGTTGCTGCTCGATTGCGAGCGCGCGCTGGCCCGCGACGAGCGTCCGGCGGCGGCGGCCGCTCTGGAGAAGCTGGCGGCGGTGTTGCCCGGCGACCTGCAACCGGCGCTGCGTGCGTTCGCGGCGGTGCTGTTCGAGACCGCGGAAGACGCCGCCTCGGCCGGCCACCTGCGCGGGCTGCTGGCCCAGGCTGATGCGGCCCGCACCGGCTTCGCCTCGCTGCGCGCGGCCCTGCGGCTGTCCGGCCGCGAGTCGCTGGACGCCCTGACGGCGGCCGCGGACGCCTTGCCGATCGCGCCGCTGGGCGTGGCGCTCCTGCGCTGGGCTTCCCGGCGCGCCCGGCAGCTGGACCAGCCCGGGCGCGCGCAGGCGCTGCTGGAACGGGCCCAGACGCAGGCCCAGGCCGCGGGCCTGGCGCTGCCGCCGCTCGACACCGCCGAGGTGCTGAACCTGTGGCCGGAAGCCGCCCCGCTGGAGAGCCTGATCGAGCGGATCGATCGGGTCGATGCCGATCGCGCCGCGCTGGCGGCGCGCCGGGTGGCCAGCCGCCTGGTGCGCGAGGCCCGGGGCATCGACGCGCTGGCGATCCTGCGACGCGTGCGCGGGCGGGGCCCGACGGCCGAGCCCTCGGTCCTGGGTCTGGTAGCCGAACAGGCCGCCCACGGCGCCGCCGAGCGGGACGAGCGCGCCCAGGCCCTGCAGCTGTGGGGCGAGCTGGATCCGGCGCGCGTCCACGCCGCCACCACCTTGCGTGCGCAGACCTTGCTGCGCAACGACCGTTCGCGCGCCGAGGGGCTGGCCGCCCTGGAGCAGGCGGCCCGCACCGACGGCCGGGGCGCGCTGTACTGGTGGCTGTCCTGGTACCTGCGGCGCGAAGGGCGCTCGGCCCGCGCCTCCGAGGCGCTGCTGAGCGCCGCCGCCTGCTGGTCGGCTCCGGCGGTCGATCGGGTGGCCTCCGCCCTGCGCGAGCGGGCCCAGGAGCTGGACCTGGCCGCGCACCCCGAGAATCTGGTGGCCTACCTGCCGCGCGGTCCGATGTTGCCGGCCACCGCCGACGACCCGGCCCGCCTGGTGCGCGAGCTGCTGGCCGCCGAACGCGACCCCGCCGGCATCGCCGAGGCGTTCCAGGAGGCGGCCACCGAGGGCTCGCGCCTGCGGGTGCTGGAGGCGGCGGGCTGGTTCGTGCACGCCGGCGCCTACGACCGGGCGCTGACCTGGATCCAGGGCGCCATCCCGCGCGCCAGCGGTCAACCGACCACCAACCTGCTGCTGCGCCGGCTGGTCGGGCTGGTCGAGGACCCCTCGATCCAGGCGGCGGTGCTGCAGGAGCTGATCGCCGCCCAGCCCAGCGCCGAGGACCAGCGCGAGCTGGAGTTCCGTCGGGCCGAGGCGCTCGAGCGGGCGGCGCACCGGGAGGAGTCGGCCGCCGCTTACCGCGAGCTGCTGGCGGGCGGTCTGGCCCGCGACGCCGACCTGGCCTTGCGGCGGGTGCTGTGGGCCCTGCGCGACGGCGACGGTCTGGACCTGCTGTGGCGTCACGAATACGACGGCCACAGCACCGCCGGACGCATGCGCGCGGCCGCCGCCGCCCTGGTCGAGCGGGCCCGCATCGCCCGCGACCTGCGCAACAACCCGATCGAGGCCCAGGCCGAGCTGAGCGCCGCCCGCCTGCTGGATTCCGACCGCGCCGAGGCGCGGGTGATGCTCCTGGCCCTGCCCGGCGCGCGCCCGACCACCCCCGAGCTGGTGATCCTGCTGGAAGAGCTGGCTCACGAGATGCCCGCCGAGGCGGTCTCGATGCAGTTCCTGGCCGCGCTGATCGCCGACGGGCAAGGCCATCCCGAGACCGCGCAGCGCCTGCTGCGCGAGGCGCTCCGTCGGTCGGGCGAGCGCCCCTCGCTGGCGCTCGTGCGCCGCCACGTCACCTCGGAGGAAAACCGGCAGCCGCCCGCACCGGACCTGGCCCTGCTGCTGGAGGCGCGCGCCCAGGCCATCGCCACCACCCCGGGCGCGGATCCGCGCCTGGGCACCTCGCTGTTCACCCGCGCCGCCGAGGTGGAGGAGGCGGCGGGCCGACGCGACCGGGCCGAACACCTGTACCGGCGCGCGCTGGGCAGCGAGCCCGAGCACCTGCCGGCTGTGTTCCGGCTGCGCAAGCTGCTGCTCGCGCGGGGGGCCTGGGCCGAGGCGGCCGACGTGCTGGAAGCGGAGGCACGCGCCCTCCGCCGTCCGGTGCGCCGCGGGCAGGCCCTGTTCCAGGCCGCCCTGATCGCCGCCGATCAGCTGCGCGACAGCGCCCGCGCCCGCGCGCTGCTGGAACGGACCGTCGAGGCCGACCCGCGCAACGACCAGGCCTTCACCCGCCTGCGCAAGCTGCTCGAGCAGGCCGGCGAGATCGAGGCGGTGACCCAGCTGCTGGGCGCGCGCCTGGCCGGCGCCTCGCCCGACGCGGTGACCGCCCTGCGGCTGGAACGGGTCGACCTGATGCTGGGGCCGCTGAACGATCGGACCGGCGCCAAGCGCGAGCTGCGCGCGCTGCTGCAGAACGAACCGGACAACGCCGGCATCCTGGGCCGCCTGGCCGCGCTGGAGCTGGAAGACGGCGACTACGGCGCCGCCGCCGAGATGTCGATCCGCCAGGCCCGGTTCGAGCGCGATCCGGCCGCGCTGGAAGCCTGTTTCCTGCGCATCGGGCGCCTGTACATGCGGCCGCTGAACGACCCGCGCGTGGCGCTGGGGGCCTACGAGCGGGTCCTGCGCATCGCCCCCAGCAGCCGGGAGGCGCTGGAGGCGCTGTCGGACCTCTATGGCCGGCAGAACGACACCCGCAAGGCGCTGGCGGTGACGGAAAGGCTGGTCGAGCAGGAGACCGACCCGCAGAGACGCATGCCGTTCCTGATCCGGCTGGGCGCGCTGTGGGAGGCGGCCGGCGACATGCGCCGGGCCGGGGTCATGCTCCGCCGGTCGGTGGATGAATCGCCGCGCAGCCTGCAGTCGATCGGCGAGCTGGCCCGATTCCACGAGCGCCACAAGGAGCTGCAGGCGCGCAACGTGCTCCTCGAGGGGGCGCTGTCGCTGCTGGCCTCCGACCTGCGGGCCGAACCCGACAACCTCGAGACCCTGCGGACCATGATCCCGATCCTCCGCTGGCGGCAGCGGCGCACCGGGGCCAGCAGCGCGGCCCAGCTGCTGGCGCGCTTCACCCCCGACCCGGGCGAACGCCGCGAGACGATGACCTGGATCGAGGCCCCGGGCGCCGGCCGGCGCCTGGCCCCGCTGGCCAACCCCGAGCTGGACGAGCGCGCCTTGCCCCGTCGGGTCCAGGGCGGCATCCGCCACATCCTGCGCTTGCTCGGTCCCGCCCTGGCCCACGCCAACCGCCCCGACCTGCGACGCTGGCAAGTGGGACGTTCGGCCCGGCAGCGGGTGGGCAGCGAGGCCCGCCGCGAGTTCGAGACGGTGGCGGCGGACCTCGGCATACGCGACTTCGAGCTGTACGTCTCGGACACCGATCCGCGCGCGCTGGCGGTCGAGCCTGCCGAGCCGCCCATCATCGTGATCGGCGCCGGCCTGGTGAAGCAGGGCCGCAACGCCGTCCGGTTCGCGGCCGGCTGGTGTCTGCGGCTGGTCGAGACCCACTTCGACCTGCTGCTCGAGCACAGCCCCATGGAAGCGGCCGCCCTGCTGGCCGGCGTGGTGCGCCGCTTCTTGCCCGACTACGAATACCCCGATCTGGAGGAGGGCGCGCTGGCCGCCGCCGAGCTGCGGGTGGCCCGGGCCCTGGGCAAGGGCCGCCGCACCGAGCTCGCTCCCTTCGCCAACGAGATCGCGGGGGCCTTTTCGCCCAACGGGCTGTTCCTGGACGCCCAGGAGACCGCCGCCCGGGCCGGCCTGCTCGCCTGCGGCGACCTGGCCGCCGCCCTCGACCTGATAGCCACCGCCGCGGGCCGCCCCACCTCGCTGCTCAGCGAGCTGCTGGAGATCCCGGTGGCGGGGCGGCTGGTGGACTTCGCCCTGTCAGAGGACCACGAAGAGCTGGCCCAGGCCCTGGAAGCGGTCGGATAGGCGAATCAGCGCCGGCGGGGGCGGGCGGGCTCGCAGGACAGGCGCCGGCCCTGTCGCTCGCGCCCGCTGAGGGCGCTGCACAGCCGGTCCGCTTCGCCGGCGGGCACGTTGATGTAGCTGTGGGTGTTCATCAGCTCGATGTCCCCCGACGGCACCGACACGCCCAGCTCGCCGAACAGCGCCGCCACCTCCTCGGCCGTGGCGTCGTCCTTGCGGCCCAGGTTGAGGAACAGCCGCGCCTGGTCGGGGCCCGGTCCCGCGCTCCGCTCGGCCGGACGCTCGGCCTCCGGCGGGGGCGCCGCGCCCGGCTCGGTGGTGGCGTCGTCATGCCACACCGACCAGTAATCCCGGTCGTTGCCGGGCGCGGAGGACGTCGCCGGCCGGGATCGGGTCTGACGTTCCAGGTCCCGCGGTCGACTCTCCTGAGGTTCGATGTCCCGCGGTCGGCTGTCCTGAGGTTCCAGATCCCTCGGTCGGCTCTCCTGAGGTTCAAGAGCCCTCGGCCGGCTCTCCGAGCGTTCGATGTCCCGCGGTCGGCTCTCCTGACGTTCCAGATCCCTCGGTCGGGCCTCCTCGCGCTCGGCGTCGCGTGGCCGGCTCTCCTCGCGTTCAGCGTGGCGCGGCCGGGCCTCCTCGCGCTCGGGCCCGCGCGGCCGCGCCGACTCGTCGGCCGGCCGCCGCTCGCGACGGTATCGCTCCCGCTCCTCGCGCC
>JBKPRZ010000005.1:0-30774 GCA_046734815.1 Myxococcota bacterium | reverse complement strand
CCGCTGCCACGGGCAGTTGCTGGACCGCCGGCGCGGCCGGCTGGGTGCGCGGCGTGGCCGCCGCCGCCGCCGGAGCGGCGATCTGGGCGCGCTCGAGGATGCCCGGGCGGGCCGCGCCCGATTCGGCCGACTGCTCCGAGTCGCGGGTGGCGAAGAAGATCGCCAGGGTCACGCTCAGCGCCGCCACGCTGGAGGCCACCGCCAGATACAGGCGGGCGCTGCGGGGCTCGGGCGACAGCCGCCGGGCGATGCGGGCGGCCCGGTCCGGGTCCATCGGCGGCAGGGTCAGCTCCTCGTCCCAGGGCGTCTGGAGCCGCGCCTCCAGCTGCGCCTCGATCAGGCGCGCCTCCACCTCGGCCATGTTCTGCGGCCGGCGGTTGGCGTCCTTCTCGAGCATGCTCATGATGAGCGCCTCGATCTTCTCGGGGATCGGCTCGGTCAGGCGCTCGTTGATCCGGTCGGGCTGCTCGTCCACCTGCATGGCCAGGGTCTCGACCGCGGCACTGCCCTGCAGGGGCACCTCCCCCACCAGCATCTCGTAGGACATCACCCCCAGTGAGTAGATGTCGCTGCGGTGGTCGTAACCCAGGCCCTGCGCCCGCTCGGGCGCCATGTATTCGGGCGTGCCCATCACCTTGCCCCCGCTGGAGCCCTGCCCCAGCAGGCCGGCGATGCCGAAGTCCACCACCTTGACCGAGTCCTGGCGGGCGTCCTTCTCGAGGAGGATGACGTTGTCGGGCTTGACGTCGAGGTGGACGATGCCCTTCTCGTGGGCGGCGCCCAGCGCCTTGGCCACCTGCCGCACGATCGGGATCATGCGCGCGGGGTTGAACCGCCGCTCCTCCTTGAGCACCGTGCCCAGCGAGGCCCCGTCCAGGTACTCCATGACGAAGAAGACGCGGCCGTCTTCCACCTCGCCCCAGTCGGTGACGTCGCAGATGTACGGGTTGCCGATGCGCGAGGCCGCCCGGGCCTCCTGCCGGAACTGGCGCAGCACCAGCGGGTTCTGCACCAGATCGCTGTGCAGCAGCTTGAGAGCGACCTTGCGCTCGATGTCCACGTGTTCGGCCAGGTAGACCGCGCCCATGCCGCCCTCGCCCAGCTTCTCGAGCGCGCGGTAACGGGTGCCGGGGATGGTCTGTCCCGGCACCAGCTCGGTCTCCGCCGGCCGCCGACGGCGCACGCCCGAGATGTTGGTCAAGGTGAGCGCAGGCGGCTGCGGACCGGTCTCGACCGGACGGGAGGCGGCGGCGGTCAGCCGGGCCAGCTCGGTGGCGTCGGCGGCCAGCTCGGCGCTGAAGGTGTCAACCACCAGACGCCGCACCGCCCGCTCGTCGGCGTCGGGCAGCGCCCGCATCAGGTTCACCAGCTCGGCCCGGAACGCCTGAAAGCCTCGGGGGCGGTTCTCTGGGCGGGTCGACAGCGCGGAGACGATCAGGTGGTTCAGCTCGTCGGGGATCTGCGGCTGCGCGCCGGTGACCGACGAGGGCACGCGCGCGCGGAAGCGGCCCGCCTGCAGCTCGCGCAGGTGGGCGCCCGCATCGGAACCGGCCAGCGGCCGTCCGGTCAACATCTGCCAGAGCAACGCCCCGATCGCGTAGACGTCGCCGGCGGCCGTGCTCCCGGTCAGGTCCTCGGGGGGCACCAGCGAGGCGGCCGCGGAGCCGCGCGCTGCCAGCTGATCCGGCGGCGGCGCCAGACCCGACCCGGGATGCAGCAGCTTGACCTTGCCGTCGCGGGCGAGCATCACGGACGAGGCCGACAGTCCGGCCACCAGCGTGTGCACGCCGGTGGCGGCCTCTTCCTGCGCGCGCGCGAAGGCCAGCGCCTCGCCGACCTCGAGCGCGATGTGCGCAGCCATGCCGACGCTCAGCGGACCCGCGCGCGCCAGCAGCGCCGCCAGGTCGGCGCCCTCGACGTATTCACTGACGAAGAACAGCTGCTCGCCGGACTGGCCGACGTCGTAGATCTGGACCAGGTTGCCGTGCACCCGGCCCACCATCCAGGTGGCCTGGGCGCGCAGGGCATCCACCACGCGCGAGCTGGAGACCAGCGTCGGACCCAGGAATGTCACGACGCATAGGCGATCCGCCCCTTCAGCGCGTAGCGCCAGGAACACCTCTGTCCGCGGGTCGCGGGACAGAGGCCGCAACAGGACTACGGAGCCGAAGGCCCGAGGAAACCCCCCCGATCCTGACACGGCTGTAGGCCCTTGTAGCATACGCGCGGCAACGTAGCAGATATCATGTGGTGTGGCCACCCGCAAAGCCGCGCAGCGGCTGGCCGATAACGTTGTCTATGTTGGACTTGTGGCGCTCTCGACGACATGAAAGTGGGTCCCGGAATCCCCGTCGCTCAAGAGTTTTTACCACCGATCGGTGCCGCTTCGTCGCGGCACTTTGGTGGTCGAACGCCGTTGCACCCTCTCTCAAGTGCTGTGTCCTGAGCCAGCCGACTCCGGTCAGGATCCGTGCATGAGGCGGGCGCGCACCCGGTTGAGCTGCCGTTCCTTGTAGCGCGTGTGGCTGTTCTCGCCGCGCTCGTTGGCGTCGGCGGTGTGCGCGTCAATGATCTGGAACTCGGTCATCACGAAGACCACCGCACCGGTCTCGGCGAACAGCGGGTCGTCGGCGGGCCGCCCCAGATATCGATCGATCCGGACCGGCAGGTCGGCCACGAAGTTGATGACCCGGTAACTCGGCCCCGAGAACTCGTTCGACGGCGCCGGGTGGTTCTTGTCGGCGGCTATGTTGGACAGATCCAGCAGGTCCGGCAGGTGCCGGGACAGCGCCGGCGACGTCTCGACCACCTCGCGCAGCGGGATGATCCCGTTCTGCGACTGCCCGGGCACGACGTAGTTGAACGGCACGAGCCGCTGCGTCACCTCCCGCAGCACCAGCATCAGCTCCTGCTCGGAGTTGGTGACCATCCGGAAGCGCAGCCGGTCGTACACGTCGGCCGCGATGTTCTCCTTCTTCGCCAGCAGCTTGGTGATCAGGCTGTCGGCGTGCTTGCGGCTCCACTCGAACTCGACCACCCCCAGGCCGGTCTGCTTCATCTCCTCGACCGTGCGCAGGACCTTCTCCTCCACCAGGTGGAAGATCTGGTCAGAGCTCACGGGAAGACGGGTCAGAAGCTCGCGCCCGCCCAGGTGGTTGAGCACGTGCATGACCTTGAGCACGATGCAGGCCGATGTCCGGCGCTTGCCCTTCTGCGAGGCCACCAGGAACAGATCCTCGACCGGGATCCCGTCCGCGACTTCCTCGGGTATGCGCACGTCCAGGTGCCGCTCGAGGTATTCGACCGCCTCCTGGCGCAAGCCATCCAGCCGGGCCATGTCAGCCTCGCTGTCCGGGTCGAACTCGTTCACCCGCAGGAAGCGATCCACCTCGGCCCGGTCGTTGAAGTACACGCGGTGCCAGTCGATCACCGACCCTCCGCGCAACAGGTTGCGGATGGCCGTCAGGTCGCCGACGGTGAAGGCCTCGTAGGCCGCGTCGACGCTGGGCGTTGCCACCGGTGTGCGGGTGGGATTCGCTGGTCCCAGGCTGCTGGTCGTAGGTTCGCCCGCCATCGGTTCACGCCGGGTACGTCGGCGCAGTGTAGGCGCTGGCTTCTTTGCCGGCAAGGGGGCAACACCACCTCGCGAGCGATGAGATCAACGTCTGGTCCGCACCCGGGTCGCGCGCCCGCCGCGGATCAAGGCGCCGACCAGCAACAGACCGCACAGGGCGGCCACCGTCACCGCCAGATCGCGGGCGGTGGTCTGGCGGCGCCCATCGAACACGACCGCCAGGCCGGCGGCCGAGGCGCCCAGTCCTCCCCACAGCAGCTGCTGGAACACGGCGTACAGCGCGCGCAGGCCCTCCTGCAGCCCCGCCGGACGCACCGCCAGCTCGCCGCGCGCGGAGATGGCCAGGAAACGCCCCAGCTCGGCCGGCAGGGTCAGCGCCGAGAACGCCGCTTCCCGGGAGGCCTCGACGAACGCCTCCGACCACTGCTTCTTCTCGCCCAGCATGAACGTCTCGACGTAGGGCTGGATGGCCAGCAGTGGGTTCATCTCGGGGTCCAGGGTGGTACACACACCCAGCAACAGCAACAACGTGCGCTCGAGCAGCACCCACTCCTTGGGCACGTGGAAGGCGTCGCGCAGGTCGGCCAGCGAGACGTTCAGCTCGCGCAGGTCCAGCAGGCTGGACAGCTTGGCCTCGGGCTCGAACTTGATGTCCTTGAGCGAGAAGCCCTCCACGCGCAGCTGTGAGCGCAGCCGGTCGTGGAAGTAGGCCACCACCCGATCGAACACCTCGGGATCGGCCCGACGGGAGATGAAGCCCATCTCCTTCATCGCCGAGACGATGCGGCCCGTATCCCGGGTGATGGCGCCCTGGAGGAAGGAGACCATCCCCTTGCGCATGCCCTGCGAAACCTGGGCGGTGGCACCGAAGTCCAGGAAGACCAATGTCGGGCCCGCGCCCGCGGTGCTACCCGGTCGCAGCAGCAGATTCCCCGGGTGCGGATCGGCGTGATAGATGCCGTCGATGAAGATCTGCTGGCAATAGGCCTCGACCACCAGGCGCGCCGCCCGCTTGCGGTCGATGGCCTCCGCGGCCAGCCCCTCGAGGTCGGCCACCTTGGTCCCGTCCATCCACTGCAGGGTCAACACACGCGCAGTCGAGTGATCGGCGATCACCTGCGGTGTGAGCACGTCGGGCCGGGCCTTGAAGTTGTCCCCGATCCGTCGGACGGCGTCGGCCTCGGCGCGGTAGTCCAGCTCGGCCAGCACCATCTCCCGGATCTCACGGTAGATGGTGTCGAACCCCCACTCGGGCATGAAGTGCGCCAGCAGGCCGAAGATCCGCCGCAGCGCCCGCAGGTCGGTCCGGACGATCTCCTCGATGTCTGGGTATTGCACCTTGACTGCGACCTTCTCGCCGCTGTGCAGACGCGCCACGTGCACCTGCCCGATGGAGGCCGATGCGATCGGCTCCGGATCGAACTGGGCGAACACCTCCCGCGGCGCGCGGCCGTCGAACTCCTCGCGCAGACGCGCCTCGATGTCCTCGTACGGGCGCGGCGGCACCTGGTCCTGGAGGCCCTCCAGCTCGCGCCGGAATGCCTCCGGCAGGAAGTTGGCCATGATGCTGATCAGCTGGCCCACCTTGATGAACAGGCCCTGCAGATCGACGATCGCCTCGCGGGCGCGATGGGCGTTGCGGCGATGGGCTGCGTAGGTCAACGCCTGCATGCGCTCGGGCGTGCGGAACCGCCGCTGCAGCGCCAGCCAGGCGTACGACAGGAAGATCTGGAAGGTGGCGGCGTATGCGCGGAACAGCCGGCTGCGCGGCCTGCGGCGCCGGCGGGAGGGGGCCTCCCCCGCAGGTGCTGGCCGCGGCGCGGGAGGGGCCGCGCCAGGGTCCGGGCCGGGCAGCGGGGGCGGCTGGACGAGGTCGTTCAGGCTCAGCTCTTCGGTCTTCTCGCGCGCCGCAGGCACAATGAGGTCAGGATAGCCGAATGCGGCGACGCCGCGAGGTGGCACACGGACAATGTTATGGTTGGGGGGCCATGGGTGACGAATCGTCGAAGGATGGCCCGCCGCCGGGAGCGGAGATTCCGCCCGAGGCCGGCCGGGAGCCGGGTGGGATTTCCGAGTTCGTTCGGCGCGCCGTGGCGGCCGGCATGGAGGCCGCTGGACGCTCGAAGGAGGACTTCGTCCGCATCGCGACCTCCGAGATCCGGGACTGGCTCGATCGCCTCGAGCTGGACACCGAGCTGCGCAAGGCCCTGTCGAAGATGGTGCTCGAGGTCCGGGCGGAGGTGCGTTTCCGTCCCGCCGACGACGGCGCGCTGGTGCCCGAGGCCAGCGCCAGCCAGGTGAAGATCCGCGCCACCAAGACCTGACGTCGCCTGACGTTTTCCGGATCGACCGCGGCGGATCTTGTATTGTCCGCCCCCGAGGAGTCGATGACCGCCCCGCACATGGTTCTCCGCGCTCCCGAGCGCTGCCGCTGGGATCTCGTCTCGCTGGGTGAGGTGATGCTGCGGCTGGATCCGGGCGATGGGCGGGTGGCCACCACCCGCACCTTCCAGGCCTGGGAGGGCGGCGGCGAATACAACGTCGCCCGCGGCCTCAAGCGCTGCTTCGGTCTATCGACCGCGGTGGTGACCGCCTTCGCCGACAACCCCGTCGGCCGCCTGATCCAGGACCTCATCTACCAGGGCGGCGTCGACCAGAGCTACATCCGCTGGGTCAAATACGACGGCGTGGGCCGCGCCGTCCGCAACGGCCTCAACTTCACCGAGCGGGGCTTCGGGGTGCGGGCTGCCGTCGGGTGCTCGGATCGCGGGCACACCGCCGCCTCCCAGCTGAAGCCGGGGGACATCGACTGGGAGAAGATCTTCGGACAGGACGGGGTGCGCTGGTTCCACACCGGCGGCATCTTCGCGGCGCTGTCCGAGACCACGCCGGAGGTGGCCCGGGAGGCCATGGAGGCGGCCAAGCGACACGGCACCGTCGTCTCTTACGATCTCAACTACCGCGAGTCGCTCTGGAAGGGCGTGGGCGGCGCGGGCAAGGCGCGCGAGGTGAACCAGCAGCTGGCCCGCTACGTGGACGTCATGCTGGGCAACGAGGAGGACTTCACCGCTTGCCTGGGCCTGCAGGTCGAGGGCATGGACGAGAGCTTCTCGACGCTGGATCCCGCCAACTTCAAGAAGATGATCCAGCTGGCGCGCACGCAGTACCCGAACTTCCAGGTGGTGGCCACGACCCTGCGCAACGCCCGCACCGCCACCGTCAACGACTGGGGTGCGATCTGCTCGTTCGGGGATGCGTTTCACCTGGCGCCGCTGCGCGAGAACCTGGAGATTCACGACCGGGTAGGCGGCGGCGACTCCTTCGCCTCCGGGCTGATCTACGGCTTCCTCTCGGGGCGCGGCCCCCAGTTCGCTGTCGAGTGCGGAGCGGCGCACGGGGCGCTGGCCATGACCACCCCGGGAGACACCAGCATGGCCACCCTCGACGAGGTGATGAAGGTGATGAAGGGCGGCGGCGCCCGCGTCTCCCGCTGAACGGTGCAATCGACATGAGCAAGACCGCAACCACGTCCGACAAGACCGAGACATTGGCCCGCATCCGGGCCGGAATCCTCATCCCCATCGTGCGCGTGCCCTCGGCCGAGGAGGCGCTGGCCATGTCCGAGGCGCTGGTGGCGGCGGCGATCACCAACCTCGAGATCCCGCTGACCGTGCCCCAGGGGCTGGAGGTGATCCAGAAGCTGAGCCAGCGGCTGGGTGACAAGGTGGTGCTGGGCGCCGGCACCGTGCTCGACGCCGAGTCGGCGCGCGCCTCCATCGCCGCGGGGGCGCGCTTCGTGGTCAGCCCCGGGCTGGACGTCGAGACGGTGGCGTTCTGCCGGTCGGCGGGCGTGCCGGTGTTCCCGGGGGCGCTGACCCCCACCGAGGTGCTGGCGGCCTGGAAGGCGGGCGCGGACATGGTGAAGATCTTCCCGGCCAGCGCGGTCGGCGGAGCGTCTTACATCAAGGCCTTGAAGGCGCCGCTGCCGCAGATCGAGATGGTGCCCACCGGCGGCGTCTCCATCGACACCGCCGCCGCTTTCATCGAGGCCGGCGCGGCGGCGCTGGGCGTGGGCGGCGACCTGGTCGACCTGAAGGCCCTGCGCGAGGGCCGCGGCGCGGTCATCTCCGAGCGGGTGAATCGCTATCTGGAAGTGCTGAAGAAGGCACGCGCGGCCTGACCGCCGGCAGCCGCAGCGAGATCACGAACACCGTCACCAGGCCCGCGGCGCCGATGAAATACGGGCCGCGCATGCCTACGAACTCGTAGGCGAGCCCACCCATGGGTGGGCCCAGCACCCGGGCCAGGGCGGCCATCGACTGGATCACGCCGAGGGTCAGCCCCTGCGCTTCGGGGCTGGCCTGCCGCGAGGTGTAGCTGGAGAGGCTGGGGTTGTACAGGCCATTGCCGGTGGCGATCAGCGCGGAGGCGGCGAACAGCAGCCAGCGGCCGATGCCGGCGCTGAGGCCGTCGAGCGCGAAGCCGGCAGCCAGGAGCAGCAGCCCGGTGCGGATCAGCTTCACCTCGCCGAAGCGGCGGGACAGGCGGTGGATCAGCCCACCCTGGACAACCACCCCCATGACACCGACGAAGGCGAAGATCCGTCCGGTCTCCGCCACCGTCATGTGGAAGGCATCTTCGGTGAACAGTCGGAAGGTGACCTCCAGCCCGGAGAACCAGAAGATGACGAAGAAGCTGATGGCCACCGCCACGCCCATCCCCGGCGAGCGGGACACCTGCCGGATGGCCTGCACGTCGAACACGCGACGGTGGCTGGTGATGCGACCGCGACGGTCGGGGGTCAGTGATTCGGGCAGGGTGATCATGGCCAGCACGAAATTCACCACCGACAGCCCGGCCGCGGTGAAGGCGGCCAGGGTCCCCTGCTGGCCCATCACCTCGAAGTGGCCCAGCTCGCCGCCGACGAAGGGACCGATGATGAAGCCCAGGCCGAACCCCATGCCGATGAGGCCCATGCCCTTGGCGCGCGTCTCCGGGGTGGTGACGTCGGCGATGTAAGCCTGCGCGACGGCGATGTTGGCGGTGGCGACGCCGCTCCACAGGCGCGCCACGAACAGCATGGTCAAGGTGCGGGCGAAACCCAGCAGGGTCATGCCCACGGCGGAGGCAGCGATGCTGAACAGCAACACCGGCCGGCGCCCCACGCGGTCGGACAGCCGTCCCCACAACGGAATGAACAGGAACTGCATGGCCGAGAACGAGGCGGCCAGCAGGGTGGCCACGAAGTTGCTGGCCCCATGCTCGCGCGCCACGCCGGGCAGGAACGGGACCACCAGCCCGAAACCGAGCAGGTCGAGGAAGACCGTCAGGAACAGCGTGCCGAGCGACGCCTTACGCATTTGGATCGCTCATCGAACCGGCAGGGTGTTTATCACAGCTGGCCGGTGCAAGTGATGTCAGCGGTCGTACCTTCCACCGATCTGTGCCACCAAAGTC
The DNA here is from genome assembly GCA_046734815.1 of Myxococcota bacterium. Lineage (GTDB taxonomy): Bacteria > Myxococcota_A > Polyangia > Fen-1088 > Fen-1088 > CAVYGB01. Next base: position 21,743 of record JBKPRZ010000005.1, on the reverse strand, counting down.
GTGCTACGCGCCGCTCGGCCCCGCTGGCGAACCGGTAACGATGGTACAAGACGCGGACGGCCTGCGGGTGGTCGGGAAGGTTCCGCACGAACAGGCCGCGGACGGACGCGGGATCGGTGCAGATTCGATCAAGAAGTGTGACCAGATATGCCGGCGTCCTGTCCCAGCTGAGGCCATGGAACCACAGCAGGAAGTCGACCCTCGGCTGGTGGGGGGCGACGAAGGGCGGCGCCCGGCCCGGGTCACCCGGCTTGTAGCGCAGATCATATTCTTGCCAGCCATCGGCGGTGCGGATCTCGATCTGCGGCTCGATGCGCTCGCGCGTGATCGAGGCGAACAGGTGGTAGGTGTTGACCAGCCGGAACGGCGCGTAGAAGCGCTCGATGGGGAGGAACAGGGAGGACCAGCCACCGCGCGGGCCGAACTGCTCCAGGCACTCCAGCAGCGAGATGCCCGTGTACAGGAACACCCCACCGGCCACCAGCGCACGGCGCAGGGCGGTCTGCCAACGTTGCGGGTGGACGAGCGCCGGCGGCTGGGCGGAACCGGTCAGGCCGGCCGCCAGGGCCGGAGGCAGCCGCGCGAGCAGGCGCGCCCGCAGACCGGCCAGGTCCTGTTCATCGAGCAGAAACACGTGCAGCGCCACCGCCAGGTCACAGAAGAAGCCGTAGTTGGCGGTGGCGGCGTTCACGACCTGGAAGCCGGTCAGGACCGCGGCGACCAGCAGCCGGGACCGGCGCGGCCCGAAGATGAACAGCGGGACCACCAGTTCGAGCGCCAGGGTGGCCCGGCTCTCGAAGTGGTGCCACCAGACCGGCAGGTGATGGGCGTAGAACGCCAGCCGTGTGGGCAGCGGGGCGGTCTCGAAGTAGTAGGTCATGGCGCTGCCGTCGTGCCAGTCGGACAGCGGGGACTGCCACTTGGCCAGGCCGGACTCGAAATACAGCTTGAACAGCAGCAGCCGGAACAGCAGATGCACCACCGGTGCCGGACGCCGCCAGGGCAGAAAGCTCGCCAGCAGCCCACATTCGAGCAACAGGTTGTCCCACTGGAAGGCCAGGAACGTCCGGCAGGCGGTGGCGTAGCTGAGATACAGCACCGTCGACAGCGCGAAGGCCAGGCGCGGGAACCATCCGATCAGCGCCACGACGGCCAGAGCGACCCCGACCAGGGTGCCTGCCACCAGCACGCCGTCGCCGGCCAGCGCGGGCCAGCGGAGCAGCGACGGGAAACCGAGCCAGCCGGAGCCCTCGCGGAAACCCGGCTGATCCAGCAACGCCGACAGCGGCAGCAGCCCGTGTCGACCGATCAGCAGCCGGATCTGCGAGCCCAGTGACAGCCAGGCGATGCCCAGGATCAGCGCGTACAGCCGACCGAACAGACTCGCGACCAGCGGTCCGGAGGGGCTGGCCGACAGCCAGCGCCAGGCCCGGGCCCGCCAGTCGCCGATCTTCACGAGAGCGGCCAGAACGCCGACTGGGCCGCCCGGCTCTCGGCCAGGGCCGGACCGGCGTTGTGCACCCCGGAGGGGAAGCTCTCGCTGGTGCCGGTGAGGACCTCCAGGCAGGCGCGCGCCGAACCGGCCAGGGCACGAAGGTCGTACCCCCCCTCCAGCAGCAACACCAGCCGCCCGCGCGCGTGGGCTTCGGCCATCTGGCGCACCCCCGTGCACATCGCCGCGAAACCGCGTTCGGTCACGCGCATCTGCGCCAGCGGATCGGCGGCATGAGGATCGAAACCGGCCGAGACCAGCACCAGGTCCGGCCGGTACGCCTCGGCGATGGGAAGAAAAAGGTCCTCGAACACGGCGCCGTAGTCAGCGTCGGTCTGCCCGGGCGGCAGCCCGCAGTTCACGGTGAAGCCTTTGCCCTCGCCCCGCCCGATCTCGTAGGGGGCGCCGGTGCCGGGATAGAAGGGGTACTGATGCGAGGACATGAACAGCACGTCCCGGCGCTCCTCGAACAGGTGCTGGGTGCCGTTGCCGTGGTGCACGTCCCAGTCGAGGATCAGGATCCGCTCGGCGCCCAGGCGGCGCGCGGCGGTGGCCGCGACCGCCACGTTGTTGATGAGACAGAAGCCCATGGCCTGGGCCTGCTCGGCGTGGTGCCCGGGTGGGCGGGCCCAGACGAAGGCGTTGGCCGCCGCGCCCGACCAGACCGACTCCACCGCCTGCACCGCCGCCCCCGCCGCCAGGCAGGCCGCCGGCCAGCTGCCGGCCGAGACCACCGTGTCCGGGTCCAGGCGCGCGCTCTGGCCGGCCAGCCCGACCAGCTCACCGACGTACGCCGGCGCGTGCACGCCCTCCATCTCCTCCCGGGTGGCGGGCCGGGGCGTCTGCTGCACGACCCCCGCCACCGGGTCACGGGCGAAGTCCTCCAGCAGGCTGCGCAGCCTCGCGGGGGACTCGGGATGTCCCGCGCCCGGATCGTGGCCGAGCATGCGCTGGTCGGCGTACAGGAAAGTCGGTGCGCTCATGGTTCACCTTCGTTGCCGGGGCCGGATCCGGGCTCGGGTTCGTCAGGCGGCGCGGCGCTGCCGCTGGCGCGGCCGGCGATCACCCCGATGCCGTATTTTTCCAGCTTGTAATAGAGGGCGCTGGTCTTGATCCCCAGCAGCTTCGCGGTCTCGGTCTTCACCCCCGCGGTCTTGTCGTAGGCGCGCTGGATCAGCTGCCGCTCGAGGTCCTCCAGGATCTCGGGCAGGGTCTTGTCGCCCGAGGGCAGGGCCAGCGTGTCCGCGTGCAGGCCCTCGCGCAGGAACGAGGGCAGCGCCCCCAGGTCGATCCGGGTTCCACTGGCGAAGACCAGCGCCTGCTCGATCGCGTTCTCCAGCTCGCGCACGTTGCCGGGCCAGGTGTGGGTCTGCAGTCGGGCCAGCGCCCCCTCCTCGATCCCCTCGACCGCGGGGTTGATGCGCGACCGGTGTTTCTCGATGAAGTGGGCCACCAGCCAGGGGATGTCTTCCCGGCGCTCGCGCAGGGACGGCACCTCGCACGGCACCACGTTCAGTCGGTAAAACAGGTCCTCGCGGAAGCGGCCGGCCGCCACCTCCTTCCGCAGGTCCCGGTGGGTGGCCGACAGGACCCGCACGTCCACGCGCAGGGTCTCCTCACCCCCCACCCGCTCGAACTCCTTCTCCTGCAGCACGCGCAGCAGCTTCAGCTGCAGCGCGGGGGTCATGTCGCCCACCTCGTCGAGGAACAAGGTGCCGCCGTCGGCCAGCTCGAAGCGGCCCAGCTTGCGCTTGATGGCCCCGGTGAAGGCGCCCTTCTCGTGGCCGAACAGCTCCGACTCCAGCAGGGTCTCGGCCAGCGCCCCGCAATTGACCTTCACGAAGGGACCCTGCGCCCGTCGCGAGCGGGCGTGGATGGCGCGGGCCACCAGCTCCTTGCCGGTCCCCGACTCGCCGTGGATGAGCACCGGGATGTCGGGGGGAGCCACCTTCTCGATCGCCTGGAACAGCCCCTGCATCGGCGCGGCCCTGCCCACGATCTCGCCCAGGCGGTAGCCGGCGGCGGCGTCGGCCCGCAGCGCCTCCACCTCGGCCTCGGCCCGGGCGCGGCCGCGCTTCTCCCCTCGCAGCTCCAGCGCGCGCTCGACCTTCAGGCGCAGCACCTCCGGGGCGAAGGGCTTCTGCAGGAAGTCCATGGCGCCCAGGCGGATGGCCTCGACCGCGGTTTCGACAGTGCCGAAGGCGGTCACGATCAGCACCGGGCAGGTGGGGTCCAGCTCCTTGACCGCCCGGGTGACCTCCAGCCCCCCCACCCCGTCCATCTTCAGGTCGGTGACCACGAAGTCGGCGCCCTGCCGGCGCAGCTGCTCCAGGCCCTCGGCGCCGTTCTTCGCCAGCACCACTTCGTGCCCCATGCGGCGCACGGTGGCGGCCATGCCTTCACGCATGGTCTCGTTGTCGTCGATGATCAGCAACCGTGCCATGAACCCGCAAGTCTACCCCGTCCGGGCGGCGGGAAGCCGCAAGCGGAAGCGCGCGCCCCCCTCCTCGGCGGTGTCCAGCTCGACCGACCCGGCGTGGTCCCGCACGATCTCGCGCACGAAGGCCAGCCCCAGGCCGGTCCCCTTCTCCCCGGTGGTGAAGAACGGCTCGAACACCTTCTCGCGCAGCTCCGGCGGCACGCCGGGCCCGCTGTCTCGCACCTCGCAGGTCACCTGCCCGTCCTCGGCACGCGCGGCCACCACCACCTGACCGCTGGCCCCCGCAGCGCCGATCGCGTTGCGCAGCAGGTTGATGATCGCCCGCCGCAGCTGGCCCCGGTCCGCCTGCACCACCAGATCGCCGGCCACCTGCACCGATACCGTCGGCCCGGGCCGGCGGCCGGCCGCCGCCACTTCCACCACCTCGTCCAGCAGCGGCCGCAGCGGCACCGGCGCCAGCTCGGGCCGGGGCCGCCGCGCGTATTCCAGGAAGTCGGTGACCACGTTCTCCAGGTACTTGATCTCCCGCTCGATGCGGGAAAGCTCCGCCAGGCGTTCGGGCTCCTGGGCCAGCCCCTCGCGCAACAGCCCGGCGTACAGCTCCAGCCCGCCCAGAGGATTGCGCACCTCGTGCGCGATGCCGGCGAGCATCAGCTGCAGCCGTTCGTCGCGCGCCCGCAGCGCGGCCCGCATGTCGTCCAGGCGGACGGCCAGCCAGCCCACCTCGTCGCGGGTCTCCATCGGGACGGCCGCCTCCAGCTCGCCGCGGCCGATCCGGTCCGCCGCCACCGCCAGCCGCCCCAGCGGCCGGGTCAGCTGGCGGGCCAGCACGGTGGTCGACAGGACGATCAACGCCAGCCCCAGCGCGCCGGCCAGCACGAACCAGCGTCGGAAGCGGGCCAGCGACACCAGATAGTCCGCGCTCGCCTCCACCACCACGAAGCCGGCCACGTCCCCGGGCGGCCCCACCCGGGCGTAGGCCCGCTTGTACAGCTGCCCGTCGTGCCCGACGAACAGCGGGGCAGCCGCGGCCCCGCCAGCGGCCGCCCGCGACATCTCGACCGTGTCGGCGGAGAACTCGTGGGCCGGCGCGCCCAGCGCGATCCGGCCGTCCGTGTCGCCCCGGCCGGTGCGGTCGGCGGCGACCAGCGCCACCCGCCGGACATCCAGCTGCTCCTTGGCCACCTGCAGGCTGCGGTGCAGCCGGGCGTAGGTGAGGAGGCGCTCGTCGCCCGGGCCGATGCTGCGGATCTGCTCGGGCAACACCTGCAACGCCGCACCGGACGCAGCCGCACCCAGGCGGCGGCCCAGCTCATCTTCCAGAGTCCGACGCGCCACCGCGTGCGCGAAGAAACCGAACCCACCCAGGGCGGCCAGGGTGGGTCCCAGCACCGCCAGGAGCAGCTTGACCAGCAAACTCCGTTTCGGCGCCGGAGCGAAGGACGGCTTCGCTCCGGACCGCCGCCGGAGCATCAGCGCTTGCTGTACTGGAATCGGGCGCGGGCGCCGCGCTGGCCGTACTTCTTGCGCTCGCGGGCGCGGGAGTCGCGCGTCAGGTAGCCGGCCTTCTTCAGGGCGGGGCGCAGCTCGGGGTTGGCCTTGGTCAGGGCGCGGGAGATGCCGTGGCGGATCGCCTCCGCCTGGCCGGACAGCCCGCCACCGGCCACGGTGACGAACACGTCGAACTGACCGGAAGTCTCGGTCAGCTCCAGCGGCTGGCGGAAGACCATGCGCGAGGTCTCGCGGCCGAAGTAGTCCTCGAGGGTCCGGGTGTTGATCTCGATCTTGCCGTTCCCCGGCTGCAGCCAGACGCGCGCCACCGCTTCCTTGCGGCGGCCGGTGGAGTAGACACTCTTTTCGTTATCGATCATCAACCGTCTCCGGAGTCTCGATTAAAGGGCGAGGGGTTTGGGCTGCTGGGCGCTGTGCGGGTGCTGGGCCCCGGCGTACACCTTCAGCTTCTTGTAGATGCGGCGGCCGAGCGGCCCCTTGGGCAACATGCCCCAGACCGCCCGCTTGACCAGGTCGGTGGGGTGCCGCTGCAGCAGCTGCGCGGCGGTCTTGGTCTTGAGGCCGCCCGGGAACAGCGAGTGGTCGTGGTACAGCTTGTCGGTCCACTTCTTCCCGGTCAGGTGGATCTTCTCGGCGTTGATGACCACCACGAAGTCACCAGCGTCGGAGTGGGTGGTGAAGCTGGGCCGGTGCTTGCCCCGCAGGACCGAGGCGATGCGGGTCGCCGCCCGTCCGAGGGTCTTCCCCTCGACGTCGGCGACGAACCAGGCGTGAGCGAACGGCTGTTTGGCCTGATAGGTGGTGCGGTTTCGGACTGCGGCGGCCGGCATGAGGCGCGAGTTTTACTCTGCCGCAGAGGGCCCTGTCAACCCGGCGCCCCACAAAGGTGGGGTGTTTTCCTTCACGACTTCAGCATCTTGCTGATCTGCTCGGCAGCGCGCCGCACACGGTCATCGGACTCGATCAGCGAGAAGCGGACGTAGCCCTCCCCGCCCGCGCCGAAGCCGACCCCCGGGGCCACCGCCACGCCCGCCTTCTCCAGCAGGTCGGCCGAGAAGTCGACCGCCCCCATGCCCCGGAAACGTTCGGGGATCGGCGCCCACAGGAACATGGTCGCCCGGGGCGCCGTCACCGGCCAGCCGGCGTCGTTCAGCGCCGCGGCCAGCACGGCAGCCCGGTTGCGGTACAGGGTCCGGTTCTCGACCACCTCGCGATCGCAGGAGGTGAGCGCGGTGGCGGCGGCCAGCTGGCTGGGCGCGAAGGAGCCGTAGTCGAGGTACCCCTTGATGGTCGTCAGACCTCCCACCAGGTCGGGGTTGCCCACCCCGAAGCCCACCCGCCAGCCGGGCATCGAGTAGCTCTTCGAGACCGTGAAGAACTCGATGGCCACCTCGCGCGCGCCCTTGACCAGGAAGATGCTGGGCGCGGGCCGGTCATCGAACGCCAGGTCGGCGTAGGCCAGGTCGGAGATCACCCACAGCTTCTCCCGTCGAGCCAGCTCGACCACGCGCTCGTAAAAGCCCAGGTCGGCCGTGGCGGTGGTGGGGTTGTGGGGGTAGTTCACGATCAGGCCGACCGGGGGCCGGGGCGCGCGGGCCAGCGCCGCCTCGATCTCCCCGAAGGGGCTCCGGTCCGGACCGACCGCGATCGGCACCGGCTGCCCGCCGGCCAGCACCACGCCCCACTGGTGGATGGGGTAGCCGGGATCCGGTGCCAGCACGCAGTCACCGGGTCCGACCAGGGCCAGCAGCAGGTGGGCGATGCCCTCCTTGGACCCGATGGTCACCACCGCCTCGGTCTCGGGATCGAAGCTCACGCCGTAGCGCTTGCCGTACCAGGCGCAGATCGCCTGCCGCACCTCCGGCAGGCCGCGCGAGGGCATGTAACGCTGGAAGCCCGGACGGGCCAGCTCGGCGTTCAGTCGGGCCACGGCGGCCGCCGGGCTGGGACCGTCGGGGTTGCCGAGCCCGAAGTCGTACACCTCGCGACCTTCGGCGCGAAGCCGTGACTTCAGCTCGTCAACCCGCGCCAACACGTAGGGCGGGAGAAGCGACAGGCGAAACGTCCGGAGCGGCATCAGCTCAGAAACTTACCTCATCGAAACATACGCGCGCCACCGCCGCCGGTTTCCGGCTGCTGGCGATGCCCTGCTGATCAGTCCTTCAGATCCGCCAGCAGGGCCGCGCGCTGCTCTTCCCCGAGGACGGTTTCCCCTTCCAGACCAGGCAGATCGCATCCCAGGGCTACCGGCGTCCGGCCCGCCCCGACGGCGAACTTCAGGTATTGCACCGCCGAGATCTTCTCCTCGTCCATCTGGGCCCGGTCATAGCGCGGCCGGATCCGGCTGCCGTCTTCGCAGCGGAGGTAGACGTGGTCGGGCAGGCCAAGCCACTCGCGCAGCCGACGCTCGCGTTCGGTCCGGTCGTCGATCTCGATCAGCAGGCAGCACCCCAGCTCCCCGGCGTCGCCGAGCAGGGCGTTGTAGGTGTCGATCTCCTGGCGCAGGTCGGACTCGCGCACGATCCGCTCGGCCCGTGTCATCTCCTGGATCTGGTAGCGGATGGTCTCGGCGTTCTCGAACAGGAAGGTCAGGTAGTCGCCCAGATGCACCCGCCGCGGGCGCTTGATCTCCATGACCGCCGCCCGGGTCGCCTCGCGGGTGTCGTTGTATGTCTGGAAGTCGACGATCTCCGAACGGTGCACCTTGCGCATCGGCTAGCCGTCTCCTTCCGGCTGCGGTTCGAACGACTCGCCCCGGTAGGCCCGGGCCAGCAACGACATCGGGTGAAGCGGCTTGCGACCGGCGTGCTGCTGGAACTGGAGGGCCGCCAGGGGACAGTCGGTGACCCAGGTGGTGGCCTCGGGCTCCTGCATGCCGGCGAAGGCCTTGCCGCCGATGCGCCTGGAGGCCTCGAAGCTCTCCACCTTCATCGCGTAGGTGCCGTCATGCCCGCAGCACTCGGCCACGAAAGCGATGTCAGCCACACCGGTGCGGCGGATGAGGTCGCGGCCCCGGAAGCCGACCGCCTGGGCCCGCAGGTGGCAAGGCGCGTGGTAAGCGACCTTCTCGGGGTGGGACTTGAAGTCGCGCGAGAACCGCGGCTCGTCCCGCAGCGACCACAGGTATTCGCTTGGGTCCCGCACCGCCCCGGCCAGCTTGACCGCCCGCTCCCGGTCCTGCGCCTCCACCAGGGTGGGGTACTCGCGGCGGAGCATCATCGAGCAGGTGGGATTGATGGCCAGCACCTTGGCGCCCCTGTCCACGTAGGGCGTGAGCACCTCCAGGTTGCGGTGGGCGCGCTTGCGCAGCTCGCGCAGGTTGCCGCTCTCCCAGGCCGGCATCCCGCAGCACTCCAGGCCACGCGCACAGCGCACGTCCACCTGGTTGCGCTTGAGCACCTCCACCGTGTCGCGCCCGATCTGCGGCTCGTTGTTCTGCACGTAGCAGGTCTGGAAGATCACCGCCTCGCCGCCCGCGACCGCCGGGATCAGATTCTCCTGGGCGGCCCACTCCTCGAAGGTCTGCTGCGCGAAGGCAGGCAGCAGCTTGTTCCGGTGGATCCCCAGCGTCTTTTCCATGAACCAGCGGTGCGCCGCCATCCGGTTCATGCGGTCGACCAGCCCGCCGCTGGCGCGCGCGGCCTTGGCGGCCGCGTCGGGATCGCCCAGGAACTTCTCGCGCAGGCTCGACCCGCGCTTGCGCGCCTGCACCGCCCGGTAGCGATGGACCAGCTTGGGGAAGTCGAGCTTGAACGGGTGGTTGTCCCGGGGCGTGTAGGGACACTGCACCTCGCACAGCTTGCACTGGAAGCAGTCGTCCATGACCGCCGCGGTCTCGCCCGGCGACAGCCTGGCCACCTGGCCGTCGTGCTTGCGGTCGACGAAGTCGAACAGCTTGGGAAAGGCGTCGCAGTACTTGAAGCACATGCGACAGCCGTGACAGACCTCGAAGGTCCGGGTCACCTCCTTGCCCAGGGCCGCTTCGTCCCAGTACACCGGCTCTTCGGGGTCGTAGGACAGCCCGTCGGTGGGAGCGTAGGAGATCGGTTCGGACATCGTTACGCTCCCTCGACGGTGCCGCGGCCTCAGCTGATCTTGTCGAGCAGGCTCTGGAAGCGGCCGGCGTGGGCCTTTTCCGCCTTGGCCAGGGTCTCGAACCAGTCGGCGATCTCGGAGAAGCCTTCCTCGCGCGCGGTCTTGGCCATGCCGGGGTACATGCTGGTGTATTCGTGCGTCTCGCCGGCCACGGCCGAGCGCAGGTTCTTGCTGGTGTCGCCGATCGCCAGATCGGTGGCCGGGTCGCCCACCGACTTCAGGTAGTCGAGGTGTCCGTGCGCATGCCCGGTCTCGCCCTCCGCGGTGTCGCGGAAGTTGCCGGCGATCTCGGGGTAGCCCTCGACGTCCGCCTGCTTGGCGAAATAGAGGTAGCGACGGTTGGCCTGCGATTCACCGGCGAAGGCGTCCTTGAGGTTGGTGTGGGTCTTGGTTCCTTTGAGCGTGGGCATACGGTCATCCTCCTCGTAATCGGCGCGTAGTCTAGTCGAAAACTCCCGTGCGGCGACCCCCGATGACCGTCTAGCGAACGGTCACCGGCAACGCGAGGCCCGCGAGCAGGAAGTCGGCGATGCGACGCCAGAGATTTTCGCGGATGGCGGCATCACCGATCTGGTGGGTGACTCCCGGGAGCGGCAGGAAGGAGAACGGACGGCCAGCGCGCAGCAAAGCATCGGCCAGCCGGAGCGAATGCAGGAAGTAGACGTTGTCGTCCGCGGTACCGTGGACCAGCAGCAGCGGGCGTTCCAGCTGGCCGGCGTAGGTGAGCAGGCTCGAGCTCGCGTAGGCCTGGGGGGCCCGGTCGGGCAGATCGAGGTAGCGCTCGGTGTAGTGGGTGTCGTAGTCCAGCCAGTCGACCACCGGCGCGCCCGCCGCCGCCACCTTGAACACGTCCGGCCGCCGCAGGGCGGCCAGCGCAGCCAGGTAACCCCCGAAGGACCACCCGTACACACCTACGCGGTCGAGGTCCAGCTCGGGAAATCGGGCGGCGAGCGCCTGCAGCCCGCTCACCTGGTCGTTCAGCGGCAGGTCGCCGAAGGCGCCCTTGATCGCACGCTCCCAGGCGCGATCCCGCCGCGGGGTGCCGCGGTTGTCGATCGCCACCACCACGCACCCGTGGTCGGCCAGCCACTGGTCGAACAGGTAGTGGCGCTGGTCGGCCCGCACCATCAGGCTGTGGGGGCCCCCGTAGACGTGCAAGATCACCGGGTAGCGGCGGGCGGGATCGAAGGCGTGCGGTCGGATCAGCGCCGCCTGGAACGCGGGATCCCCGTCGGTCTCGGTCAGCTGCAGGTTGACCGTGAACGGCGGATCCTCCGCGGTGTCGGGCAGGGCGGTCCCCTCCCCGCGCTCGCGGGTGACCACCACCGACCGGGGCAGCCGCGCGGCGCTGGTGACGGTGTCGACCCAGACCGAGCCGCCGGGGGCGAAGACCGGGGCATGCTCGTCGGTGTCGTCGGTCAGCACCTCCCGCCGTCCGGAGGCGAGCTCCAGGCGCACCAGGCGGTTTGTCACCGCTCCGCCCTCCAGCAGGAACAGCGCCGACGCATCCGTGGTCACGTGGGCGACCGACAGGAAGGACTCGGCGGCCCCGCACAGCGGTCGCACCAGCTGTCCCTGCGGGTCGCGCAGCTCCAGCACGCGCCGGCCGGAACGCTCGCTGGCCCACAGCAGGCCGCCGCCGTCGGGCAGCCAGCGCGGCAGGTCCCGGTCCAGGTTCACCCAGGCCTGGTCGGTCTCGACCACCAGCGGTCGGGTGGCGCCGGTGGCCCGGTCGACCGCCAGCAACGCCACCTCGCGCTGGTCGCGCGTCTGCACCAGCACCGCCAGCGGCGCCCGCTCGCTCTCCCACACCACGCGGCAGAGGTAGGGGTAACGATCCTGGTCCCAGCGGACCCAGATCGGGGGCGCCGGACCGCTCACCGGCACCAGCCCCAGGCGCACGCGGGCGTTGTCGCGCCCGGGACGGGGATACGGGACCCGCACCGGCGGCCGCTCGGGGTGGGCGGAATCGCCGATCCCGAAACGTTCCACGCCGCGCTCGTCCACCTCGGCGAATGCGATCCAGTCACCCTCGGGCGACCACCAGTAACCCTCGTAGCGACCCATCTCCTCCTGGGCCACGAACTCGGCCACGCCGTAGCGGACGTCCTCGCGCGCGCCGGGGGTCAGCCGCCGGGCCGCCGATCCGTCCAGGGGCTGCACATGGACGTCGCCGTCCTGCACCCAGGCCAGCGTGTCGCCCTCGGGAGAGAAGCGCGGGTCCATCACCGAAGCGCCAGCCGGGGTCAACGTGCGCCCGGCGCCGCTGCTCCGGTCCAGCAGGTGAAGGCCTCCCGAGGCGGGCAGCAGGACGCCGCGGCCGTCGGGAGTGAGGGCGAACCAGGTGAAGCCGCGGTCGGCGATGCGCAGGCGCTCGCGGCGGGCCCGTTCCTCCTGCGACAGCACCTCCTCGCCCCCGCCCAGCAGGTCCGCGGTCCGGGCCACCCGCCGCACCTTCCCGCTGGCCACGTCCAGCTCGTACAGATCGTGCTCGGGCGAGCGCGCCGGGCTGCGCAGGAACAACACCACATCGCCGGCGGGCGTGAGCTGGATGCGCGTGGGCCGACCCAGCGAGAAGGCGCGGGTCAGGGCAAAGCTGCGCAGGAAATCGGGGGCCAGTGCGGTCATGGGGCGGCGGCGCTCAGAGCTTGGGGATACGGATGGTCTTGCTGATCATGAAGCTCCCGGAGACGGCGAACATCAGCACCAGCGGGTGAAAACCACCGGCCAGCGACAGCTCGCCGAACCACAGACGGTCGTGCATGTGATGCCGCCAGGCCGCCAGCGCCAGCACCCCCACCAGCAGCACGCTGGTCGGGATGGGCGTCCCCTCGAAATATTTCACCTTGGCCTCGCCCTCCGACAGCTGCTCGGCGGTCACGTTGTAGCGGGCCAGCCGACTGACCCCGCAGGCGACGAAGTAGATCAGCACCGCCCGATCCAGCCCGGTGTCCATCCCCGCGGCGTAGGCCAGGGCGGCGGGCGCCACCCCGAAGGAGATGATGTCGGCCAGCGAGTCCAGCTCCCGCCCCAGCGGCGAGTGCCGCTGCCGCCAGCGCGCGATCCGCCCGTCCAGCACGTCGAACACCAGGGCAATGGGCAGCAGCGCCGCCGCCCACAGGAACTGGCCGCGCTGCTGGGAGGCGACGTACCCCATGGAGGTGAAGATGGAGGCCACGCCGCAGGCGGCGTTGGCGAGCGTGAAGAAATCCGCCAGGTGAAAGCTGCGGATCATCGAGAAGTGTTTCACGGCGGGCTCCACCGTCAGCTTACACCGGCGGGTTCACCAACCGGAGGGCGCACAGCTCTGGGCCAGCGGATCGCAGCCCCCGCGCGGACCGGGACGGCGGGCCGGGTCCTGGTCGTCGGGGTCGGCCTCCAGGAAATACCCATCCCCATCGCCATCGACCCGGGGCGGGTCGGTGGCACGGAACCAGCTACCCGCGACGGTGTAGCGCCGCCCGTCCGCGCTGCGCAGGACCACGTCTCCCGCCACGTGGGCGGCCCCGGACGGCACCGTGGGGTCGCCGCGTTCGGTGAGATAGACGGCGCCCCGGGCGGCCAGGCGGTCCAGGGTGGCCGGACGGGGGTGCCCGTAACGGTTGCTGTTCCCGACCGAAACGATGGCCACCTCGGGGGCGGTCTGGGCCAGGAAGGTCGGATTCGAGGAATGGTCGCTGCCGTGGTGGTCCACCCGGTACACATCCAGGTCGGGCAGCCCGCCGGCCACCGCGGTCTCGATGTCGTGGTAGCTGGCGTCGGCGCCGGCCGGGGCCAGCTCGCCGGACAGATCCCCGCCCAGGAAGTAATCGAGGGCCCCGAAGCGCAAGACCAGCGCCACCGAGAAGTCATTCTCGTTCGAGGGCGCCGCTCCGACCAGCGGGCGCGGGCGGATGAGGCCCTGGCCGTCCGCCGCCACCACCCGCACCGCCAGCTCGGGGCCCAGGTCGATCGGCATCCCGCGCGCGACCGTCGAGGCCTGCAGCCGGGCGGAGCCGCGGCCGTCGAGGTACTCCAGCCAGCGCTGCTGGACCGGCCCCCACTCGCCCGGGAACGCGCGCAGGTCGCGGTGGATCGTCCGACCGACGCGGAACCCCTGCGCCTCGACCAGGTGCCAGACCCCTCCGACTTCCGGAAACCCGACGTGGTCCAGGTGAAAGTGGGTGAGCAGCAGGAAATCGATCCGACGGCATCCCAGCGTGGCCTCGAGGTAGGCGCCCACGCGCTGGGCGCCGGCGCTCGAGATCGGCGACTCCTCGCCGGCGTCCACCAGCATGCTTCGACCGGAGGGCGACACGATCAGCGTGGCGTCCGCCTGGCCCAGATCGAGGTGGTGGATCTCCAGGAACCCGGGCTGCCAGCTGCCCGGGCCACAAATTCCGGAGGTGTCCGGAGGGACGCAGGCCAGGGCCATTGCGAACCCGAACAGCCGGGCCGCAGCCGCCAGGCCCGCGGATCGCGCGGTCTTCACGAGGGTCTGCTTCGGACGGCGCGCGTTCTGGTTTCCAACGCCGCGCGCTAGACGGCGCCTCCAAACCCGCACCGCTGCTCCCGCGAGTTGGTATGACTACCTTCTCTAGGTTCCTTGGAGGTTGTCGTGCACGAGTGGCGGGATTGGCAGGCCGACAACGGGTTTCATGCGCAAGAAACGTCCACCCTGCGGCAGGAGATGGTCGAGCGCCAGATCGCCGCCCGGGGCGTGCGCGACCGCCGCGTGCTCGAGGCCATGCGCGACGTACCGCGCGACCGCTTCGTCGACCCGGCCCTGGCCGGCCGGTCGTACGACGACGTGCCGCTGTCGATAGGCAGCGGGCAGACGATCTCGCAGCCTTACATCGTGGCGCTGATGTGCGAGGCGCTGGGGCTGGTCGGCAGCGAGCGGGTGCTGGAGATCGGCACTGGCTCGGGCTACGGCGCCGCGGTCCTGGGCCGGCTGGCCGAGGAGGTGTACACCGTCGAACGCCACCCCGAGCTGGCCGACCGGGCGGCGTCGCGGCTGGCCTCGCTGGGGTTCATCAACGTGCACGTGGTGGTCGGCGACGGCACCCTGGGCCTGCCCGGACGCGCGCCCTACGCGGCCATCGTGGTCACCGCGGCGGGCCCGCGGGTCCCCGGCGCGCTGCTCGATCAGCTGGAGATAGGGGGACGGCTGGTGATCCCCGTGGGCGAGGAGACCGAACGCCAGCGCCTGCTGCGCATCGATCGCCAGTCGCAGACGCACTTTCACAGCACCGACCTGGGCGGCGTGGCCTTCGTGCCGCTGGTGGGCGCGGAGGGCTGGCAGCGCGAGCGCGAGCCCGACGACCCCGCATCGGACGACCGGCGCCGGGCGCGCAGCGGAGAACGCCATTCCGAGCGCGACCCGGGCGACCGCGACCTGCGCCCGGGTGCCCGTCACGGCGGGCGCTAGCCCGGCGTCGGGTTAAGATGATCCGCGCCGGCGCGGTTGTTCGCGCCGCGCCCTCATCCTCATGTCTCAGCCCATCCGCGCCCGTCTGGCCCGCAGCGAACCGGTGGCCGACGGCGTCCTGGACGTGCGCTTCGAGCTGATCGAACCGCCGGCCATGCCCTTCCGCGCCGGACAGTTCATGACCCTGCGGGTAGGAAAGGACGCCACCGGCATGGACGTGCGCCGGTCGTATTCGATCGCCTCGCGCTCGGACGAGACCGGCGGGCTGCGCTTCATCATCCGGATCGTGCCCCTGGGCATCGCCTCCGATTACTGGAGCGCCCTGCCGGTGGGCGCGGAGGTGGACATGACCGGACCGCACGGCTTCTTCGTGCTGGACCCGCAGCACGCCGGTGATGTGGTCTTCGCCGCCACCGGCACCGGTCTGGCCCCCGTGCTGCCGATGCTGGCCGAGCTCACCGCCCGCGGCGATCCAGGACGACGTGAGGTCTACTGGGGTATGCGCCGCGAGGAGGACCTGTTCCTCACCCAGGAGGTGCACGCGGCCGTCGCGCAGGCGGGGGCGACCCTGCACACCTACCTTTCGCGACCCTCGGACCGATGGACCGGCGCGCGCGGGCGCATCACCGGCGCCGTGCTCCAGGCGGTTCCCTCGCTGAAGGACCCGACCTTTTACATCGTCGGCAACGGAGCGATGATCACCGAGCTCAAGCGGGCGCTGGTGGGCATGGGCATCGAACGAAAAAAACGCATCCGCACCGAAGCGTTTTTCGACTGACCGCCGGGCAGCAGGGCGCGGCCTGCGGTATGATGAGGGTGCGCGAGCTGCCCGTGCAGCGACGCTGTCATCGATGAGTGCCGCCTCTGCCTCGCCGACCGCTCCCGAAAACGCCTTCACCGCGGATCTACCCGATCCGCCCCCCACCCCGCTGGTGGTCAGCGTGCCCCACGCCGGCATCTCCACCGAGGGGTTCGCCGACCCGCTGACGCCGGGGCTGGACGTCCGCTTCGACGCAGACCTGTTCGTCGATCAGCTGTACCAGCCGGCGGCGCCGTCGGTGTTCGTGCGGGCGCGCCTGTCCCGGTTCGTGTGCGACCTGAACCGCCACCCGGACGACGTGTCGGCGCGCGCGGTGCCGGCCCACCCCGCCCCCCAGAACATCGACGGACGGGGCTTCCTGTGGGAGGTCACCACCGCCGGCACCCGGGCGCTGGCCCGGCCTCTGTCGCTGCCCGAGTGGGAGGCGCGCCGGGCGGTTCACGCCGCCTATCACGGCGCCCTCACCTCTGCGCTGGGCCGGGCCCGGGCCCGCTTCGGGTTCGCCATCCTGCTGGACGGGCACTCGATGCCCTCGGTCGGGCGCGCGGGCCACACCGATCCGGGCCACAAGCGCGCTGACATCGTGCCCGGCGACCGGCTGGGCACCAGCTGCGCGCCGGCGCTGTCGCGGGTGGTGGGCGATCACTTCCGCGAGCACGGGCTGCAGGTGGCCTTCAACGATCCCTACCGGGGCGGCTTCATCACCACCCACCACGGCCGCCCGGCCGAGGGCATCCACGCCATCCAGATCGAGATGCGGCGCGATCTGTACATGGACGAGAACGCGCTCACCCAGCGCCAGGACAGGATGGCCGCGCTGGCGACCGTCCTCACCGCGCTCGTGCGGAAGCTCGAGACGCTGAAGCTATAAAGCGCTGCGCTCGAGCGCGGCTAACCGATGTACCCGCGCTTGGCGAGGTATTCGGCCACCAGGATTCCGCCCTTGGCTGCACCCATGCGGGTGTTGTGCGACACCAGCATGTACTTGATGCCGTTGCTCAGGGCCAGGTCCTCGCGCAGGCGGCCCACCACGGTGGTCATGCCCCCCTCCTCGTCGCGGTCCAGACGGACCTGCGGGCGGAAGGGATCGTCGTGCACCTTGATCAGGCGCCGGGGGGCCGAGGGCAGCCCCAGCGATTGCAGGTCGGCGCCGAACTCGCGCCACACCGCCTTGACGTCCTCCAGCCGCGCCTGGCGGTGCAGCTGCACGAACACCGATTCGGTGTGCCCCTCCAGCACGTTGACCCGGGTGCAGGTACAGGAGACCGAGAAGGCGGCCGGGGTGATGGTCTCGCCGCTCAGCTTGCCCAGGATCTTCTGGGTCTCGGTCTGGACCTTCTCCTCCTCCTTGGGGATGTAGGGGATGATGTTGTCCAGGATGTCCATCGCCGACACGCCCGGCGAGCGGCCCGCGCCCGACAGCGCCTGCATCGAGGTCATCAGCACCTTCTCGACGCCGAAGGCGATGTCCAGCGGCCGCAGGGTCATGGCCAGGCCGACGGTGGTGCAGTTGGGGCCCGGGGTGATGAACCCCTTCCACCCGCGCCGGCGCCGCTGCACCTCGATCAGGCTGGCGTGATCCCAGTTCACGCCCGGCAGGAACACCGGCACGTCCGGCTCGTATCGGAACGCGCTGGCGGTCGACACCACCGGGATGTGAGCGGCCATGCGCGGCTCCACCTCGCGCGCCACGTCCGCTTCCACCGCCGAGAACACCAGGCCCACCCCGTCGGGCGACAGCCCGGCCGAGTCCTCGACCACCAGGTCCGCGTACTCGTCGGGCAGTGGGTCCGAGCAGTACCAGCGGGAGGCGCCGCGGTCGTCCTTCACGGCGTCGCGGAGCTTCTTGCCGGCCGACCGGCTGGACGCTGCGACCTTGGCGACCCTGAACATCGGATGCGCCCCCAGCGCGGCCAGGAACTCCTGACCAGCCAGACCGGTGGCGCCGACCACGGCGACGGGAACTCGTGACATCGAAATCTTGAACCTCCGGGCGCGGGAATCTAGCAGAGATGGAGCGACCGTGGTCGGTCAGCGCGTCCGCGCGGCCAGCAGCCGCTGCCGCATTGCCTCGTACAGCAGGATCGCGCCGGCGACAGAAACGTTGAGCGAGGCCACCTGGCCGCGCTGGGGGATCTGCACCAGGCCGTCGCATCGCCGCGCCACCGCCTCGCGCGTCCCGCGCCCCTCGCTGCCCAGCACGAAGGCCGTCGGTCCGATCAGATCGACCGCGTGGATCGGCTCGCCCTTCTGGGCAGTGGCGCCCAGCACGCGCACGCCGTGCTCTCGCAGGTCGTCGATGGTCGCCAGCAGACGCGGGACCTGGCTGACCAGCACGCGTTCGGTGGCGCCGGCCGACGCCTTGACCGCGGCCCCGCTGACCGGCGCCGCGCCGCGCTCCGGGATCACCACGCCGTGGGCGCCCAGTACCTCGGCGCTGCGAACCACCGCCCCGAGATTGTGGGGATCGGTCACTCCGTCCAGCAACACCAGCAGCGCCGGCTCGCCCGCCGCCGCCGCCCGGGCCAGCAGATCCTCGACGGCGGCGTAGCGGAAGCCGCCCACAACCGCCGCGATCCCCTGGTGGGTCGAGGTGCGACCGGCCAGCTCGGCGATCACCGCCCGCGGCCGCACCTGCACGGTGAT
Organism: Myxococcota bacterium; assembly: GCA_046734815.1. GTDB lineage: Bacteria > Myxococcota_A > Polyangia > Fen-1088 > Fen-1088 > CAVYGB01. The sequence continues at coordinate 3,328 of JBKPRZ010000005.1, read as the reverse complement.
GCCGCGGTCGCGGGCCGCCGCCACCGCCCGTTCGACCTCGGCCCCGCGCGTGCCTTCGGCGAGGTACACGACCGCCACCTCGCGCGGCCGCGCCCGGCAGACCTCCTCCACCGGACGCACGCCGAAGATCACCCGCCGCTCCGGTCCGGTCACGCGGCCGACTCGACCTCCTTCACGATCCGGCTGAAGGCCTCGGCCGGCGAGGCCGCGTCGCGGATGGGCCGACCCACCACCAGCCAGTCCGCCCCGGCGGCGATGGCCGCGCCGGGGGTGGCGATCCGCTTCTGGTCGCCCGCCTCCGACCCCGCCGGTCGGATCCCGGGCACCACCAGCAGAGCCTGGGGGGCCGCTGCCCGGGCCAGGGCGATCTCCTGCGACGAGCAGACCAGCCCGTGAAGGCCGACCTCCGCCGCCAGCCGCGCCCGGCGCGCCACCAGCTGCGCGGGCGTGTCGGAGGTGCCATCGGCGCCCAGGTCCTCGGCGGTGAGGCTGGTCAGCACCGTCACCCCCAGCAAGCGCAGGCCGTCGGGAGTGGCCGCCGCCGCCCGCTGGCACATCTCGCGCCCGCCGGACACGTGCACGGTCAGGAGGTCGACGCCCAGCGTGCCCGCGGTGGCCACCGCGCGGGCCACGGTCTCGGGGATGTCGTGCAGCTTCAGGTCCAGGAACACATGTGCCCCCCGCGCCTTGACCGCCTCCACCGCGCGGGCCCCTTCGGCCACGAACAGCTCCAGCCCCACCTTGTAAAAACGCGGCTCTCCTTCCAGGCGATCCAGCAGCTCCCCCAGCGCGCGCAGGTCGGGCACGTCCAGCGCCACGATCACCCGCTCGCGCGCCGGCAGGGCCATGCGCGTGGTCACCGGGCGGTCTCCGTGCGGCTGCCGGCGCGCTCGCGCAGCACGCGCTCGCGCACGTGGGCCACCGCCTCGTCCAGCTTCACCTTGACCACCTCGGGCGACCGCCGCGCCTTCACCTCCACCACCCCCTCGGCGATCCCCTTCTTGCCCACCGCGATCCGGTAGGGAATGCCGATGAGATCGGCGTCCTTGAACTTGACCCCCGGCCGCTCGTCGCGGTCGTCGTGCAGCACCTCCAGCCCGGCGGCCGCAAGCTCGCCCTCCAGGCGGTCGCAGGCCTTCTGCACCTCGGGGTCACCCGGCTGCAGGGACAGCAGATTCACCTCGAACGGCGCGATCGGCACCGGCCAGGCGATGCCATCGCCGTCGTGGTTCTGCTCGATGGCGGCGGCGGCGATGCGGGTGACCCCGATGCCGTAGCAACCCATCACCATCGGTTTTTCTTTACCGTCGGCGGCCAGGAAGTTGCACTTCATCGGCTCGGAGTACTTCGTGCCCAGGAAGAACACGTGCCCCACCTCGATGCCGCGGTAGCCGACGAAGATCCCGCTCTCGCAGCGCGGGCAGCGGTCGCCCGGCGCCGCCTGACGATAGTCGCCGGTGGCGGTCGGCTGGAAGTCGCGGCCGGCCTGGACGTGCCGGTGATGGGCGTCGGCGGCGTTGGCCCCGCAGACGATCTCCGCCATCGCCGCCACCTCCAGATCGAGGTGGACCGGGATCTTCAGCCCCACCGGGCCGGCAAAGCCCACCGGCGCTCCGGTCACCTCCTCGACCGCCCGGTCGGTGGCCATCACCAGCTCGCGTGCGCCCAGCGCCGCGCGCAGCTTGATCTCGTTGACGGTGTGGTCCCCGCGCACCAGCACCGCCACCGGCTTGCCGTCGGCCAGGTAGATCAGGGTCTTGGCCAGCGCGGTGGGCGGCACGCCCAGGAACCCGCTGACCTCCTCGATGGTGCGCTTGCCCGGCGTGGCCACCGTCTCGCGCGCCGGCACCGTCCCGGTGGGGGCGGGTCGGTTCTCGCTGCGCACCCGCGCCTCCTCGACGTTGGCGGCGTACGAGCAGCCGTTGCAGGCCACCAGCGCGTCCTCGCCGGTCTCGGCCAGGACCTGGAACTCGTGCGAGCGCGAGCCACCGATGGCGCCGGTGTCCGCCTCCACCGCCCGGAAGGCCAGGCCGCAGCGGCTGAAGATGCGGCCGTAGGTGTCGTACATGTTCGTGTATTCGCGCCCGGCGTCCTCCTCGCCGGTGTGGAACGAGTAGGCGTCCTTCATGATGAACTCGCGCCCGCGCATCAGCCCGGCTCGGGGCCGCAGCTCGTCGCGGAACTTGGTCTGGATCTGGTACAGGTTGATCGGCAGCTGCCGGTAGCTGCGCACGTCGCCGCGGACCAGGTCGACGATCACCTCCTCGTGGGTCGGGCCGATCACGAAGTCGGCGCCCTTGCGGTCCTTCAGGCGCAGCAGCTGGGCACCGTACTGGTCCCAGCGCCCCGATTCCTGCCACAGCTCGGCCGGGATCACCGCCGGCAGGAAAACCTCCTGCGCGCCGGCGCGGTTCATCTCCTCGCGGATGATCCGCCGGATCTTCTCGACCACCCGCCAGCCCAGGGGCAGGAACGAGTAGACCCCCGCCGCCACCTTGCGCATGTAGCCCCCGCGCACCATCAGGATGTGCGAGGGGACCTCCGCCTCCGCCGGCGCCTCTTTCAGGGTCGGGATCAGGTACTTCGACAATCGGACGGGCGGCTGCGTGGCGGTCTGCATGGCGGGAGGGTCATAACACGGCCGTGCGGGGACCGTCGCGATGGCGTAGAACCAGGTGATGCGGAGAAAGCTCCTGGGCGCTCTCCTGGTGGCGTCGGGGTGTGGACTGGTCCGACCCGCCGTCAAGATGCCGCCGCCCGAGCCGCCCGAGCAGGCCCCCCTGCCCCCGGGCGAGACCCCCGCACCGGTCGAGGGGGCCCAGGCGGACGAGAACGCCGAGCTCCAGCAAGCGGTGCAGTCCTATTCGATCTCCAACCCCGCCCCCGCCCGCGCCGCCCTCCAGAGCTTCGTCGCGCGCCACCCCCGGTCACCCGCACGGGCCCGGGCCGGCGCGTTGCTGGCCCGCCTGGACCTGTCGTCCGGTGACGCCGCCGCCGCCCGCGCGCAGCTGGAGGCGAACGCCGGCTCCTCTTCCGATCCGGTGGTGCAGTTCGTCCGCGGTCTGCTGGAGGCGCGAAACCAGCAGCCGGGCGCGGCGCTGCAGCTGCTGTCGCCCTTCGCCTCCGCCGGGCCGCCCCCCGCCCTCCCCGACCGCGACGAGGCCGAGCTGTGCCTGCTGGCCGCGCTGGGCGATGCGCGGGCGGCCACCGGCGACCCTGCCGGGTCGCTGGCGGACTGGGAACGCTACGCCCGACACCGCGCGGCCCGCGACGCCGAACGTGGCTACGCCGGTTCGCGCGCCGAGGCGATCGGCGCACGCGTGCCCGA
>JBKPRZ010000004.1:0-33607 GCA_046734815.1 Myxococcota bacterium | reverse complement strand
CGGATGACGTAGGTGCGGCCCTTGTTGAAGCCGAGGTCGGGCGACAGGTCGTAGCTGTTCTGGAAGATCAGCGACGGGTTCTCGATGGTGGGCGAATACTGGTCGACGACGTTCTTGCTGTCCGACTTCTCGTAGAACTGGACGGTCATGGGGCCCTTGATGGCCGGCTTCTTGAACACGGCCAGGTAGTGGATCACCCAGGGCCCGTCTTTCTTGCTGGCGGCCACCTCGCCGGCGGGCTTCTGGCCGGCGAGGTACGAGCCCAGCTTGTCGCCCTCGCTGGCCGGGAACGGATCGGCCCGGACCCAGACCTTGCCCGCGTGTGATTTGACCAGAGCCGCGTTCGGATCGGCCGCCTTCGCGGTGGACACCGATGCGACAACCATCATCAGCGCTGCGAGTGCTCTCATGACCGCCTCCTGTGACCGAGGGAGGCGAGCTTGTCACAGCTCGCGCAGGAACGCGATCAGCGCGCGCTGGTCGGCGGCGCTGAGCGCCCGGTAGCGCCGGATGGTCTCCCGGGCCTCGCCGCGGTTGCGCAGCGACAGCGGGCTGTCGTAGGCCGGGCAGATGTCGGCCGCACCGGCGTAGTGGACTTCGCCGACCGCGCCGGTCGGGGGCAGGGGACAGCCACCGTCGGGCGGCGTGCGGGCATCGTCGGGCGGTGGCAGGTCGTGCAGCTCGATGGCCGCGCGGATCGCGTCCTCGACGGTGCGGACCACCAGGGGGGCGTTGGTGACGGTGGCGTCCGAATACACCGTGCCGGCGGGGGCGCGCTCGACCGACAGGCGGCTGAGGTAGACGCGGGCATCGTGCAGGTAGGGCGGGCCCACCCGGCCCATCGCCATCAGCGGCGCGGTCCGGAACTCGCGGCCGCTGGCGAGGCCCTGGTTGGGGAGGGCGTCTTCGGCCAGGTTGCGCGAAAGATCGAAGGTGGCGGCGTCGCCGCGGTGGATCACCAGGGGGAGGCGGGGCGTGCTGGCCAGCCGTTCGGGCGTGACCTCGGGACCTTCATGTACCAGCAGATCCGAGAAGATGGGCGCCCAGACGTGGCTGAGGTGGCGGCCGCCGACCGCGGCCGGTGACTGCCCGGTGGCTTGCACCGGCGTGTGGCAGCCGACGCAGTTCAGCCCGCGGTCGCGCGAGTCGATGGCGTGCGCGTCCAGGCCATCTCCCCCTGTGGGCATGCGGCCGTCCACCATGCGGTTGGCGAAGGCCCGCAGGTCGATGCCAAACAGCGCCGCGCCCCGCTGCACGGCGGCCGCGGCGGTGCCGGCAGAGCGAGGGGCCTCGGGCTCGCTGGAGCGGAGCAGACCCAGCAGCGTATCGCCGAACTCGGGCGGCGCCACCAGCCGGATCAGCTGGCGGCAGCTGAGCACCTCGTGCCGGGAGATCTCCGGGTCGGGTACGTTGTCCGCGCAGACCGAACTGCCCACCCCGCTGTGCTGGCGCAGCTCGTTCATGTTGAAGTCCGTGGTGAAGCCCAGCTCGCCCTGCACGCCGCCCACCACGAACTGCAACACGGTGGGTCCGGCGGCGCGCAGGCCGAAGCGCCCCAGCCGCACCGTCGGGTCACCCCCGGCGAAGGCCTGCTGGGAAGTGTTCTCGTTATGACGTCCGGAGATGCAGTCGCCGGTGCAGCCGGGAAAGCGGTCGTGCGCCAGCGACGATGGGTGGTCACGGGTGTCGTCCGGGTCCTCGCCGGCCAGGATGTCGTCGGCGAAGATCGCTTCCATCAACCCGCGGCCGATGTAAGGGGGAGCGGCCCGCTCGGCGGCGGTCCGGCGCGCGCCGGTGGGCGACTGTCGGGTGATCGGATCGAGTCCCCCTTGCAGGTTGGGGTCGGAGGCCAGCGGCAAGATGGGATCGGGCAGGCAGGCGGGCACGGTCGGCCGCGTGTGCTGCACGAAACCCGAGTAGTCGAGCAGGCCATCGAAGGTCCGGGCCGCCGGGGTGAAGTCGCCGAAGATGGTGAAGGCGGCGGTGTGGCCGGGGCCGTCGATCGCGTCGAGGCTGTCGGCGGGCTGCCCGCCGCCGGTGCTCGGATCCGTGGCGGTGAACGCGAAGTTGGTCGGGGTGGCGCGGGCCGCGCGGGCCAGCGGCGAGGCCGCCGTGACCAGACCGGCGCCGGGCACCGCCTCCTCGGTGCTGAGGTGGCAGCCCAGGCACATCTTCTGATTGGCCAGCGGTCCCAGACCCTCGGCGGCGGTGTGGCGGGTGCTGAAGAACTTCAGGCCATCCAGCAGCGAGGCGCGCTCGTCCGCATCGGCGCCGGGGTAGACGAAACCGGCGGTGTCGTCCAGGCCCAGCGGGAAGTCTCCCACGACGCCGTAGCGGTCGCGGGGCACCCGCTGGACCGGGCGCAGGCGATCGGGATCGGACGGTCCGGCGATCGCGATCAGATCGCCGTCGTCAGTGGTCGCGGTGGTGGCAGCGGGAGCGCGGTCGAAGCCGGGCGCGCAGGCAAGACCGGCCACGAGTCCGATCAGGGGGGGCCATTTCGGAGGATGGGCGAGAGTGTTCATGATGGATATGGCTGGACGTGAAGTGAAGGCGTCCAGCCTCGATTACGCAGCAGACACGCCTCGGTTTCTCCTCGTCCGACTGACTACCGGCCGCCGCACGGGGGGAAAGAGGTGGCGTGCTCACCGCGACGCCAACCGTGCGCGATCCAGGGTGTTGGCGAAGCGGGGGCGCGCGCCCGCGAGATGGGAAGTACGCGCGCATCTGTTGCGGAAGGGGAAAACATGAAGGTGATATCTGTGGCGTGTGGGCTTGCTTTTTTGGCACTCGGGTGTGGCGATGACCCGGATTCCGTTCAAGTCTCCGCAAACGGCCAGAAGGACCGGGGGACGATGCAATTCGTCCGCCAGGTGAACCTGGTGTCCGACCAGGAGGGAAAGGCGAATAACACCGACCCCAACCTGGTCAACGCCTGGGGCCTGGCCTTCGGGCCTACCGGGGCAGCCTGGGTGTCCTCGGCAGAGCGGGGTCTTTCTCAGGTGTACGACGGCGAGGGTAACCTGCTGCTGAGCGTGGGCATCCCGCCCGCTCCGGGCGACGAGGAGGCCAATCCCACGGGGCAGGTGTTCAACAGCTTCGAGGACAAGTTCGGCGGCGATCGCTTCATCTTCGTGACCGAGAACGGCACCATCAGCGGATGGCAGCCGGCCAGCGAGAACAGCGCCGTCCTGCGGGTCGATAACTCGGGCAACGACGCCATCTACAAGGGCGTGACCCTGTTGCAGTCGGAAGGCCAGACGTTCCTTTACGCCGCCGACTTCCACAACCGCCGCGTCGACGTGTTCGACGAGAACTATCAGCCCGTCAGCTGCCACATCAAGGCGTTCGCCGATCCTGACCTGCCCGACAACTACGCCCCCTTCAACGTCATGGCCTACCGCGACCACATCTACGTCACCTACGCTCAGCAGGACGAGGAGGGTGAAGACGACGTGACCGGTCCCGGCTTCGGCTTCGTGGACGTCTTCGACGCCATGGGCGGCTCGCGCGTGCGGCTGATCTCGGACGGCGCGCTCAACGCCCCCTGGGGCATGGCCTTCATGCCGAGCGACCCGGAATCGACGACCGTGCGGATGCTGATCGGCAACTTCGGTGACGGCCGGATCAACACCTACGACCTGACCTTCGACAGCGAACATGGGATCCAGGCCCAGGGGATGGGGCCGCTCATGGATGCGCCGAACCACCCGCTGGAGATCGACGGCCTGTGGGCCATCGCCTTCGGACCGGGCGTGGGCGGCTTCGAGAAGACCGACCTGGTCTTCACCGCCGGCCCCGAAGAGGAGGAGCACGGTCTGTTCGGCAAGCTGGTGATGGCGCCGCGCAAGCACCACGACCACGACCACAAGTGACGTGATCGCAAGCGATCCCCGAACACCTCCCATGCCCGATCCGCTGGCGGGAGGTGTTCGGACGATCGATCCCGAGATCGATCGCGCTCAGGCGTTCGTAGGGTCGATCGCGCTCAGGCGTTGCCCTTCTTGGCCCGGGAGATGGCGAGCTTCCACTGCTGTTCCTCTTCGCTGGGAGCGTTCTGGTTCTTGTTCTGATCGACCCGGGCGGCGAGCCGGTCCAGTCGCTCGAGCAGCGACGGCCCGCCCGGTGAGCGGACGTCATTGGCCGGGCGAGGCGGCGTCTTGCGCACGCGGGCGATGCGTTCTTCCCACTCGCGGATGTCGATGCTGGGGCGGCCGCGCACCGGCGTGGGTTCGGGTGGGCGCTGCTTGGCCCGGGCGACAGCCGCGGCCCACTCCGCTTGCTCGGTCTGGGTCTGCGCGACGTCCTGCTGCTTGGCGCGTTCCAGAGCGGCATTCCATTCGGCCTGTTCTTCGGCGCTCTCCTGCTGCGCCTTGGCCTCCAACCGGGCGGCCGCTTGCTCGGCTTCTCGGCGTTCACGTCGCTGGCGGGCGCGCTCCAGGGCGGCATTCCATTCGGCGCCGTCGGGGGCAGGGTCTGGCTGTTGCTGGCGCTTGGCGCGCTCCACGGCGTCGGCCCATTCGCGCTCCTCCGTCGACTCCGTCACCGCAGGCTCTGGCGGCGCCGCTTCGCTGACCGCTGCCGCTGCCGGGGGTGGGGCCTGGGCCGCCGCCAGCGCCTCGGTCTTGGCGCGGGCGATGGCGGCGGTCCAGTCGAGGTCCTCCTCGTCGTCGCCGGGAGGAGGGCTCGGGGCGGGTGGGGCGTTCGAAGCGGAGGAGACGTCGGCCCAGGCGAGGAGCTCGTCCCACTCGGGATCCGGCTCCATCGCGAAGGGCTCGTCCGGCTGTTGGGAGCGCCGCCGGAACAGAGCGCGCAATCGCCGGCGGACCGTCATCGCTAGTCCAGGGTGCCGGGGGGGAAGGTGGTGGGCGGCATGGTGGGCGGCGGCATGGTGGGCGGCGTCCCGCCCGTCATGGGGTCGCCGGTGGGCGGCGGCATCGGACGCGTTGGTCCGTCGCCGCAGTGGCCCGGGCCCACCTGACCCTCGTTGAAGGCGCCCAGCTTCCCGGTCAGGTCGCTGGTCTTGTCGGCGGACAGCGATCCATCACCCCTGGGCGGGACCACCAGCGCACCGATCAGAGCGTCGGCGTCGGCGATCACCTGGTCGATGCCGCCGCCGCTCGCGCCCGAGGCCAGGTTCAGCTTGGCCGCGATCAGCTGGTGGGCGAGCGCCAGCAGGCCGTTGCCCGCCGGTGGCGTGTGGAAGATGGCCAGCAGCTCGCTCTTGCTGTACGTGGTCTGGCCCAGCGCCAGCTGGTCGACCGGCCAGGCCGAGGGATGATTCTTCCAGTACCCCTGCGTGAACGTGCAGCCCTCGCCGCCGCCGCCGCCCTCGCCGCCTTCACCGCCGCTGCCGCCGTTCTGGCCGCCGGCGCCGCCGCTGCCGCCACCGCCACCGCCACCCGGGTTGTCGATGCTGCCTCCGCCGGGGCTGTCGATGTCGCCGGTACCGGCGCCATAGGATGACGACTGGACCGGCACTATCTCGCGCGTGTTGCAGCCGGCGCCCGCCGCGAGGGCGAGCGCAGGCAGGGCCACGAGCATGAGCGTCTTGTTTCGCATCGGGTCCCCCTCGGCCACCAGGGCCTCACAGGTCGACCAACGACCGACCCGCCGGTGCGATACAGATTTTTTTTGGGGGCCGAGCCGGGGACCGCTGCCTCAGCGCGCGACCTGCAGCGCGCAGTTGGGGTGTTCGGGATCGCACTGGTACGCCTCGAGCTCGACGAAGCGTCCGCTCTGGATCTTCCAGTGCACCAGCTCCGGGTACATCTCGCCGGCGGCGGTCAGGTCGGTCGGGCTCGCCGCGCCGTCGTAGTCGATGGCCTGGTGGTCGCGGATCTTGCGGGCCGCCTGCTCGAAGCCCGCCGCGGTGCCCTCCACCCGCGTACCCGCCCGATCGCCGACGTGGGCGAGGGCGTCGCGCAGCGCCTCGTCGGTCACCTGCGAAAGCGGCGTCCCGCCGGCGGTGGCGACCAGCGCCGCCAGCGCGTGGACCGCGACGGCGTCGAACAGATACGAGGCGGTCAGCTCGGGCGGCTGGCCGCTGGCCTCCATGAACGCGTGGGCAAACGCCTGGCCCACGGGCGAGCCGGCCACCGCGCGCACCGAGCTGCCCTCCAGCCCCTCGGCGCCGCTGGCCAGCAAGCTGGACAGCAGGAAGTCGCGCCGGACGCCGTTGTTCGCCTGCACCGGCACGCGGCTGCCGCTGGCGCGGAAGTCGGCCAGCGCCTCGGGCGCGTTCTGCGGGAGGAAGGCCAGGTACACGGCGTCGGGCGCGGGTGATCCCGGCGTCACGTCCAGCAGCGACTTCAGCTCGGACATGCGCGAGGCGGGCGTGCTGGGCAACGTCTTGGCCACCAGCTCCACCGAATGCACCCCCTGGTGCAGCGACCCCATGATGGTCGGCATGGTGGTGGCCGCCGACTGGTGAAACGAATCGTAATACACCGCGATCTTCAGATGTCCGTCGCGGTTGGCATCGCCCCGGTCCGGCTTGCCCAGCACCATCTGGATCTGCACCGCCGACTCGTAGGCGGCGTTGAAGAAGGTGCGGTACAGCCAGTTGTCGGCGTCCCGGTAGCCCGGATTCATCTGCGCCGGATCGTTGAAGAACGCCGACGAGCACTGGTAGCAGGTGACGGGCGCCTTGCGCTTCCAGGTCGCCGGCGCCTCGTAGTTGAAGGCGTTGACGGTCGCGGTGTTGCCGCTGATGTCGCTGACCAGCGCGCGCACCGCCTGGTCGTTGACCAGCGCCGTCGCCGCCGCCCCCGCCATTCCCATGCCGTAAAACGACGGCACCACCGCCACGCGCAGCCCGCTGCCCGCGCCCGCCAGCCCCTGGTTGAGCTGCGTCTCCGCCAGCCGCGCGGCAGCGGCGAATCCCGCCTTGGCCGGCGACGCATCATCGATGAGCACACCGATCCGCAGCTCCTCGGCAGGCGGCGGCGCGTCCTTGCCGCACGCGACCGCCAGGCAGACGATCGAAAGGAGGGCCGATCCGAGTACGGGAGGTTTCATCAGGTTCTCCTCGGGTTTGCTTGGGTTTTTCGCCCCTGGCTCCCCCCGGTGCCAACGTTTTCATACAGGACACCGCAACCCGAGATCACCAGAAAAGGCACACCCTCGCCACGCCCCGATGTGCCGATCCGGCATTCAGGGTGGGCGCGGCGGTCAGCGAGGACGGCCGTGGCCGACTCGAAAAACGGCGGTCTCTAGTGCACCAGCGGGCAGTCGGCGCCCTTGGCGCAGTCGTACTGCTCGTAGTCGGCGAACTGACGGCCCTCGACCTTCCAGCGCACGATCTTGCCGACGGCCGTGCGGTCCTGGTCGAAGTCCACGGTGCCCGAGGCGCCCTGGTAGTTGATGGGCTTGCCCGCCGCGATCAGCTCGGCGGCGCGGGCGAGATCGCGCGGGCCGGGGCGCACCACCTCGCCGACCGGCACGTTGACCAGCGGCAGGGCGTCGCGGATCTGGGCAGCGGTGACCTGGGTGGGGTCGATCAGCGACTGCGAGGCGATCAGCGACGCCAGCAACACCGCCGTGACCGCATCGTAAGCCTGGGCGTCGTAGCTCGACGGCGTCAGGTTGGCCGCCGCCAGCAGCTCGTTCTTGAAGGTCTCGCCCGAGGGGGTGGTGTCGGCCACCAGCGGCGAGGTGCCTTCCTGGCCGTTGGCCGCCTCGCCCAGCACGTCCAGCGCCGTCCGCCGCCGGAAGGTGTCGCCCGCCATCATCGGCACCTTGTAGTTGCCCTGCACGTAGGCCTTCAGCAGCGCGATCGAGTAGTTCAGGAAGACGGTGTTGAACACGACGTCCGGTTTGCCGTCGATCACCTTGCTGTCCTCGTTGAAGTCGTCGGTCAGCTTCTCCAGATCGGCGCCGAAGTCGTGGCTGGCCGGGTCGGCCTTGGGGTCCAGGTACAGCTGCTCGATCAGCGCCCCCTCGCCGTGCTGCTTGCGGATGGCGTCGCGGATGGCGTTGGACAGGGTGAGGCCGAACGACTCGTTGGTGGCGTAGATCGACGCCTTGAACTTGCCGTCGCCGTTGGTGTCGCCGTTGTTGCCGCGACCCAGGAAGATCTGGACCAGCACCGGCGCCTGCAGCGAGGTCAACATCGCCGTCCGCCAGTTCCAGTGGCCCGGGTCGCGCTTGCCCTGGTCGGCGATCGGGTCGTTGCTGTCCGGAGCGGAGGCGTTGTTCACCGCCGAGGAGGTGCAGACGAAACACATCACCGGCACGTTCAGACGGTCGGCCGGGTTGGCCGCGTAGTTCAGGGCGTTGACCGCCAGGTCGGCCAGGCTGGTGTCGGTGATCAGCGCGCGGGCGCCCTTGTTGCGCACCAGATCTTTGGCCTTGTCGGCGGCGACGGTGGCCATGCTCTGGTTGTCCGCCGACACGCTGACGAACTGCAGGTCGCGGTAGCTGGCCCGCTTCAGGGCTTCGTTCATGTCGGCGATGGCCAGGTCGGTGGCGTGACCCCAGCTGGGGGTGAAGTTGGACCCCGACCTGTCGATCAACGTTCCGATGGTGATGCTGCGCTGGGGGTGCTCGCCTCCGCCGCCGCAGGCGCCAAAGCCGACAGCGAGGCCCAGCAAGATCAGCCGTTTCATGGATCCTCCCCGGGAAAAAACGACAAGGGCATGCGACTCATCGTCACGCCCCGAGGAGACCTTGAACGACCGCGCTACGGCATCACTGCGACATCAGCCTACGTAGGATCTCGCTGACGACTTTGGGATTAGCCTGACCGCCGGTCTCCTTCAGGACCTGCCCCACGAAGAAGCCGAGCAGCTGCGCCCGGCCCGCCCGGTAGCGGGCCACCTCCTCGGGGTGGGCGGCGATGGCGGCCTGGCAGGCCGCCTCCAGCGCGGCGGTGTCGGACACCTGGGTCATCCCCTCGGCAGCCACGATGTCGGCGGCGGCGCGGCGCTGCTGCCACATGCGCCCGAACACCTCCTTGGCCTGCTTGCCCGAGACCGCGCCCCGCTCCAGCAGACCCACCAGCTCGGCGATCCCCGCCGGCGGCACCGGCAGGTCGGACGCCGCCAGCCCACGCGCGTCCGGCACCCGGGCCAGCACCTCGTTGATCACCCAGTTGGCCACCTTTTTCTCCGTGCCCGCGCCGGCGCCGGCGGCGGTGACGGCGGCGTCGAAGTAGTCGGCGATCTCCTTCTCCGAGACCAGCACGCCCGCGTCCTGCGGCGACAGCCCCAGCGCGGTGGTGTAGCGGGAGAAGCGGGCCTCGGGCAGCTCGGGCAACCCGCCGCGCACCCGGGCCACGAAGACCTCGTCGACCGCCAGCGGGGGCAGGTCGGGCTCGGGGAAATAGCGGTAGTCGTGGGCGTGCTCCTTCGAGCGCATCGAGGCCGACAGGCCCTTGGTCGCATCCCACAGCCGCGTCTCCTGCACCACCCGCTCGCCCCGCGACAGCAGCTGGGCCTGCCGCTTGATCTCGTGCTCGATCGCCTCCTTGACGTTCTTGAACGAGTTGATGTTCTTGAGCTCGGTCTTGGTGCCCAGGGTGGTCTCCCCGCGCGGCCGCAAGGACACGTTGGCGTCGCAGCGCAGGGACCCCTCTTCCATGTTGCCGTCGCTGATCCCCAGGTAGCGCACCAGGGTGCGCAGCGCCCGCAGGTATTCGGCCGCCTCGTCAGCCGAACGGATGTCCGGCTCGCTGACCGCCTCGCACAGCGGGACCCCGGCCCGGTTGTAGTCGACCAGGCTGCTGCGCGGCCCGTGCACCAGCTTGCCGGCGTCCTCCTCGAGGTGGATGCGGGTCAGGCGCACGGTGCGGTGCTCGCCCCGCAGCCGGAACGAGACCGTGCCGCCCTCGACCAGCGGCTCGTCGTATTGCGAGGTCTGGAAGCCCTTGGGCAGGTCGGGATAGAAGTAGTGCTTGCGGGCGAACCGGCAGCGCGGGCGGATGCGCCCGCCCACCGCCAGCCCGAAGCGCACCGCCATCTCGACCACCGCCCGGTTGAGCACCGGCAAGGTGCCGGGCAGCCCCAGCACCAGCGGGTCGGTGGCGGTGTTGGGCTCGCCCCCGAACGCGGCCGCGGCCGACGAGAACAGCTTGGACCGGGTGGCCAGCTGGACGTGCACCTCCAGCCCGATCACCGGCTCGAAGCTCGACTGATCGATCACGAGGCGCCTCCGGCGAAAGGTGGGTGCCGCCGGTGCCAGTCGGTCAGCTTCTGGTAGGCGCCGGCCACCCGGAAGATGGCCTCCTCGCCCAGGGCCGGGGCGATGATCTGCATGCCGACCGGCAGGCCCGACCGGGTGAAGCCGCAGGTCTGCGACAGCGCCGGCAGCCCGGCCAGCGAGGCGCCCACGGTGAAGATGTCGGCCAGGTACATCTGGATCGGATCGGACACCTTCTCGCCCAGGCGGAAGGCGGGCAGGGGGGAGGTGGGGGTCAGAAGGACGTCGCAGCTGGCGAAGGCGCGCGCGAAGTCGTCGGCGATCAGGCGGCGCACGCGCAGGGCCTTGCCGTAGTAGGCCTCGTAATAACCCGCGCGCAGGACGTAGGTGCCGAGGATGATCCGGCGCTTGACCTCCGCGCCGAAGCCCTCGCCCCGGGTGGCCGAGACCAGGGTTTCGAGCGAGCCTTCCTGGTCGGTCCGGTGGCCGTAGCGGATGCCGTCGTAGCGGGCCAGGTTCGAGGAGGCCTCGGCGGTGCAGATCAGATAATAGGTGGCCACCGCGTATCCGGTGTGCGGCAGCGAGACCGGGACCACCTGCGCGCCGGCGGCGGCCAGGGTGTCGATGGCCGCCCGCACGCCGGACTCGATCTCGGGGTCGATGCCGGGCTGGAAATATTCGGCGGGGATGCCCAGCCGCATGCCGGAAAGGCCCGCCGCGCAGGCCTTCCGGTAGGAGCCCACCGGCGCGGCGATCGAGGTCGCGTCCAGCGGGTCGTGCCCGGCGATCACCTCCATCACCGCGGCCACGTCCTCGACCGACCGGCCCAGCGGCCCGGGGCAATCCAGCGAGGAGGCGAAGGCCACCACCCCGTGGCGGGAGATCCGTCCGTAGGTCGGCTTGAGCCCGGCCAGACCGGTCAGCGCCGCCGGCTGGCGGATCGAGCCGCCGGTGTCCGAGCCCAGGGTGGCCACGCACAGCGAGGCGGCCACCGCCGCCGCCGATCCACCCGACGAGCCGCCCGGCACGCGTTCGAGGTCCCAGGGGTTGCGCACCGGCCGCACCGAGCTGTTCTCGTTGGACGAGCCCATGGCGAACTCGTCCATGTTCAGCTTGCCCAGCCGGACCGCACCCGCTGCCGCCAGCCGCGCGCCGGCGGTCGATTCGTACGGCGCCACGAACCCGCGCAGGATCTTCGAGGCGCAGGTGGTGGGCAGATCGCGCGTGACGTACAGGTCCTTGAGCGCGATGGGCACGCCGGCCAGCGGCCCCGGGTCCTGCCCGGCCGCCACGCGCGCGTCGACCGCATCGGCCTGCGCCCGCGCGCCGGCGGCGTCGACCAGCAGGAAGCTGCCCAGCTGCCCGTCCAGCCGTTCGATCCGGTCCAGGTAGGCGTCGGTCAGCGCGCGCGCCGAGAAGCGGCGGGCCCGCACGCCGGCGGCCAGGTCGTGCACGGAGGCGCCCAGCAGATCCGGAAGGCTCACGACCCCTCCCCGGGGCGGCCGCCGCCGGTGTCGGGCACCACCCGCGGCACCTCGAAGAAGCTGTCCTCGCGGCGGGGCGCGTTCTGCAGCGCCTCGTCCACCGGCAGCATCTGGCCGACCTGGTCCTCGCGGAACGGGCAGTCGAACGGCACGGCGTGGGTCATCGGCTCGATGTCGCGCGTGTCCAGCTGCCGCAACTGCTCGATGTGGGTTAAAATGGCATCGAGGTCGTGCGCCATCCGGGCCACCTCGTCATCGCTCAGGCGCAGCCGTGCCAGCCGAGCGATCTCCTGGACTTCCTTGGGATCGATACGAGACATGATCGTCAACGCGAGGCTTTTACCACTGTTGTGACCTGCACCCTGGCCTTGCCCACGACCGGCCGGTATAATGGGTTGCGTTCCTGCCCGCTTGCGTCTAAAAGCGAGCGTCTAGAAGTGATTTCCCCCATGCGGTCCTCTCCCCTGGGAGCATTCTCCACCTGGGCTACCCCCCTCGCCCTGTCCGTCGTCTTTGCGGGCGCGGGCTGCGACATCACGCCCCGGCCCCGGGATGCGTCCGACCCCCCGGGACAGCGCATCGACGAGGTCGCCGTGCGGCTGGAGGCGCCCAACGGTGGTACCCCGTCCGCATCGGTGGTCGCCTTCCACGCCACGGTCAACGGGGTCAGCCCCGACGACGTCCTGCCGGCGGTCGATCCGCTGGTGGCTCCGCCCCCCGAGGGCGCCTGTGCGGTCCGCGATGTGACCGGCACCGCGCGGTCGCTCGGTCTCCAGGCTGCCCAGGGCGGCCGGGTCGAGCTGGAAGCGCTCTACAATCTGTCGCTCGGCTTCTGGCAGTCGGGCAACACCGAGGACCTGGACGTCAACGGTCCCTCGGTGCTGAAGCCCTCTCCGCATGTGTTCCCCAACGTGGCCTCGGTGGTCGGCGGGGTGATCGCGGAGGCGGGGCCCATCGATCTCGTGGACAGCCCCGACCTGCTGTGGCTGGGTGACAGCGGCGCCCGCGTGCCGGTGCCCCCGCTGCCGCGGATCGAGAACAGCGATGGCTCGCCCCTGCCCGCCAAGCCCTCGTTCAGCGCCAGCCGCGACCTTGTCCTGTCGGTCATCGGGCCGCCGCGCACGTTCGTCGAGATCCGGCCCTTCGTGGCCACCTGGGCGCTGGCCTGTCCCGTGACGGCTCATCCCGGCGGCGCGGATCGCTACCGGGTGGTGGTGCCAGCGGCGGACCTGGCCCGGCTGGCCGCCCTGCGGGTGCCGGTCACCATCCAGGCGGTGGCACGCGAGAGCCAATTCTTGTCGGGAGTGACCTCCCAGGCCCAGCCGCCCTCGGCGTCGGGCAACCCGACGGTGCGGCTGACGCTCGAGGTGCGCTCCTCGGCGGTGGTAGATCTTCAGCCGTGACGCGGGCACCGGGCCAGCGCGACCAACGAAAGTTCGACCGCCGCCCCGCCGAGATTCCGGTCTCCGTGCGGACGGCGGGCAGCCGGGTGGCCGGTGGCATCCGGCTCGATTCGGCCGACGTGTCCGAGGGCGGGGCCTTCCTGCGCTCGGCGCTGCTGTTCGAGGTGGGCGAGGTGTTGCATCTGGAGATCCCGCTGCCCGGTGGCCCGGTGATCAAGGCGACCGGCAAGGTGGTGCGGGTGTCGCGCGGGCGCAACAAGGAAGCCGGGATGGGCATCGAGTTCACCCGTCTGGCCATGAGCGATCGGCGGGCCATCAGCACCTTCCTCAGCCACCTGATCAGGCAGAACCCCGCTACTATCTAACCCCACGGTTTCGAGAGGGACGGATGGCCGAGACGCTCGACGAGCTGACCTACAACTACGAAGACGAAGGCGTGCTGGTCCGCAAGGAGCTGGACAAGGTCGTGTTGACCAAGGGCACCTGGGCCACCTTGATGTTCCTTTATCAGGAGCTGAACAAGGCCAGCGGCCAGTTCCGGGCGCCGAAGATCGCCATCGTGCGCTTCAAGAAGTGGAAAGGCGCCTACCGCAAGCAGTCCTCCTTCAACGTCTCCAGCGAGAAGCAGGCTCGCCAGATCAACGAGATCTTCGAGAAGTGGTACGCCAAGATGGGCGAAGCCACCGCGAGCGACGACGAGGAATCCGGCGGCGGCGACGACTAGGGCGGCGTTCGCGTCCCCGACGGCGGGGGCAGCAGGAACTGCCCCGGGTGGCGCAAGAACCCGCGGGCGATGGCGGACAGCAACGAGAGCCGATCCCGGCGGGGCACCTCGCGCGCGCGGAAGGCCACCATCAGCGCCAGCAGGAAGCTGACGCTGAGGTTGAGCACGAAGATGATGGCGATGCCGGCCATTGCCGCCAGGGCGGCGGGGTCGCGCACGCCGGCCCAGTCGCCGGCGGCCAGGGCCAGGGCCAGGGTGCCGGTGGACAGGGTCACGTGGCGCACGTCGATGGGCAGGCCGAAGAACAGGGCCAGCGGGTGGGCCATGCCCAGCATCACGCCCAGCGCGATGCTGCCCCCGTAGCCCGAGACGTTGCGGGCGAAGAAGTCGCCCAGCCCGCGCATGAGCCGCGGGCCCAGCACCAGCCCCAGCCGGTGCTCGGCGATGGCCTGGGGCAGGCGCCGGTAGACCGAGAAGTTCTCCACCCAGCCGCCCACCAGGCTGGAGGCCCACAGGATCACGCCCGTCAGGGCGGCGTAGAAGATGGTCCCGCTTTGCAGCGGGTGCAGCGACTGCAACACCCGGGTGGCCTTGTCCGGATCCAGGTACGCCCGCCCGTGCCGCCAGTACCAGAAGTTGTCGAACATGACCGCGGCGACCGAGACGGTCAGGACATTGCCGGCGGCGGCGGCCAGCTGCGAGCGCGCGATGCGGGCGGCCCCGCTCACCACCTGGGTCATCCGCTCGGGCCCGGCCGCCTCGCCCAGGGCGGCGGCCAGCGTGGCCGCGGTCATCGAGGGCTGCTTGGTGGCCAGGGTGAACCCGCACAGCTGGATGAGCATGAACGAGAGGGCGTAGTTGGTGCTGGCGAACAGCCCCTCCACGAACAGCGGCAGGTGCAGCGCCGCCACCTGCACCTTCATCGCCGCGGTCCCCAGCGTGATCACCCCGCCGCCGGCGGCGGTGCCCATCAGCTGCCAGTATTCGCGGCGGGTGGCGGTGATGTAGTGCTCGCCGGTCTGCCCGGCGCGCTCGACCAGCTTGCGGGCCAGCAGGTGCAAGTTGGTGTAGGCCAGCGCGCGCAGGCTGCGATCGGACAGCCGGGCGCGGACCAGGACCACCAGCAGGCCGTGCGCCGCCGCCGCCCGCTCGGCCCCCGGCGCGGCCAGCAGCACGGCAGCCAGCCGCTCCAGCCGGTGCAGCGCGGTCTCGATGACTTCCATGGCGTAGACCACGTCGACGCTGATGCCGGTGGTCTCCAGCTTGCTCCGCACCGACAGCAGCTCCTGGCGGCATCCGTCGACGGCATCGCGCCAGCCGGGCTGGTCGTCGGCGGCGGCCGCCTGCCCGGACAGCAGACGATCGCCGGCGCGGGGCAGGACGAAGAAGGGCGACTGCTGCACGGGAAGGCGGCGGCTGCGCTCGCGCAGCGCCTGTGACAGTCCCAGCCCCTGCACGCGCGCGCAGACCAGGATGAAGGCATCGGTCACCGCACCCATCAACCCGGTCGACGGACCGCCGGCCAGACCCAGCAGCTCGCTCAGCCGCAGGAACAGCTCGGGCGGCATCTTCTCCAGCCAGCCCAGGCTGCGCGCCCGCGAGAACAGCCGCGACAGCAGGACCGACAGATCGCGGTCGTCGCGCGGGCTGGGCAAGATCCGCCGGAAGAGGCGATCGGCGGTCTCGTGCAGCAGCCCGCGGTCGTTGGGCAGCCCGGTCTCCGCGAATAGCGGCACCCCGTCGCCCGCCGCCAGCAGATCGGCGATCGCCGGCACGAGCGCCTCCCGGATCGCCGGGCGCTCGAGCAGCAGCACCAGCACCGCCAGCCGACGATAGGCCGGGGCGGCGGGCGGGCCGGTCGCGGCGGGCGGCCAGGGCAGGCGCTGGTCGGGCTCGATCACCCAGCGCGCCAGCGCCACCAGCCCGTCGACGCGCGCCTGCAGCTCGCTGGCCGCCGCCAGCGCCACCAGCAAAGCCGTCACCTCACGCGTCCGCCGGGCAGTCCGGTCGCCCTCGGCGAACGCCCCCAGCACCCCCTCCTCACCCAGCACATCTCAATTATTGCTGCTGGCGAGTCGGGTGAACGGCTCTTTTCTTACTCACGTCGCCACACACCGGCGTCCCCTCACCCCACGCTCTCCCCGCTGTCGCGGGGCGAGGGCGAACACGCCGCCGCCGGCCTGGGTCACTGTCGAATCGAGCGCTGGTCAGCACGCTGAACGCGGCCTCGCGCTGGGTGGGGGTGAGGGGACGTCGCTCGAGGCGATCGCGTTCGACCCCACGCCCTGTCACGCCTCGATCGGCGCGCAGCCCACGCTGGTGAGTGAGTTGTTCACTCCGTATGACGCGCGTTCGACGCCCACCGCCCGCAGCACGGTCGCGTTCGGTTTCCGACCCGGGGGGGCGTCGGCGGTCAGCGCTTGAGCAGCTTGTTCAGGACGCCGTCCTTGGGGCGGGCGGCGCTGCCGGCGGCGGGCTTTTCCGGGATCGCGTGGGTGGCGGTGGCGCGCGTGCGGCGCAGCTCGATCACCCGCAGCTCGCGCTCGGCATCCAGCAGGTTCTTGTCCTGGCCGACCGCCGCCCGGAAGGCGTTGGCGGCGGCGGTCAGGTCGCCCAGGTGCTTGTGCAGGAGCCCCATCCAGTGCAGCGCCAGCGGGAAGCGAGGCCGTTCCTTCAGCGTGTCGTCGAGGATCTTCAGGGTCTCGCGCAC
Source organism: Myxococcota bacterium (assembly GCA_046734815.1). Classification (GTDB taxonomy): domain Bacteria; phylum Myxococcota_A; class Polyangia; order Fen-1088; family Fen-1088; genus CAVYGB01. The sequence continues at coordinate 17,146 of JBKPRZ010000004.1, read as the reverse complement.
CAGGCGGTCCTTGTGCGGCCCCGGGTTGTCCCAGCGGGCCCAGGCCCAGTAGGCCTTGTAGATCGGCTCGAGCGGGTTGGCCCGCATCGCCTCGGCGAAGGCGTCGACGGCCTTGGGGTAGTCGCCCTTGCGCAGCAGCACCTCGCCCATCTGGAAGCTGCGCTCGGCGGCCACGATGCTCTGCCCGGAATCGACGATCGCCCCCTGCGGCCGTGCGCGGGCGGCGATGTAGTCGGTCCGCCGCTTGGGATCGGCCAGCACCGCCTGGGCCTCGTTCAGCTGGGCCACGATGCGGGCCGCCTTCTCGGTCAGGTGGCCCAGGCCCAGCGCGGGCAGGCGGTCCGGGTGCAACAGGCGCACGTTCTTCAGATAGGCGGTGCCGATGTCGGCCAGCGAGGCGTTCTCGGGCACGCCCAGCAGGGCAAAATGCGAGAGGGTGCCCAGCTTGTCGTGGAGCTCGTTGATCTTGCCGCTCAGGGTGGCGTGGCTGGCGCTGCTGGGGGGCGACTTGCTGAACTCGTTGGCGGGCGCGGGCGAGCCGGCCACGGCGGCGTAGGTGCCGGTGGTGCGCAGCCCGCGCGGCGGCTCGGGCAGCCGCGAACCGGCCGCCGGCTGCACCACGTTCGGGCCGGTGGGCGGCTTGCGGGTGGGAAGCTCCACGGTGCGGTTGATCGCGCCCGGGCGCTGGGCGGGCAGCTCGCTGGTGCGGCCGGTGCTGGGCCGCGGGGGAGGCGGCTCGGCGCCGTGATTCGGATTCAGGCTGGCCACCGACCCGCTCAGAGGCTTTTGTATCGGCAGCTCGACCGTGCGCGCGGGCGGCCGCTGGGTGGGCAGCTCGACGGTGACCCGGTTGGGGTTGAGGGTCCTATTCGAGCCGCTCCCGGGCTTCTGAGTCGGCAGCTCGACGGTGCGGGTGGCCTGCAGCGGTACGGTCTCGAGCAGGTCGGTGTACAGCAGGGCCAGCACCACCGCCATCGAGTCCATGCGCTTGGCGCCGGGGACCGGAAGGTCGGTGAGGCTCAACGTGCGCTCGCCCAGCGCCCGCAAGGTGGGGTCGTTCCCGGGAAAGCCCATCGCCTCCAGCAGCGAGGCGGCCAGGGTGGGCAGCAGGCGGAAGCTGTGGCTGCGCAGCGCACCCAGCTCCGCCTCCAGCCGGGCCTCGTCGTAGGCCGCGCGGATCCCGGGGTACAGCAGGCAGCGCGGGTCGACGCGCATCTCGCCGAACTCGCCGCCCGTGCCGTAGGGATGTGCTTCGACGTAGACGGCGAAGTCGCCCTTGCGCGGGAAGAACAGCCGCATCAGCTTGCGGCGCATCTGCAGCTTGAGCACGTCGGCCAGCGCGCGGGCGGTGACCAGCCCGCGCTCGATCAGCACCTCGCCCAGGCGGCGGCCGGGCGGCAGGCTGTCCGACAGGTTGCGCACCAGCTCCGGTCCCACCAGCCCGGACTCGACCAGCACCTGGTCCAGCCGGTCGATGTCGTTGGGGCGCTCGACATGGACCGGTGCGCCGTCGCGGACGTAGAGGCGGCTCTCGTCTCCGCAGTCGTCGATGATCAGGAGGTGGCCGGTGACCTGCTTGCGAAACAGCTCGTACAGCAGGCGCGGCACCGGTCGGTCTTGCAAGACCCCGCGAACGCTCGCCGCTCGACTCTCCGCGGAGCCTGTGGCACCGGTGTCCGATGGATCGTTCTGGGACATGACGGGACCGACTGGTCCGCCCCTGGACATCGGAAGCCGTCCCACAAAACCTGAGTCATCGCCCCCACATCCGCACACGCCCGGAGCCGCCGCTGGCGGCCGTGATCAGGGCACGATGCCGCCGCAACGGGTGGCGCAGTTGAAGGTGGCGCTGCCGCAGGAGCGATCGTCGATGCAGGCCTCGCAGTCGTCGGCCTTGCGCTTGTAGTCGACGTCGCGATCGGCGCTGTCCTTGCACCGCGAACGGCAGGTGCCCACGTCGTACTTGTCGTCGAAGCAGTCCTTGTATCGGCTGCACACGCTCTGACAGTCGAACAGCTTGTCGGCCTCGCCGCAGCTGGGAGTGAACACGCCCACACCGATCGAGAGCAGGAAGGTGGCGAGCAGCCCACCGGCATGAAGTCTGGTCATGAATGGCCTCCTTGTGTAGGGGACCCAGCTACAAGCGGCATGCCACTAAACAAAGTTCAATAAGACGGCGCCGTCGGGGGGTCGGGAGATTCCGGACGGTGACGTGCGCCGCGCCCGTCGTTACCGCTGCCGGACGCGCTGCGAACGCCCCGCCCGCTGCGGGGGGCGACGCTGTGTAATATGACCGACCATGAGCGCCGCGACCTTCGCACTGACGCTCCTGGCCGCGCTCACGGTCGAGCAGGTCCCAAATCCGCGGCCCAGCGGCAGCTGGGTCAGCGACCAGGCCGACATCCTGCCGACCGAGTCCGAACGCCGCATGGACCAGCGCCTGTCCGCCCTCGAGCGGGACCTGGGCGTGGAGATCGCCGTCGCCACGGTCCGCGACATCGATCGCGAGCCCAAGGACTTCGCCACGCGCCTGTTCGCCCACTGGGGCATCGGCAAGGCCGGCGCCGACAACGGCCTGCTGGTGCTGCTGGTGGCAGATCGGCGCCGGCTGGAGATGGAGACCGGCTATGGGCTCGAGGCGATCTTGCCCGACGGCTGGCTGGTGGTGATGCAGAACGAGGCGATGCTGCCCGCCTTCCGCGGCGGCGACTACGCCGGGGGGATCGAGGCCGGGCTGGCCCGGATCGATCAGCGCCTGCGCGAGCACCCGGACGAGGCGCGCGGGCGGGCGGCGACGGCCGCCGGGCCCCGGCCGCTGCTGGGCTCGGACCGACCCGAGGCGGTGGGGCCTGCGATCGCCGGAGGCGGTGTGGTCGTGGTCCTGGCGCTGCTGCTGCTGATCCGCCGCTGGCGCCGCCGGCAGCGCACCTGCCCGCAGTGCCAGATCGAGATGCGCCTGCTGGACGAGGTGGAGGACGACAGCCACCTGGACGCCGGCCAGCGCACCGAGGAGCGCCTGGGCTCGGTCGACTACCGCGTGTACATCTGCGGCCGCTGCCAGCACAGCAAGACCGTGGCCCACACCCGCTGGTTCTCGGGCTACAGCCGCTGCCCCGCCTGTCACTACCGCACCCTCGCCAGCCGCTCGGTGACCCTGGTGAACGCCACCTATGACCACGGCGGGCAGGTGCAGGTCGACGAGACTTGCCAGCAGTGCCCGCACCGCCGCCGGTACATCCGCCACACCGCCGCCCTGACTCCTCCCAGCAGCAGCAGCAGCAGCTCCAGCTCGGGCTTCAGCTCCGGCAGCAGCTCGAGCGGATCCAGCGGCGGCTCCTTCGGCGGCGGCCGCTCCGGCGGTGGCGGCGCGGGCTCGAGCTGGTAGCGGAGCGAACGCGACGCTCGCGAGCGAAGAGCTCGGCTGGATCTATCGCGCGCGAATCGAGAGCGCCATCGCGGGCGAATCGCGACCGTCTGTTTCGTCGCCGAATGATCGATCGCGGTTTCGTGCTGAAAATCCCGTCGCGCTGATGTGACCGGCGACGCTCGCGCCCGCGATCCGCCTTGTTGCCGGCTTGCAAATTGTGCGTCGGGGATCTGGACAAACCCCGTCGCGCTCCCGTACCTTGCGACCGACACCTGCGCCCACGAACTCACACCAAGCCGGCGCAAGGAGGAGACCCAACCGATGCGAGCACTTGTTTACTTACGAACGGCCGGCCTGGCCCTGGGCCTGGCGCTGGCGGGCGCGTCCTTCAGCGCCTGCGACGACGAGGAGCCCCCGCCCAACAAGCCCGACGGCGCCGTGGTGGATGCCCCGGTCGCCGATACCGGCGCAGGCAGTGACGCCGCCAAGGACGGCGGCAGCGAGGCAGGCAGCAGCGACGCGCCCAAGGTGGATGGTGGTACCGACGGAGGCACGGACGGCGGCAGCGACGCCGGGACCGACGCGGGCACCGACGCCACCCCGGCCGACGCCGGGGCGGACGCAGGCACCGACAGCGGCACCGACGCGGCCACTGACTGACCCGAGTCGGGCGGGGTTCATCGCGATCCTCGCGGAGACCCCGCCTTGACGCTACAGTCAGGGGGATGTCCGTTGCCCTGGTAGTCAACCCCCATTCGCGGGTCAACCGACGCGATCGGAAGATGGCCCAGCGGCTGGGGGCTGCCCTGGGCGCGGACGGACGGGTCATCGCCGCCGGCAGCCTGGCCGAGCTGGCCGATGCGGCCAGCGAGCTGGTGCGCAAACCGCCGGCGGCGATCGCCATCCACGGCGGCGACGGGACCTTGCACAAGAGCGTGGCAGCCCTGCTGCGCGCCTCGGGCGAGGCCCCGCTGCCTCCCATTGCCATCTTGCCGGGCGGGACCATGAACGTGGTGGCCAGCTCGCTGGGCCTGGTCGACCGGCCCGAGGCGATCGCCACGCGTCTGGTCGAGCAGGTGCGCGCGGGGCAGGCCCTGGCCACCCGGCCACGCCGCTGCCTGCGCATCAACGACACCCACGGCTTCGTGTTCGGCAACGGCCTGATGGCGAACTTCCTCGAGGAGTATTACGCCGCCGATGAGTACGGCCCCACGCGGGCGGCCTGGCTGCTGTTGCGGACCTTCAGCTCGGCCCTGGTGCGGGGGCCTTATTCGAGGCAGATCTTCCGCCGCTTCGAGGGCACGGTCCTGGTCGACGGCCAGCCGCTGCCCGAACGCAGCTACACCGGCATCGGCGCCGCCACCGTGCGCGAGGTGGGGCTGGGCTTCAAGCTGAACCACCGCGCCGATGAGCACGCCGACCGCTTCAGCGTGCTGGCCATCCACGCCGGCCCCATCTCGCTCAGCCGCGACCTGCTGGCGGTCCACCGCGGGCAGGGCATCTCGCCCGAGCGCGCGCACAGCGACCTGGCCTCCCGGCTGCGCATCGAGCCGGACGCGGCCGAGACGATCTACACCATCGACGGCGATCTGTACCGCGGCCGCGGCCCCATCGACATCGCCATCGGCCCCGCCCTGCGCTTCTTCGTCCCCCGCGCCTGAGTCACGCCGCGCTCGAGCGGTGAAATCGAGACCACCCCTCAAGGCGGTGCGCGGAGGTGCCGATCGTTCGCTTCGACGTGACAAAACGCGCTGTCGTACGCCGCGGGCTGACGGATCGGTTCGAGCTCAAGGCGCAGGCAGGGTCGGGCGGGATGGGGATCGTCTACCAGGCGATCGACAAGACCACTGGCCACAGCGTCGCGGTCAAGATCCTCAGCGTCAAGAGCGTGAGCGACGTGGGTCGCTTCGGCGAGGAGGCCCAGCTGCTGCACGAGCTGGAGCATCCGGGGATCGTCCGATACGTCGATCACGGGCTGACCAGCCACGGCGACCCGTACATCGCGATGGAGTGGCTGGAGGGCGAGACCCTGGAGCAGCGGCTGGCCCGTGGCCGGCTGCCCGCCGCCGGCGTCGCCAACCTGGCCGCACGCATCCTGGACGCGCTGGCGGCGGCGCACGACCGCGGGGTCGTTCATCGGGACATCAAGCCCAGCAACGTCTTCCTTGTCGGCTGGCGGCTGTTCGACGTGCGCATCATCGACTTCGGGGTGGCCCGTCGGGTGGTGGCCTCGCGGCAGCTGACCCGGCGCGGGTCGACGGTGGGCACGCCCCACTACTCGTCGCCCGAGCAGGCGCGCGGCGAGGTGGACATCGACGGGCGCGCGGACATCTTCTCGGTCGGGGCGGTGCTGTTCGAGTGCCTGACCGGGCGCACGCCCTTCACCGGCAAGGACGCGCAGGACGTGCTCACCCGCGTCTGCCTGACTCCGGTGCCGCGGGTCTGGGAGCACGCCCCCGGCCTGGACCCCGAGCTGGGCGCGGTCATCGACCGGATGTTGATCCAGGACCGCACCCGGCGTCCCGCCGACGCGCGCGACCTGGCCGGGCACTTCCGCGAGATCGCCGCCCGGCTGGGCGCGGCCGAGGAGGCGGCCGCTCCCGTGCCTGACGAGGCCCGCCCGCCGTCGGGGCTGGGGCTGTCCGAGCAGCAGGTGATGTGTGGGCTGCTGGTCGCGCCCGGTCGCGACCGGGCCGAGGTGCAGGGCACCGCCATCGGTGAGCTGGCCGAGCGCGAGCGCTTCCGCAGCCTGCGCCTGGCCGGCGGCTCGTACCTGCTGATCGCCGCCGACGAGGGGCTGGCCATCGATCAGGTCGCGGCGGTGGCGCGGATGGCGACCAGGGTGGTGGCGGAGCTGCCCCAGGCCTGCCTGGGGATCGCGCTGGGGCACGCCAGCCTGGAAGGCCGCACGCCGGCGGGCGGGCTGGTCGACCGGCTGCGCGCGCTGGGCACCAGCCAGCCCGGGCGCATCCGGCTGCACGAGACGGTGGCCCGGCTGCTGCCGCCCGCGCAGGTGGTGCGCGAGGCGGTGGGGGCGCTGTCGCCGGCCTGGCTGCGGCTGGACGAGTCGGGCGAGCTGACCGAGCTGGCGCCGGCCGAGCACCAGGGGCCGCTTCTGGGCCGCGAATACGAGCTGGGCTACCTGGAGCAGGCGCTGGCCAAGTGCGCGTCGGGGCGGACCGCGCGCACCCTGCTGGTGACGGCCGATCCGGGCATGGGCAAGACCCGCCTGGCGCGCGCCTTCCTGGCCGAGGTGCGCAGCCGCGGGCGGGGGGCGGTGTATTTCCTGCGCGGTCGGCGCGATCAGAAGGACAAGGCGGGGGCGCTGCTGCGGCCGATCTTGCCGCTGGTCCTGCCGGCCGAGTCGCGGGCCCGCACCACGCCGGGCGCGTCGGCGGCGGCGCTGGTCGATTGGCTGGCCTCGCACCCGGCCCGGCACCCGGTGGTGTTCGTGTGCGACGACCTGCAGTGGGCCGACCGGGCCAGCCTGCGGCTGCTGGCGGCGGCCCAGCGCGAGCTGGCGCGCCGGCCGATCCTGATGATCTGCTTCGTGCGCCCCGAGCTGGACCGCGAGCTGGAGGAGCTGTGGCGCGACCAGAAGCTGGATCGCGTGCGCCTACCGCCGCTGGCCCGCGCAGCCGGGCAGGAGCTGCTGCGCACCTACGCCGGGCGGGTGTCGCCCGAGGCCGAGGAGTACATCTTCGAGCGCTGGGAGGGCAACCCGTTCTTCCTGATGGAGCTGGCCGGCGCTTTCCGCGACGGCGCGCTGCTGGCCCCCGACGCCGTGCTGGCGGTGGCCGAGCGGCGCCTGTTGCGGCTGGACGCGGAGGCGCGGCGGGTGCTGCGCGCAGCCAGCCTGTTCGGCGACAGCTTCGAGTTCGAGGCGGTGCTGGCGCTGCTGGGCCTCAAGGGCCGCGCCTCGCTGGGCAACACGCTGGAAGCGCTGGTGGCCAACAACCTGCTGGGCCGCTCGGGCCCGATGAGCAGCAGCTACACCTTCCGCCGCAAGCTCCTGCGCGAGGCGGCCTTCGCCATGTTGACGGTCGCCGACCGGGACACCGGCGTGGTGCGTGCGCGCCAGTGGCTGGAGGAGGCCGGCCGCACCCTGCCACAGCTGCTCCACGCCACCGCCCGCCGCCTGCAGCCCCGCCGCCGCCCCACCGCCCCGGCGATCACGGTCCCCTGATCGCGGCGCCCGCGGGGCACACGAAAGGAGTCGGCCGGGCGTGAGCGCGGCCGTCGCCAGGCGGGCGGCGTTGTTGTAAAGCTGTCGCCGTGGGCGCACGAAGACGTGGTCGCGCGGCGGTGGGCTTCTCGGTGCACACCGGGTGGGCGGCGGCGCTGGCGCTGGCCGGGCCGGCGCGCGAGCCGGTGGTGCTGGACCGCCGCGAGGTGGAGATGATCGCGGGCAGCGATCCGGAAAAGCCGCCCTACGTGTACCACGCCGGCCGCAACCTGGACCTGCGCGCGGCGGAGAAGCTGGTGCGCGAGAGCGCGGCGGTGTCGCGCAAGAAGGCCGAGGCCGCCGTGCGCGAGGTGGTGGCGGCGCTGGCCGGGGAGGGCTACGAGATCGTCGCCGCCGCGCTGCCGGTGAGTGACCGCGCCGTGAGCGCGCCGCTGGAGAGCATCCTGGCGAGCCACGCGCTGATTCACGCCGCCGAGGGCGAGCTGTACCGCGGGGCCATCCGCGAGGCGGTGCAGGAGGTCGGGATCGAAGTGCGGACGGTGCGCGCCAAGGAGATCCCCGCGCGCGCGGCGGCGGCGCTCGGGATCCCGGAAGCGAAGATCGCCGACTGGCTGGCGCGCCTGGGCCGGGCGGCCGGCAAGCCCTGGGCAAAGGATCAGAAGGATGCCTGCCTGGCCGCCGTGATCGCCCTCTGAGGGGGGTGGCATCGTTTGCATGCAGTGCAGTGCGGAAGGTACATCTAATGCCTTCCGGAGGTGGGTGAAAGGGGGGTACACTGCGACCCCTCCGGTCCCTCATGCGCGCGCAGACCCGGTTGTTCCCGATTCTTCTCCTCGCGGTGGTGAGTGCGGGCACCTGCGCGCGGCCGGTGGTTCCCGCCGGGCCGCCGGCGGATGCGCTCGGCGGCTGCGGGGTGGCGGAGCTGCCGCCCGCGCGGGTGTGGCGGCTGACCCAGCGGCAGCTGCGGAACACCTTGCAGGACCTGTTCGGGTTCTCGCCGGTGGCGGTCGAGGCGCTGCCGCCCGAATCGCGGCTGGAGGGCTACGCCAACAACAGCGACGGGCTGGGCGTGCCGCCGCTGCTGATGGACCACCTCAACACCGTCAGCGAAGAGGTGGCGGCGGGCGCGGTCCAGCGCCACCGTCAGCTGCTCCCCTGCGCGCTGGCCGATCTGTCGCGTGGGTCGTGCCTGCGGGATTTTCTCACCCGCTTTGGCCGCCGGGTCTGGCGGCGGCCGCTGACCACCGAGGAGGTCATCCGCCTGCAGGTGGTGTACACCGTCGCCGCCGAGGCCACCGACGCGGCCAATGGCCTGCGCATCTTGCTCAAGGCGCTGCTGCTGTCGCCCAGCTTCCTGTTCCGGTCCGAGCTGGGCGTGGGACCGGGGCCCGGCGGCAGCGTGCAGCTGGGCGACTTCGAGCTGGCCACCGCGCTGTCGTACGCGCTGTGGGACTCGACCCCCGACGACACCTTGCTGGACCTGGCCGCGGCCGGGCGCCTGCGCGATCCGCTGGTGCGCCGGCAGCAGGCGCAGCGGCTTCTGGCCACCTCGCGCCGGGCGGCCCCGGCCTTCGCCGCCTTCGTCGAGCAGTGGCTGAAGGTCGAGGACCTGCCCCGCGTGCGCAAGGACCGCAAGCAGTTCCCCATGTACCGCGACGTGGCCGGCGATCTGCTGGACCAGAACCGCCGCTTCGTCGACAGCGTGGTGTTCGAGCCGGGCGGCGATCGCCGCCTGCGCACCTTGCTGACCGCGCCCTACGCCTTCGTCAACGCCCGCACCGCCCCGCTGTACGGGCTTCAGCCGTCGGCCACGCCGGCCGGTCCGGTCCAGCTGGCGCGGCTGGACCCGGCCCAGCGCCGGGGCATCCTCACCCAGGCCGCCTTCCTGGCCGCCCACGCCAACGCCGAGGCCCCCAACCTGGTGGGCCGGGGCAGCTTCGTGCGCGAGCAGCTCCTGTGCGGCGAGGTGCCGCCGCCGCCGGACGACTTCAAGTTCGACCAGGCCAAGATCACCGACGACATGACCGCGCGCGAGAAGTTCAGCCTGCACACCACCAACCCGTTCTGCTCGCGCTGCCACGCTTTGTTCGACAACATCGGCTTCGCCCTCGAGAGCTACGACGCCGTCGGACGATTCAGACGCACCGACAAGGACAAGCCCATCGAAACCGCCGGCAGCATCAAGATCCCCGGCCGCCCCGACGTGCGGTTCGCCACCTTCGTCGATCTGATCGAGCAGCTGGCCGACCTGCCCGAGACCGGCAGCTGCTTTGCGCGCCAGTATCTGGGCTACGCCACCGGGCGCAAGCCCGCCGAGGTCAGCAGCTGCGAGGCGCGCGGGCTGGCCCGGGCCTTCGCCGCCTCGGGCAACAGGCTGGACCAGCTGGTGCTGGCGGTGGCGGCCTCGCCCGGTTTCGCGCTGAGGAAGCCATGACCACCCGCCTGTCGCGACGTTCGCTGCTGACCGGCCTCGGTTCGGGCGCGGTGTTGATGTCGGGCCTGCTACGCACCCTGCGCGCGGCCGAGGCGCCGCCCGCCCCACGCGCGGTCTTCCTGTTTTACGCCAACGGCTCGAACTACCGCTGGACGCCCACGGGCGCGGGTGACTCGTTCCAGCTGACCCCGCACCTGGCTCCACTCGAGCCCGTGCGCAAGGACATCATCGTCCTCAAGCGGCTGACCTTGCAGCGGGGCAAGGGCAACCCGCACAAGGCGGCGACCTACTCGGTGCTGGGCGCGGGCGCGCCCACCAGCTTCGATCAGGTGCTGGCCGAGCGGGTCAAGCACACCACGCCGCTGCCCTCGCTGGAGCTGGCCATCGGCTTCACCAGCGGCGGCGGGGGCGTGGCGCCGTCGCTGTCGCAGGTGGACGGCGTGTTCCTGCCCGGCGAGCGCAACCCGATCGCGGCGTACCAGCGGCTGGCCAGCCGGGTCAGCCCCGGCCCCATGGGGCGCGACGCGGTCTCGGCCGAGCGGGCCCTGCGCGCCCAGCGCAGCCTGCTGGACTCGCTGCGCGCCGACGCCGGCAGCTTCCGCGCGCGGCTGGGTCGCAGCGAGCGCCCCAAGCTGGACCTCTACCTGGAATCGGTGCGGGATCTCGAGAAGAGCCTGGGCAACTTCGCCGGCGATCTGGCCGCCGCCCCCGCCTGCGGCAAGATGTTGCCCCCCACCGGCGCCGCCAACTTCGTGGCCCGGGTCAACGACATGCCGAAGGTCAGCCGCCTGTTCGGCGACGTGATGGCGATGGCCCTCGGCTGCGGCATCACCCGCGTGATCTCGATGATGTGGGGCGGAGGCGAGAGCGGCGAGCCGGTGGATTTCATGGGCATGAAGAGCTGGCACGGCGTCTCGCACGGCAACCCCGACGGCGCGCCCGGCGAGCAGATCACCCGCATGCAGGCGTACCTGGCCGGCGAGGTGGCCTACCTGGTCGACAAGCTGCGCTCGATGAGCGCGGGCGACGGCGGGACGGTGCTGGACAGCACCGTGGTCGTCTTCGGCACCCAGAACGGCAACACCAATCAGGCCGACTTCGCCAAGGAAGACCACCCGCGCTGGAACGCGCCCATGGTGCTGGCCGGCCGCTGCGGGGGCGCTCTGCGCACCGGCCGGCTGGTCGACTGCCAGGACGCCAACCACAACGACGTCTACCTGGCGCTGGCTCGCGCCTTCGGCCTCGACGTCCCCACGGTGGGCGACCCCGCCTGGTGCAGCGCCCCCCTGGCCGAGCTGCTGCCCGGCTGATCAGCGAAACAGCGGACGCAGGTAGGGCGAGCGCGAGAGCGTTTCGAGAAAGGCGGCGTCCTCGGCACGCGCCGGCGGCGGAGCGCCTTCGAGGTGGGCGCGGAGGGCGGCGTGGGCCGCGTCGCCCGCCTCGGGCAGCCCGAGCACGTTCGGCTCCCAGGCCAGGCCCGCCACCTGCAGCGGCAGGGTCACCCGGGCCAGCTCGGCGATCCAGCGAGACACCGTCTGGGCGGGCGGAGCCTCGGGCGCGAAGGCGGCCACCCCCTCCAGCGCGCGCGGGCGGTCGGGGGCATTCATCATCAGCGCCAGGAAGTAGCGGTGGTCGGGCTGGCGGACCTGGGCGCGCCGGCGGGCGATCAGACGCACCCGGCGCAGCTCCTCGAAACATTCGGGCAGCGCCCGGCCGGCCGGGCCGATCCGCTGCTGCGCCCGCTGGACCAGCCGGTCGAACAGGCGGCGGTCGTCCAGCTCCAGCGCGCGCTCGAGGACCAGGAAGGCGGTGCGGGGATCGCCGGCGTCGATCATCCGGCCGATCAGCTCCTCGGCGGCGGGGTCGCCCACCGTGGCCAGCAGGTGCACGATCTGCTGCATGCGGGTGGACCAGTCGTCCTCGAGGAACGGATCGCTGGCGATGCCCGGGCGAAAGTAGCTGTACTGCGGCTCGGCCCGCTGGTCGCGCCAGGTGCGCAGCACCAGGGTGACCGACGGGCGCTCGAGGTGGAACAGCGAGTGGATGAGTCCGGTGTCGCCGGGCAGGATCGACCAGACGTCGCCCACCCGCACCCGCTCCATGGCGATGGCCTGCAGGCGGCCCGCGCGGAACACGCCCAGCGACAGCTCGGGGGTGAAGGTGTAGCGGGTCTGCAGGCTGCCACCCGCCAGCACCTGGAAGGCGCCGGAGAAGCTGTGCTGGTGGATCGAGGTGGTGCCGTCGACCCAGTAGAGCGCGCTCAGGTGGAAGCGGCGGCCGGCGTACAGGGTGATGGGCGGCTGGCCGAAGCGGGCCATGCTGTCGGCCTGACGGGGGAAACCGACCGGCGACACCGCCGCCCGCAGCACGTCGGTGGGACCCAGCCGGCGGGGCAGGGCCGCGCGCTCGAGGGCCTCGGCGGCCAGCGCCGGGAAGGCGGCCAGCTCCTCCGAGACGGCGAGCCAGTCGCGTTCCAGCCGGACCCCCAGCTCGTGGAAGGGGCGGAGGTCGGCATCGGCGTCGGCGGTCATGGCCGTGGCGCCGGAACTTTAACACGCCCTTTCATGACCCGGCCCCGTCGATGCGCGGCCTGTCGGGGCCGGGCAGCAACCGCATGCGGCACCTTAGGGTTTGTAATTCCGTTGGTGTAAAGTAATCCCTTTCGTGGTGCAGGAAGTCGAACGTTCGCCCGACGAGGAGCGGGCGGGGGCCGCTGACGAGGAAGGCGTCCCGCCCGTGGTTGCGGAGGAGCTCGCGCTATTGAGGGTCGTCCTCAAGAAGATCGACTCTTCTCAGAAGCGCGCAAAGATTGCAGTCGATGACGCCGGAGCGCTGATCGAGCTGCGGGATGCGCTGGCCGAGGCCAAGCCGGAGGACCACGGCTCGCTGCTGGAGCAGATGCACCGGATCGAGGCGCTGGCCAGGCAGCGCGGCAAGGGCGAGAGCCCGCCCATCGACCGCAAGAGTCCTTACTTCGGCCACATGCGGCTGATGGAGGGCGGGCGGCGCCGGGACGTGCTGATCGGCCAGCGCGGCTACGTCGAGCCGGGCGGCGGCGTGCAGATCGTCGACTGGCGGAACGCCCCGGTCTCGCGCCTGTTCTACCGCTACGAGGAGGGCGACTCGTACGAGGAGCAGCTGGGCGATCGGCTGGTCGAGGGCGAGGTGCAGGTGCGCCGGACGGTGGCCATCGTGGACGCCGAGCTGCGGCGGGTGACCTCGCGCGAGGCCACCTTCGCCCGCGACCTGCGCAGCGGCCAGTGGCGCCAGGTGACCGTCCGGCTGGCGCGCCTGTCGGTGGCGCGCGACGGGCAGGTCACCGTGCAGGGCGATCTGTCGCCGGGGACGCCGGCCGGCGCACCGGCGGCGGCGAACGGCCCGCGCCGGCTGGGGCTGGACGTGGGGCAGGCGCGGGTGGACCGCTTCCTGCCGGCCATCGCCGCCCTGATCGATCCGCGCCAGTTCGAGCTCATCACCCGGCCCACCTCGGGCCTGATCGTGGTGCAGGGGTCGGCCGGCAGCGGCAAGACCACCATCGGGCTGCACCGGATCGCCTACCTGGCCTTCGCCGATCCCCGCCGCTTCAAGCCCGAACGCATGCTGGTGGTGGTCTACCAGCGCGCGCTGGCCACCTACGTGTCGCGGGTGTTGCCCTCGCTGGACGTGTCGGGGGTGGCGGTCACCACCTTCGCCGCCTGGTCGGAACAGGTGCGCAAGGGCGTGTTCCCCAGCCTCGACGCCGGCACCACCGAATCGACGCCGTCGGTGGTGGTGCGGGCCAAGTCCCACGGGTCGATGCTGAAGATCCTGGAGGACCGCCAGGTCGAGCTGGCCGCTTCCTGCCGGGCGCGGATCGAGCAGGCGATGGCGGCCGAGCCCGAGCAGGCCGCCACCCTGGCCGCCTGGGACGCCAGCCGCGGGCCGGTGGACCTGCGGGTGACCCAGCTGGCCCGCTGGGTGAAGGACGCGGAGCTGTCGCCGCACGCGCGGGCGGCGATCGAGGGCACCGGCACCCGGCTGCGCTCGCGCACGCGCGACGTGATCGGCGAATGGGCGGCGCTGCTGACCGACCGGGCGGCGCTGGCCCAGGGCTTCGAGCGCCACGCCCCCGGGCTGTTCTCGCCCGGGCAGATCGACGAGATCGCGCGCTGGTGCAGCGAGCGCGAGCGGCTGCGCGAGGCCGGTCCCGAAGACGAGGACAGCGAACGGTACGCGCTGGACGTCGAGGACGATGCCCTGCTGCTGAGGATCTGGCAGCTGCAGCGCGGGCCCTTGCAGACCGCCAAGGGGCCCATCAACTACGAGCACCTGATGGTGGACGAGGTGCAGGACTTCGCTCCGGTCGAGCTGGCGGTGCTGCTGGACAGCACCACCAAGGAACGGTCGATCACCCTGGCCGGCGACACCGCCCAGGCCATCGCGCCCGAACACGGCTTCACCACCTGGTCCGAGATGCTGGACCACCTGGGCATCGCTCACGACCGGGTCGAGCCGCTGCGGGTCAGCTACCGGTCCACGCGCGAGATCGTCGAGGTGGCGCAGCACGTGCTGGGGCCGCTGCAGGGAGATGTGCGGCCGGTGGCGCCGCGCAGCGGGGCGCCGGTCGAGTCGTTCGGGTTCGCCTCGGTGGGCGAGGCCAGCGAGTTCTTGCCCCAGGTGCTCAAGGAGCTGATGCGCGACGAGCCCGACGCGGCGGTGGCGGTGATCGCGCGTCACCCCGAGCAGGCGCGGGTGTATCACGACGCGCTCACCTCGGCCGAGGTGCCCAACGTGCGGCTGGTGGCGGCGCAGGACTTCAGCTTCCGCCCGGGCATCGACGTCACCGACGTGCGGCAGACCAAGGGCCTGGAGTTCGACATCGTCATCCTGGTCGACGTCAACGAGGACTCGTACCCCGACAGCGAGCACGCGCGCCGCATGTTGCACGTGGCGATGACCCGCGGCGCGCACCAGCTGTGGATCACCTACACCGGCGCGCCTTCCCCCCTGCTCCCCCCGCATCTGCGCGGGCAGGTCTGACTTCCACTCAAGACCCGCCCCGAACCTTCGATGATCTGTGGGTCGGGCCCACGTCTTGGACCCTTCCCAGGGTGCCAGGTAATGAGGAGGAACGATGGCTTGGGGTGGTAAACAGCGAGAGGTGACTCCGTCGGTGGCGACCGACACGGTCGAGAACGTGCTCGGTCGGACGGCCCACGTGCGCGGGGACCTGAAGGCCGAGGGCGCCTTCCGGGTGGACGGGACGGTGGAGGGCTCGGTCGAGTCCAAGTCGTCGGTGGTGATCGGCGAGAGCGGCACCGTGCGCGGCGACGTGCGGGGCCGCGACGTGGTGGTGGCGGGCCAGGTGGTCGGCAACATCACCGCCACCGGCCACCTGGACATCGTGGCCAGCGGGCGCATCGAGGGCGACGTGGACGCCCAGAGCGTGCGCATCGAGACCGGTGGGGTGTTCCGGGGGACCAGCCGCATGGGCGGCGAGAAGGCGGCGGCCGACGAGGCCCCGGCGCATCTGGCGTCGGTGAAGTAGCCCGTCCCGGGTCGCCCGGTGCCCGATCTGAAGGAAGTCGAGCGGGCGCGGCGGGAGCTCAACCGGGAGCGGCGCGAGCCGCTGCGGATCGTGATCGCGAGCGATCCGCGTCGCCCGATCCGCACCATCGTCATCCCGCGCCGCCTGCCGGTGCTGGCGCTGGCGGTGGTGGGCGTGGTGGTGCTGGTGACCCTGGTGCTGGGGGTGATCTCCTGGTCGCTGAAAGATTCGGTCAGCCGCCTGTCCAGCCGCATGTCCGAGATGACCGAGGCGGCCGACGAGCTGGCCCGCTACCCGCTGCCCCGGGGCGGCGGGCTGATGCAGGCGGCGGCGCTGGATGCCGGCTCGTGGCGGGCGCACGCGCGCCCCGAGCGGAACGTGCCGCCCGACCGGCTGGGGCGCCTGCAGCTGGAATCGGTGAACACGGGCGAGCAGCTGGAGGTGGCCATCGACCTCGCCACCGGCGAGCCCGACGAGCGGTCCTACCGGTCGCTCCGCCACTTCATGCGCTGCCAGCGCACGCAGGCCGAGACGCCGATGGACCCGCGGCTGATCGAGCTTCTGTACAAGATCTCGCAGCGTGCCGGACGCAAGATCCTGATGGTGTCGGGCTACCGCGCGCCGATGTATTCGGCCTTCACCTTCAGCTACCACCCGCGCGGCATGGCCGCGGACATCCGCATCCCGGGCATGACCGCGCTGATGGTGCGCGACCTGGTGGTGGCCATGGGGGTCAACGGCGTCGGCTATTACCCCACCTCCCAGTTCGTGCACGTCGACGTGCGCGACACCAAGGCGCACTGGATCGACTACAGCGGCCGCCCCTCCGACGACGACAGCGGGGGCGGCGGCGGTGGCGCGGGGCAGGGGCAGAACTGAGCGCGATATGTTAGCGTGCGCCCGATGTGCAACAAGGTGCAACGGCCGGGCGTGCGGGCGGGCTACGACGTCTGGTCGGAGACTTACGATCGGACGGCCAACCCGCTGGTGGCGCTGGACCGCCGGCACACGGTGGCGCTGCTGGCCCCGGGCCGCGGCGAACGGATCCTGGATGCCGGTTGTGGCACCGGCGGCAACCTGGGCGCGCTGCTGAATGCCGGCAGCCGGGCGGTGGGAATCGATTTTTCCCGGGGCATGTTGCAGGTGGCGCGGCGGCGGCTGGGGGCGGTGGCCCTGGCTCAGGCCGACCTGAACGACCCGCTGCCGGTGCAGCCGCGCGCCTTCGACGGCGTGCTGTGCGCGCTGGTGGGCGAGCACCTGGCGGCGCCGGCGCGCTTCTTCGTCCAGGCCTGGGAGGCGCTGGCGCCGGGCGGGCGGCTGGTCTTCTCGGTGTTCCACCCGGCCATGGCCGCGGCCGGCCTGGAGGCGAACTTCCAGCAGACCGGCGTCGAGTACCGTCTGGGCGCCCACCGCCACACCGTCGACGATTACCTGCAGTCGGTGGCCGAGGCCGGCTTTTCCCGGGCCACCGCCCGCGCGCACGAGGGCGACGAGGCGCTGGCCGGCGGCATCCCGGCGGCGCGCAAGTACGTGGGTCAGCCGCTGCTGCTGACCATCGAGGCCCACCGCAGCTGAGCCGTCAGGGCGCGGGGCGGGGCCGCGGGCGCGGCTTGCGGCCGGGCGCCGTGGTGG
>JBKPRZ010000003.1:0-8471 GCA_046734815.1 Myxococcota bacterium | reverse complement strand
GCGGGAGACGACGAGGTTGCGGCGGCCGTCGAGGGGGCGGCCGGATTCGTCCCAGGTGCGGCGGCCCATGATCACGGCGTGGCCGAGGGTGGTGCGGCGGAAGTGGGCGCGGTCTTCGGGGAGGTCCCAGGGGAGCTGGCCGGCGCGGCCGATGACGCCGTTGCGGGCGACGGCGGCGACCAGGGTCAGGGGCGGGCGGGCCGGCGGGGACATGACGTGATCGTCATCCATCGGCGGCGGCGCGGGAAGTGGAAACTGGGTGCGGGGCGGGGGCCTGTGAGGGAAAATGCGCGGTTCATGATCATCAACGGCGGCTCCGTGGACGGCTCTCGCGAATGAACGCTTCCACACGACGGAGCGCGATGCTCATCGGCGCGGCGCTGCTGCTGGCGGTGGCGGCGGATTTGACCCGGCGGGGGAAGCTGTGGGAACGGTGGTCCAGCGGGGGGCCGGGGCCGGTGATCGGGCGGGTGCCGGAGCCGGTGGCGGGGACGATCGGCGCGGAGACGGGGACGAAGATCGCGTTCATCGGCGACACGGGGGCGGGGGCGGACTTCGAGCGGGTGCTGCAGACGGTCCGGCGCGAGGGGGCGCAGGCGGTGGTGCATCTGGGGGATGCGACGTACGACGAGACGGCGGAGCAGTTCTGGGCGGTGGTCGACCGGGTGCTGGGGCATGGGTTTCCTTATTTCCTCGCGCAGGGGAACCACGACGTGCCGAACTGGGTGGCGCTGGCGGAGCATGGGCTGGAGCATCTGCGGCGCTCGGGGGCGGAGACGGATGTGGTCAGCCTGGTGGACCCGCGCTTTGCGCTGCGCTTTCGTGGGGTCAGCTTCGTGTTCCTGGGCGAGTCGGTGCGCGATGACGATCCCCGCTACATCCTCGACCGGCTGGCCGGCGACGGGCACATCTGGAAGGTGTGCAGCTGGCACAAGAACCAGCAGGCGCTGCAGCTGGGCGGCAAGGGGGACGAGATGGGCTGGGGGGTCTACGAGTCCTGCCGGCGCATGGGCGCGCTGGTGACCAACGGGCACGAGCACTCGTATCACCGGACCAAGACCCTGAGCAGCATGGTCGAGCAGCGCGTGGACGACCGGTGCAGCGACCCGCACCGGCTGTGCGTGCGACCGGGAGCGGTCCCGGTATTCGTGTCGGGGCTGGGCGGGCGGAGCATCCGCGATCAGGAGCGCTGCCTGCCCGACCGCTATCCCTACGGCTGCAACGGCGAGTGGGCGTTCGTGTACACGCTCAATCAGCAGGCCAGATACGGGGCGCTGATCATCGCGTTCGGGGTCGACGGAGACCCGCGCCGGGCGCACGGCGTGTTCCGGAACATCGACGGTGAGGCCGTCGACGAGTTCGATCTGTCGGCGCAATGAACCCAGCGGCGAGATCCATCGGCGCGGTGACGACGCGGCCGTGGCGGCGGTTTTAACGTCGACGAAAAACGGCTGAAACGACCCTCGGGTACTCTCGGGATGGCATGGGTGTCGTCACCGTAGAGGCGCAACCGGGTCCCATCGCGATCGATCTGGCGCGCACGGCGCTGCTGATGATCGACATGCAGCGGGACTTCCTCGAGCCGGGCGGCTTCGGGGAGGCGCTGGGCAATGAGGTGCAGCGGCTGTGGGCTGCCGTCGAACCCTGCCGGGCGGTGCTGGCCTGCGCGCGCCGGCTGGGGATGCCGGTGATCCACACGCGCGAGGGGCACCGCCCGGATCTGTCGGATGCGCCGCCGGCGAAGGTCGCGCGCGGGTTGCCGGGCAAGCGGATCGGCGATGCCGGGCCGATGGGACGGATCCTCGTCCGCGGCGAGCCGGGGCACGACATCATCCCGTCGCTGTACCCGCAGCCGGGCGAGGTGGTGATCGACAAGCCGGGCAAGGGGTCCTTTCATGCCACCGATCTGGGGTCGATCCTGCAGAACCTCGGCGTCGCCGACCTGATCGTGTGCGGGGTGACGACGGAGGTCTGCGTGCACACGACCGTGCGCGAGGCGAACGACCGCGGCTACCGCTGCATCGTGCCCGGTGACTGCTGCGGGTCGTATTTCCCGGAGTTTCACGAAGTGGCGCTGCGGATGATCAAGGCGCAGGGGGGAATCTTCGGCTGGGTGACCGACTCACGGCGGCTGCTGGCGGCGCTGGGGTGACGGGGGACCGAGAAAGGCAGGACCATGGAACTGAAGCTCAGAAAGCCCATCCTCTGGACGCCCGGGGACTGGAATGCGTTCTTCGGGTTCGGGACCAACATCCTGGTCAACCTGCTGGTGTTGACCGGGTTGCTGCGGTTCGTGCTTCACATGCCCGATGCGCTGGTGTTCGGGCGGATCGTGCCGGCGACCGGGTTGATGTTGTGCCTGTCCACCTTCGATTACGCGCGGCTGGCCTAGAAGCTGGCGAAGGAGACGGGGCGGGACGATGTCTGTGCGTTGCCGTCGGGCGTGTCGGTGCCGCACATGTTCGTGGTCGTGTTCGTCATCATGCTGCCGATCGCGGCCAGGACCGGCGACCCGGTCAAGGGGTGGGAGGCGGGGTTGACCTGGGTGTTCATCCAGAGCTTCGTGCTGATGGCGGGCGGGTTCATCGGGCCGTTCATCCGGCGGATCACGCCGCGGGCTGCCCTGCTGGGGACCCTGGCGGGCGTGTCGGTGGCGTTCATCTCGATGCAACCGGCGCTGGAGATGTTCATGACGCCGGCGATCGGGCTGGTCTGCTTCGCGATCATCATCGCCAGCTGGTTCGGCGGGGTCCGCTACGGGCGCGGGATGCCGGCGGGACTGGTGGCCATCGCGGTCGGCACCACCATCGCCTGGCTGTCGACGGCGGCCGGGCAGGGCTGGGGTGGGATGAGCCTGCACAAGCTGCGCGATTCGTTCGCGAGCTTCGGGTTCTCGCTGCCGCTGCCGGCGGTGGGACACGTGTTCTCGGGGTTCCAGTTCCTGGGCGTCATCCTGGTGACCGCCATCCCGTTCGGCATCTACGACCTGGTCGAGGCGCTGGACAACGTCGAGAGCGCGGCGGTGGCGGGCGACAGCTACCCCACCACGCGCGTGCTGACGGCCGACGGCGTGGTCAGCCTGATCGGCTGTCTGATGGGCAACCCCTTCATCAATGCGGTGTACATCGGCCATCCCGGGTGGAAGGCGATGGGCGGGCGGATCGGCTACTCGGCGGCGACCGGGGTGATGGTGATCGTGCTGTCGTGGCTGGGGGTGATCTCGCTGATGTCGGCCATCGTGCCCGTGGTGGCGATCTCGCCGATCCTGCTTTACATCGGCATGTTGATCGGGGCGCAGTCGTTCCAGGAGACGCCGCGCAGCCATGCGCCAGCCATCGTGCTGGCGCTGATGCCCCACCTGGCGAACTGGGGGCGGCTGCAGATCGACAACGCGCTGGCGGCGGCGGGGACGAACGCGGCGACGGTGGGGATGGACAGGCTGGGCCAGGCGGGCGTGCTGTACCACGGGCTGGCGGTGCTGGGTGGAGGCTCGATCCTGGGCGGGCTGATCCTGGGCGCGACGGCGGCGCTGATCATCGACCGCGCCTTCGTGAAGGCTGCCCTGTTCGCCGCGGCGGGCGCGGTGCTCACCTTCTTCGGGTTCATGCACGGCGAGGCGATCGGGTTCGCCCAGTCGCCGGTGCTGGCGATGAGCTACCTGGGGGTGGCGGGGGCGCTGTTCGCCTGCGCGAAGCTGCCGGCGATGGCGCTGACGACCGCCCACCACCCCGTGGCGGCGGCGGAGGCGGCGGAATAGCGCGGTCAGGCCACGCGCAGGCCCGCGGGCGGGCGGGCCACCACGGTGGTGTGCGCCGTGGGACGGCGCGAGGCGCGCGGCTCGACGTTGTTGTCGGCCACCGACGCGTCGGGCGCGCGGACGATCTGGACCACCGGCAGCGGGCCCGCCAGCGGCTGGGTGATGGCGGCGGCCTGCGGGCGCGGCACCAGGCTGTCCAGGTCGGCGATGGGGCGGGCGGCGCGGGCCAGCTCGTCGGCGAAGTCGAGGATGCGCGGGTAGCGGCCGTCGGCGTGCTTGCACAGCGCCCGGCGCAGCACCGCCTCCACGCCGGCGGCGGGCCAGGAGACGCGCGCGCCCAGAGGGGCGGGGTCGGCGTGGATCACGCGGGCCAGCACCTCGACGGTGCTGTCGCCGGGGAACGGGTCGCGGCCGGTCAGCAGCACGTAGGTCAGCACCGCCAGCGCGAACTGGTCGGCGCGGCCGTCGATCTCGTCGTTGCGGCCCTCGGCCTGCTCGGGCGCCATGTACGAAGGGGTGCCCAGCATCAGGTTGGTGGGCTCGACCGATCCGTCGCCCTGGCCGCGGGTGCCGAACAGCTGGGCCACGCCGAAGTCCAGGACCTTGACCAGGTCGGGGTGCCCCTCACAGTCGACCAGCATCACGTTGGCCGGCTTGAGGTCGCCGTGCACCACCCGCCGCCGGTGGGCCGCCTCCAGGGCGGAGGCGATCTGGTGCACGATGTTCACCGCGCGCGACAGCGGCAGCGGCCCCTGCTCGAGCACGTGGTGAGCGAGGTCCTTGCCCTCGACGTACTCCATCACCAGGAACGGCGCGCCGGCCAGCAGGTCGAAGTCGAAGATCTGCACCACGTTGGGGTGCCGGATCAGCGCGAGCATCTCGGCCTCGCGTCGAAAGCGCTCGATGGCGCGCGCGTCGTGCGCCAGGCGGCCGTTGAGCACCTTGACCGCGAACCGGCCGCGCAGCCGGGCGTGCTGGGCCACGTAGACCTCGCCCATGCCGCCGGACGCGATCTTGTCGCCGATGGTGTACGTGTCGCGGAGGACCGCACCCGGACTCAACATCTGCTGCTGGTCGACGCCCATTGCCGCCCTTGCCTTTCCGCCCGTACGCCCCGCCCCGCCCCCTCGGAATCAGCCTTCGTAGCGCTGGAGGATCTCGCCGTCACACAGCTGGGGCGCGGGCTCGTGCGTCTCCTCGCGCTCCGCCGTGCGGTCGTCGGTCGTTTCCGGCTCCTCGTCCGCGATGGATCGAGGGTCCGCGTAGTCCTCCACGTACGTTCGCTTCATGCTTCCTCCGGCGCTGGTTGGAACGTGATCGGTCGATCCACGTACCGTGCCAAGGAGGCAGGACCGAGCGCACCGCGCGAAGCGCTGGATGTTCGCCGTTCTGGCGCTCCGGTGATGTCCCTAACGGCGAGCGGTACGTTTTGAGATCTACACACCACCAGGTCCGGGTCGTAACCGCCACCTCCCACGGGCAGGTATGAGTGCTAGCCCTCGCCGACGGCCCGACCTAAACTTCACCCAGGAGAGGCAAGATGCGGCGAATCACCGGGAACCTGGATGACGGTCGGGTCGTGTTCGGAGCTCGTGCGGCCGCCGGCGCGACCAAAGCCCGGGATCCGGTTTGCGGGAGTCTGGTCGACCCCAGCGCCGCGCCCCAGGCCAGCCACGGCGGGCACAGCTACTTCTTCTGCTCGCCCGAGTGTCGCGACAAGTTCGTGGGCGCGCCCGAACGCTTCCTCACCACGCCCTGATCGGCGATCGCGTCGAACCAGGAGCCAGCGACGCGGCTCGGGGGCGACTAGATTCTCGGGGTCGTCGCGGAGAGCCGCTGGTGTGTGGCGAGCAGCAACAGCCAGCTGGACGCCTGCAGCAACCAGATCGACGGCGAGCGTTTGCCGGCCAGCCAGCAGGCCACCGAGCCAGCGGCGGCTGCGCCGGCCGCCCAGGTGGCGCCGTCGCGGCGCAGGCGTTCGGTCAGGCGCGGTGCCGGTTCACCCAGGGACAGCGTGGGCGGGGTAGGCATGGGCGCCGATACCGAGCCGATCGGGGGAGGCGCCGACGCCTGGGCCTTGATGTGCTTGTCGGCCCCCGCGGTCCAGCTGGGTGGATCGCTGGCCGGAAACGATTCGTTGATGGCCTGATCGACCAGTTTGTCGTCCCGTCCCCGCTCTGTCATGGCGAGTTGTCACCATGGGTCCGGGCTCCCGCCCGCGCCAGCCCCGCCGATGAAAAGCAAAGCGGTCGCTCAAAAACGAAAGCGGCCGGTGGGACCTCCCCGACCGGCCGCTCCCCGGCTGCTGCCTTGCTTCCGACAGCTCGCAGCTCGCCGTCTGCTCGGTGTCGATCAGTGGAACGAGTGCTTCAGCCGGCTCATGGCCGCGTGGGTCTTCTGCTGCTCGGGCAGCAGCCGCGTCTCGACCAGCCGGCGCGACTCGGGCTCCATCTTCTCGCGGTCTTCGCGGTCCTGGTACATCTTCAGACCGTAGTCCTCGCCCTCTTCCAGGGCCGCCAGCGCCGGGCGCGCGCCGAACACCTTGGCGCCCCCCTCGATCAGCTTGGTGAAGCCGCCCCACAGGCCCGAGCCCCCGGAGGGCCGGCCACCCAGCTGCTGGACGCGCTGGCGAAGCAGGTCCACCCGATCCTGGTGCGATTGCAGGCAATCGGACAGGGCCGTGCGCAGGCTGGGCTCGCTGATCTTGCTCAAGGCCATCTGGTACGTCTCGACCGCCGAGATCTCCCCGCGCAGGTAGCTGTTAAGGACATCGATGCTCTTCTCCAGTACGTCTGCCGACGTCTCGTCCACGTTCGGCAGGTTCGGGTTCACCGCCATCGTCGATCCTCCTTTTATGGAATTGATGCTGGTGGCGACTATGGAGTCGAAAGATCGACGGGCAACTCGTCGTGCGCAGTCACCCTGGCGTGACCTCACAGTTCCGAATACGTAACCCTCCGACGCGGCGAAACCGACGCAAATTCCGCGCAAACCGTGAGCCTTGCACGACTTTGGGGGTTGGCATGCCGATTGAGTATTCCCCCCACGCGGATGATTTTCCGCGAGTTGAACGAAAGGAGCTAAGAGCATGAACACTGAGACGAAGCGATACGGGAGGTGCAGGGCGCTATTTCGTGGGTCGCTCGTCCCGGCGCTGCTCTGCGGGTTGGCGCTTCCGGCTGCCGCCTACGCGCAGACGGAAAGCCAGGGCGAGGTTCCACTTGGACAGGGGACTCCGCCCCAGCAACTTCCGGCACCGCGGTCAGACCATGATCCGCAGCCGCCGGTGCCAGCCCCGACGGTGCCCATGACGGGAGTGACTCGCCAGGCCGGCGTGGGTGGTACCCAGGCCTATGGCCGGGCGGGGGTGATGGAGCTGGGTGGCTCGGCCGGTTTCTCGGCCGCCAGCAACTACAGCCGCTTCGAGCTGTCACCCTCGATCGGCATGTACGTGATCGACAACCTGGAGCTGTCGCTGCTGACCGGCGTCTCCCACTTCCGGGTGGGGTCGGAAGGCGACCGCGTGTCGGCGACCGAGGTCAAGGCGCTGATCGAGCCGAGCTTGCACCTGCCTTTCTCGCAGGTGGCGTTCGGCTTCGTCGGCCTGGGCGCCGGTTTCAACTACATCAGCGGGCACGATGCGGGCTTCGCGCTCCAGCCTCGGCTGGGCATGAACTTCCTCATCGGGCGCTCTGGTGTGTTGACCCCGGCCTTCAACGTGGCGTACTCGACGGTCGAGGCGCTGCGCACGCCGGTCGGCACCGTGCTGGCCGTCCAGACGTCGTACGGCATGAACATCGGCTACACCGTCATGTGGTAACGGCCGAGTCACGCAACGACATACGACAGATGACGTGAGCTCCGGATCGGGCTTCGGCCCGGTCCGGAGCTTTCCCTTTTTTCGGGCGAACTTTTCTCCGCGTCCGGTGTTTCGATCTCACCCTCCATGGCCGCGGCCCCGCCGGACAGCGACGAGACCCTTTACCACCGCCTGCGGCGCGACGGGGACCTGGCCGCCTTCGACCAGCTGTACCAGAGGTACGAGCGGCGCCTGTTCGGCTTCCTGCTGGGGTTCCTGTCCGAGCGCGCCGACGCCGAGGAGGTCTTCCATGACGCGTTCCTGCAGGTGCTGGCCAGCCGGGAGGTCAGCTTCGCGCGCGGGTCGTTTGCCGCCTGGCTGTACAAGATCGCGCGCAACCTGGCGCTGAACCGGGTGCGCAGCGGGCGGCGCGCCGTGCAGGCCACCTCCGCCCTGCCCGCCGGCGAGCCGGTGGCCACCGCCGAGGAGCAGCTGGAGGCGCGCGCGCAGGGCCAGGCGCTGGCCCGGGCGGTGGGCGAGCTGCCGCCGATGCTGGCCGAGGTGTACCAGCTGCGGGTGGGCGGCATGAGCTACGAGGAGATCGCTTTTGCGCTGGAGGTGCCGCTGGGCACCGTGAAGTCGCGCATGCACGAGCTGTGCGACCGATTGAAGTCAGGAGTGAGCCGATGGATGAGACCGCCGACTACGAAACGCTGATCGATTACCACTTCGGTGTGCTGGCCCCCGAGGCGGCCGCGCGGGTGGAAGAGCGCCTGCTGGCCGAGGCGGATCTGCTGCGGGCGTATCTGCAGCTGAAGCGTCAGCTGGATGCCGGCCGGGCGGAGGTGCCCTCGCCGGCGGCGCGCATGCGGCTGCGCGAGGCGGTCGCGGCTGCCCACGGGCCCGGGCCGGCCC
>JBKPRZ010000002.1:0-16438 GCA_046734815.1 Myxococcota bacterium | reverse complement strand
GCCCGGGACCGACGCCGGCGCCGATGCCGGTGAGCGCGCGCGCCACGCTGATGCCCGCTTCCAGGCGGAGCTCGGTGCGCGGCGCCAGCGCGGCGGCGCCTGCGGCCGAAGACACTGCAGCGGCAGACGCAGCGGTTGCGGTTGCGGTTGCGGGCGGTTGAGCAGCGGGGCGACCGGACGCGGCCCCCGCAACACTGCTGTCGGGAGCAGGTGGAGCAGCGGGGCGACCGGACGCGGCCCCCGCGACACTGCTGTCGGGAGTGGGGGGCGCGGGCGACTGAGGCGTGGCGGCGCGCCGCAGCTCGGCGACCCGGACGGCGAGGGTGGTGAGGCGCTGGGCGGAGGTGGCTTCGGGGAGGCCGGTCAGGCGTCCGAGATCGATCGCCTGGCGGTGCGCGGCGGCGGTGCCGGGCGGGTGGACCAGCACGACCGCGGCGGCGCGCGCGCCGCGGGGATCGGGGATGACGGTGGCGAAGGCGCCCGAGGCCCGGGCCCTGAGCAACGAGCTGTCGGCCGGCGCCCCGGGCCACGGGCGTTCCTCCACGGCGAACCCGGCGGCGGCCAGCTCGGCCCGCAGCAGATTCACCGCCGCCTCCGCCCTGGGCAAGGTGGGCGCCAGCAGCCACACCCGCACCGGCTCGACCAGCGGGGCCGCGGCGCGCGCCTGCGCGGATGGCGGCGCGATCGCGGACAGCAGGATCGCCAGAAACGGGATCGGCATGGCCGACTCGGCGATCATCGCGGATCGAGCAGGCGGCGGGCGAGGTCGCGGCGGGGGCCGTCGGGGAAGCGGGCCAGGTAGCGGCGGGCGGCCTCGGCGACGGCGGGCGCGGCGCGATCGGGCA
This sequence comes from Myxococcota bacterium, assembly GCA_046734815.1. Taxonomy (GTDB): domain Bacteria; phylum Myxococcota_A; class Polyangia; order Fen-1088; family Fen-1088; genus CAVYGB01. Next base: position 15,593 of record JBKPRZ010000002.1, on the reverse strand, counting down.
GGCGCTCGAGCGCGGCGAGCTTGCGGCCCAGGGCCTCCTCGCCGAACACACCCGTGGGGCTCTCGGCCAGGTACTGGTCGTACCAGGCCAGGGCGGCGGCCGGATCGGCGTCGCTGTCGTCGGCGAGGCGGCCGAGATGGAAGGCCGCCTCCCGGGCCGGACCGCTGCCGGGAAAGCGAATGCGCTGGGCGCGGTACGCGCGTCGGGCGACGTCGGCCCGCTGGCTCAGGCGCGCCGCCGTGGCCAGGGCGGTCAGGTCGGCGAGTCCGCGCCGCTGGAGCGCGCGGGGAAGGCCTTCGGCCTCGGCGCGATCGAGCAGCGAGACCAGATCGCCCCGCGTGAGCAGGCTCGACCAGCTGGACTCTCGTGGGTGGGCCGGCTCGCGCACCCGAGGTACGGCCAGGAGCGGAGCCGCGGCGGATGGAGACGAGGGTGCTCTGGCGGGAAGGGTCGGCGAGGTGTCGGCCGTGGAGGGAGTCGCCGCGGGCGATGTGGTGGCCGGCATCGATGTGGTGGCCGGCGGCGATGTGATGGACGCGGGCGAGCCGATCGTCGTGGTGAGGTGCTGGCCGGCGTGGAGCATCTGGTCGAGGCGCGGGCCGGTGGTGTGGACGGTGCCCTCGAACATGGTCACCTCGAAGCGGCCATCGACGCGGTCCCAGGACACGCGGAAGGCGGTGCCCTTGACGTGGACGCAGAACGGACCCGCCTCGATGGTCCAGTGGGTGCCCGGCCGCGGGGTCACGCGGACGCGCAGGGTGCCCTGCTCCAGCACCACGCGCGCACCGGCGGGCGCCACCTCGGCCAGGCGGCCGCGCCCGTCGGCGTCGAGCTCGATCTCCGACCCGTCGCCGAAGCGCACCAGGGTGCCACCTGCGAGCATCGGCGGATCGACGCTGGGGCGGGTGGTCAGGATGGTCAGGGCCACCGTCGCCGCGGCGGTGGCGGTCAGCAGCAGGCTGAACGCGAACAGCCGCCCGCCGCCTGCGCGCGTCCCCAGACGTTGCAGGAAACGCTGGCGGCTGGCCTGCGCCGCCTCCGGATCCACGGGTGCGCTCGCGGCCGCCCGCGCCAGCCGCCCCAGCGGTTCGAGTGTGCCGTCATCCACGTCGCGGCCCTTCATGCCTCTCCTCCGGGCGACGAGCTTCCGAGCTTCAGGCCCGGCTCGCCGTCCGCTCCGTCGGCGGCCAGCGGCGCCTGCTCGGCGTACGCGGACAGCCACGGATCGCACCGGGCCTCGCGCCAGATCTTCTGCCGGGCAGCGGCCAGCCGCCGCTTGAACGTGGCCAGCGACATCCGCGACAGCGCCGCGCCCTCGCTGACCGGCACGCCCTCGAAGAAGCGGAGGCTGAAGGCCAGCCGCTCGTCCACCGACAGCCGGTCGAGCGCGCGGTACAGCGCCCCCAGCGCCAGCCGCGGGCCGCCGGCGGCGGCGCTGGACGGCTCGGCTGCGGCCTGGTGGCGGTTCGGGAAGGGTGACCAGATCGCCCGGCGGATCTTGCGCTTGCGCAGCTCCGACCGGATGAAGTGCACCGTCACCGCGACCACGAAGCTGCGCAGAGAATCGGGATCGCGCAGGCCGCGCCCCTTGTGGAAGACGCGCAGGAAGATCTCCTGGAGCGCGTCCTCGACCCCCTCGTCGGGGCCGAACGCGCGCGCCAGCAGCCCCCGCACCAGCGGCGAGAAGTGATCCCACAGCGGCCCGCCCGCCGCGCGATCGCCGCGCATCAACGCATCGGCCAGCCTCCGCTCGTGCGCCGGGCGCGGCTCACCCGCGGGCGCGGCCCGCAGCGCGGATCGTTCGGCCGCCAGTCGGCTGGTCTTCACGGAGACCCGGAGCAGCAGAGGCCCGGACCGCCGCCCGGGCTCGACCACGAAATCCAGCGCGTCATCGACAGGGCCCCAGTATCCGCGGCGCCCGCCGCGCGCGGTGGACGCTTCGGCTCCTTCTGACCGCCCCGCCCGGACCGCCGAGGCCCCCGCACCGGCGCCCCGGTCAAGTCGACGCCGCTCCGTGCGATCGCGATCGGGAGCGCCGCTCGCGGGTCATCTCGATCATCGTGCGGCGGAAGCCCAGCGATTCGAACAGGCGCTGGGCGCCGGCGTTCTTCTGGGCGGTCCACAACATCACCCGGGGCGCGCCGTGGGTCTCCAGCCAGGCGGCCGCTGCCTCCAGCAGGCGGGTGGCCACCCCGCGGCGGCGCGCGCCCTCCGCCACCACGACGTCGTGGATGAAGCCGGCCGGCTCGCGCAGCTCCTTCCAGGACTGCGGCTCCAGCCCGGCGTAGACGTAGCCCACCACCTGCCCCGCCCGCTCGGCCACCAGCACCGCCACGTCGGGCTCGCCCAGCTGCGTGCCGAGGAACCAGGCGTAGCCTGCGGCCACGTCCGCCGACGGCTGCATGAAGCGCCGAGGATCGTAATGGTGGTGCCCGATCACCATCAGCGCGCCCAGCCGCCCCAGCACCGGCAAATCGCGCCGCTCCGCCGACCGGATCACGAACTCGGCCGCGCCTGCCTCCGCGCGACCGGATCCCGCGCGGCCCCCGCCACCGGATCCCGCGCGGCCCCCCTTCCTCTTCGAAGCGCCCGCGCGCGAATCTCGCGCCCCTCCGCCGGCGCGCGCCGGCGCAGAGGTTCGCTGCCGCTTTCGCCCGCTCGCGCGCACCCGCGCGGATGGTTTGCCGCTCATGGGGAGATGATGCCGGAAATGGCGCCCGCGTGCTGCTGCGCACGGATCGGGGGCGGCGCTGGTTGCGCGGCGGTCGGGGTCGATTACGCTCATTTCGTGCGGCTCATTCTGAACCTCCTCTGGATCGTGTTCGGGGGCGGGCTGGTGCTCTGCCTGGAGTACCTGCTGGTCGGGTTGCTGCTCTGCCTGACCATCGTGGGCATCCCCTTCGGGCTCCAGTGCTTCAAGATCGCCGGGCTGGCCCTGCTGCCCTTCGGAAAGGACATCGACCCGACGGTCGGCTCGGCAGCGGGCGGCGCGCTGCGCACCGTCGGCAACGTGGTCTGGTTCCTGGTGGCCGGGATCTGGATCTTCCTGACCCACGTGGTGTTCGCCGTCGGGCTGGCGGTGTCGATCATCGGCATCCCCTTCGCCGTCCAGCACTTCAAGCTGGCCCTGCTGGCGCTGTGGCCCTTCGGCCGCGAGGCGCGGCTGCTGCACGCCGCCTGACCGGCCCGCGCTCAGCCCCGCCCGGCGATGCCGGGAAACACCGTGCCGATCCCCTCGACCACGAACTGCACCGCGGTCGCCGCCAGGATCAGCCCCAGCACCCGCTGGACCACGTTCATCCCGGTCTGCCCCAGGCGTTTTTCCACCGGCAAGGCCGCGCGCAAGATCCAGTAGGTGGCCAGCGCCGTCACCAGGATGGCCGCGAACACCACTGCGTATTGCCAGATCCGCTGCGCCCGGGAGACCAGCACCATCACCGTCGAGGTGGCCCCCGGCCCGGCCAGCATCGGGATCGCCAGCGGGAAGATGGACGGGTCCTCGCGGTCCAGCCCCTCCGCCTCCTCCTCGGGCGAGGTGCGCTGCCGCGATCGCTGCGCGCGCAACATGTCCACCGCCAGCAGGAACAGCAAGATCCCTCCGGCGATGCGAAACGCCCCCAGCGAGATGCCCAGCAGCCTGAACACCAGGCTCCCCACCGCCGCGAACAACGCCAGCACGATGGCGCTGGCCAGCGCCGCCCGCCAGGCAATCCGCCGCTTGTGCCCGGGCGGGTCCGCCGGCGTCATTGTCAGAAACAGAGGCACCGCCGCAAACGGATCGACAACCACGAACAGCGTGGTCAACGTGGACAGCGCAAAGGAGAACACCGCGGCCATCGAAGGCGCCCAGCATACGCGGGCGGGCTCCTCTTCGGCACCCCCGGGGTGGGGGGGCGCGCCAGGGCCGTCAGCCGGTGTTCAGACCCAGCCCAGCTCCAGCGCCCGCAGCACCGCCCGGGTGCGGTCGCGGACGCCGAGCTTCGAGAGGATGGCGGAGGCGTGGTTCTTCACGGTGCCCTCGGCGGTGCCCAGGGCCTCGGCGATCTCGCGGTTGCTGTAACCGGCGGCCATCAGGCGCAGGACCTCGGACTCGCGGGGGGTGAGCGGGTCGGGGCGGTCCAGGCTGTCGAAGCCGGTGGTCGGGGCGGTGCGGCCGCGCAGCACGCGTTCGGTGATCACGGGCTGGATCATGGTGCCGCCTGCCGCCAGGGTACGGACGGCGTCGGTCAGCTGCTCGAGCGTGACGTCCTTGAGGAGGAAACCGCGCGCGCCGGCCCGGATGCCCTCCAGCGCCACGGCGTCGTCGTCGAAGGTGGTGAGCAGCAGGGTGGGCGGGCGGGCGTCGCCCAGGGCGCGCAGCACCTGGATGCCGGTCAGGCCGGGCAGACGCACGTCCAGCAACACCACGTCGGGGGCGCTGGCCGGGATCATGCGCAGGGCCTCGGGGCCATCGCTGGCCTCGGCTACCACGCGGATGTCGGGGGTGAGCGCCAGCAGGCTGGCGATCCCCTGTCGCACCAGGTGCTGGTCGTCGACCAGGACCACGCGGATCACGCGGGGCCTGCCGCGGTGGCCAGCAGCGCCGTCAGCTGGAACCCGGCGCCGGGGGTGGAGTGGAGCTGCAGGCCGCCACCTGCTTCTTCCAGGCGCTCACGCATGCCGCGCAGACCGTGGCCGGGCTGGATCGCCCCGGTCCCTCGGCCGTCGTCGCGGGCGTCGATGCGCAGGCCCTCGGGCACGCGTGCGATCTCGATCCACAGGTTGCGCGCGTCGGCGTGGCGGACGGCGTTGGTGATGATCTCCTGCACGCAACGGAGCACCACCTGAGCCGGGGCGGCGCCCAGATGATCGAGGTCGGCGGGCAGTTGCAGGTGGCAGGTGGGGCTCGGAATGTCCGCCGCCAGCTCGCGGAGGGCGTCGGCCAGCGCGCCGTCGCCCTCCTCGTGGGTGCGCAACGTCCCCACCACCTCGCGGATCTCGGCCAGCAGCTGGCGGCCCAGGCCGTGGGCGGCCTGCACCGGGGGAGCGGCCGGGCCGCTGGCGACGTGGCGGGCCACCTCCAGGTTCAGGTTCAGGGCGGTGAGGTGGTGCCCCAGGACATCGTGCAGCTCGCGCGAGATGCGCACCCGTTCGGCCAGGCGGCTGCGGTCGGCCAGCAGGCGCTGGGCCTCGCGCAGCTGCCGGTTCAGGCGGCCCAGCTCCTCGCGCGCGCGCTGCTCGCGCGTGTACAGCAGCACCGCTCCCAGCGCGAAGGCCTGGAGGGCGGCGCCCAGCGCGGCGTCCAACGCCCGCACCAGCGGCATCGACGAGAACCCGGTCAGGTAGAACAGCGCGGTCTGGACCAGCAGCCAGCCCAGCGCCGGCGCGGGGGACAGCGCCCGCGGCAGCTGGGCGGCGACGATGACCAGCAAGGTGACGTCGAATCCGTGGCGGCGGCTGGCGAGGCACATCGCCAGCGCGGCCAGGGTCTGTCCAGCCAGCAGGCCGATGCGCACGCGTCGGCCCAGGGCAGGCTCGCGAGCCAGCCAGAACAGGGCTCCGAAGCTCCCCCAGATCAGCACCCACAGGTTGAACCTGGTGAAGGGTATCAGCGGCAGGATCCGGGGGAACCCCACCGCCAGCCAGCCGACGAGCGCTGCGCCCCGAACCATCACAGCCGCGCTGATCTTCACGTTTCACATCTTAGTGCCCGCCCCGCCCGCCACATGTGCCGGAAGTCATGGCCCCCGGCGACACGTCCGCCTCCGCCCATCGTGCCCGCCCGGCCATGCAGCCCTGCCGGAAGTCACGGAGCCACGCCATGACCAGCTACCCGCGCGCGCCCGGGCCGTTTCTTCTACCGTCGCCGGCGGAGGTGAAGACGATGGACAGATCGCGTTCCACGGGCCGGTCGGATTTCGAGTCGGCGGCGGACTCCTCGCGCCAGGCGGGTTTCCAGTCGGCGGCGGACTCCTCGCGCCAGGCGGCTTTCCAGCCGACGGTGGGCGGCGCGCGCAGCTGGCCGCGGGCGGCTTTCGCGCAACGGATGCATCCCTTGCGTCGGTTGGCGGCCGCGCTGCTTCTGGCGGCCGGTCTCGCGGGCGGGTCGATCGGTGTCGAGCTCGGGCGGCCGTTGTGGCTGCTGATCGGGGTGGCCGGCGCGCTGGCGGGGTGGATGGCGGGCGCTCTCGACGGGCACACGCCCGGACGATAGGATGAAGATTCGCCGGAGGACGCCGGCGCTCGGAGACCGCACAAATGAGCCAGACGCCCAGCCCATCCGGACGCGCCCCCCTGATCCCCGCCTCGCGCCAGCGGCGCCGCGCGGTCGCCGTGGCGCTGGCGCTGCTGGCGTCCGGCTGCGGCGGCGGGGGCGGCAGCAACAACGGCACCGGCGGGACAGGGGGCAGCGGCGGGACCGGCGGCAGCGGGGGGACCGGCGGCGGCTCGGCCATGGTCAGCTACACCAAAGACGTCAAGCCGATCTTCGTCAACGTGTGCATCGACTGCCACTCGCCCGGTGCCGCCACCGGCTACGACTTCGCCAACCCGTTCGATCCCACGAACGGCATCATCAACCGCCCCAATTCCTGGAACCCGGTTGGGTCCAAAGAAACCAAGATCGTCGACCCCGGCAACGTGGACAACAGCTTCCTGATCCGCAAGGTGGCCGATCCCAACCTGGACGTCCATATCGACGGCAACACAATGCCGCACAACGTGCCCGCGCTGACCCAGGCCGAGATCGACACCATCACCCAGTGGGTTCGTGACGGCGCCAAGAACGACGCCTTCTTCACCAACAACGTCGCCCCCATCCTGGGCAGCGAGCTGGCCCTGGGCGCCACGGCCGGCCACTGCACCTTCTGCCACTACAAGAACGCGCCCAGCGGCATGAGCGTCCTCGACGCCTTCGACCCGACCATCGGCATGGTCAACCGGATGGGCCGCTACAACCTGAAGGTGGTCGCCCCCGGCGATCCCGCCAACAGCAGTCTCATCAGGAAGATCACCGGCACCAGCCTGGTGACGCAGATGCCGCTACGCAAGGCCCGCCTGACCGCCCAGCAGGTCGACCTGCTGCGCACCTGGATCACCGCCGGCGCACCGAACAACTAGCTTCAGGCAGAGCGGACCGGGCCGTACCGACTTCGCATCGGTACGGCCCCGAACGACCTTGCCGTTCAGCGGAGGGAGCGAAGCGGGTCGAGCTGATCCGACAGCATCCGTGAGCGTCAAATCTTGATCCGGACAACTGCCCGAGCAATGCCCTCGGTGACGGCCAATGTCGTCGTGACAAGGGGACGGCGGGGCAGCGAACCGATGCCGAAAGATAGCGTCGTACGTGTCCGATCGGTCCGCGAATGCTTGAAAGCTGACGTTTGACGTAGGCGTTAGCGATCGTCTGCGTCGCCTCCAAGCTCGATTGCGTCGCCGAACCGAGGCAGACGGGCATGCGGGCCGAAGACAGGACAATGCCTGTTCCTCGTCCGAAGGGCGGGGCTGGCCGCATCGGCGAGAAGATCGACCGCCCTGGCTCATGTCGACTCACTGAGTACGCACGATGCCGATCGCTGGCGGGGCCGGCGCGCGACGTGTCGTTGAGCCTGTGACTTCGGGGCGGAGTCACGTGACTCGCGCCGGGAGTCACTGTGATTCGACAGGAGGAGCGGCGTCGGTTCATCGCCGGCAGCCAGGGTTTTCCTCGAATCAAGGCCCCAACCTTGCTGGCACGGGCGCTGCACCTGACTGCGTCCGAGTGGGCGGTGTCGCCGGGTTTCGCCGCAGCACCGACGGGCGAGTGAACCAGTCAATGAGTTAACCAGTCAGGGAGCAAACATGATCAAGACAAAAGCGGGTTTTTCAAAGCTGCGTGCATTCAGTGCTCTGGCACTGCTCATTCCCATCGCGTGCTCGGACACGATGGCTCTTCCGGATGATTCGGTGGGTGTGACTTCACAGGCGGTTAAAGACAAAGATGAACGGCCTTCGTTGGAAGACTTCTTGAAAAATCGGGAGGAGAAAAGGAAGCCAAAGCCGGCGCCACTGCCAAAGACCGAGAAGGCCGCCCAGAAGCTCGCGGAGTTCGAACAACGTGTCGCAGAGAAGCAAAAGGAATGGGAGAAACTGCCGCCCGAAGAGCGCGAGCTCAAGCGCGCGAAGCTGAAGCACGAGCTGCTGATCGGGACCCCTTCGGCCGAAGGTATTTGACCCATGAAAACTCAGCTGAAACGCACAATCCTCTGCACGGCCCTCGTCGGTGTTGCATCCATGGCGGTCAATCCCGCAAGGTCAATGGCCGACACATGGCTGAACACCACCACGGGCCACGTCGATCTGACCAATGTCGGTGTCATCCAACGGTACGTTCACGAGAAAGTACCCGCTAACACCACGGTTCTCATTCAAACCGTGAACATGGCCAACTCGGCTGCGACGGTGAGCTACCTGGATACCGTCGTTCACGTTTTCGACCTCAATACGCAGCAGCCCGTGGCGAGCAATGACGACTGCGGCAGTCTCTACTCATCCTGCGTCACGCTGCCTCCTTCCAGTACAGTTCGCTCGTACGTCATCTATGTCCATGCTTACAACAGCAACACCCACGGCATGGCGGAGCTCCGGATTTCACACAATGGAACACCCATGGTGGACACGGAGCCGTTCTCGTTTGGAGGCGTGCGGGCCAACGCCGGGGTCACCCTTCCATCGGATTCCCTCGTATTCACCGCCAGCTGGGGAAACCAGGACGTTCCGCTGGGCACTCGCCTGATTGCTCTGAACTACACGACCAGCGTGCTCGCCGTCGACGACAATGACGGTGGGTTGGGCTTCTCGAACATGCACCTACCAGCGGCGCTCGGGTACGGCGGCTCTTTTGTCATCGGCGCACATGGTGCTCTCGTTGCGAACGGCGGTCCTCCGGACACGGCAGACGTGACGCTCAACTGGAACGGCGCCGTGTCCTACATGTGGTCCCTTCAAAAGAAGGTGGAGGATACGGCGTACGAGATCCTGCGTGCGGCTGCCCAGGCACCGGACGACAGGTGGTTCACCGCTTTCCAGCAGGCTTTCGGCAGTCGCATCAGCGGGGCACAGGTGCTGAGCCTCAAATCTTCGATCCTTCTGGGCACCCGGTTCCCGGTAGCGCTTCAGTTCGTCGACCCATCCGTGCTGTTCGGATCTCAGGGACAGGCCTTGGGAGCCTATGCCCCCAACAAGATTTTCCTCAGCAACACATTGACGGATCCGTATACAGCAGGGAACGTCTTCATCGAAGAGCTCGGCCATTACTTCGATAACGTATATGGGGGCGCGGGCGATGCGCCGGGCGACGAAGGGCACATATTCTGGAGCTACATTGTCAATGAGATTCCGACGGCCACCGAGCTCGCCAATCTGAAAGCCACGAGCGACGCGGGGACCATCTACGTCAACGGCCAGTACGTCAGCGTGGAGTTCCTGGGTCTACCAAAGTGGCTCAAGAGGTTCTTCGGCACGGTGTGGTCTGGCATCAAGACGACCGGCGGCTGGGTCTGGTCCGGCGCGACCACGGTCGGAGGCGCCCTGCAAACGGCCGCTAACTCGACCTGGGACGGGGCTCAGGTGCTCGGGGGTTGGATCGCGTCGGGTGCCACGGTCGCTGCGGACCAAACCGTGGAACAGCTGAAGCGCACTGGATACTTTGGCTACACCGAGCTCAAAGTGTTGGTGGATTCCCTCCATGACCTGGGGCTGGGGGTCTACGACGGTGTCAAGATCATGGGCGAGGGCGTGGCGGAGATCGGTCGCGGCAACTTCAAGGACGGGGTGACCGCGTTGTTCGTAGGCCTGGCGAAGCTCTCCATCGAGGCGCCTCTGTCCACGTTAACCGGCGAAGTCGTTGGAACGCTGTCCGCCCTGCAGGTGTTTTTTCATCTCGAGCCGATAGGGCGGCCCTACACACCCGAGGAGCGCGGGATCATCGACTGGGTGTTCTGGAACAACGATACATGGTGGGCATGGCGCGTTATGATCAAGGAAGGATTCTGCGGCCTCCTTTCCGTCAGCGACCGCGCAACCACGCTCAAGTCAGAGATCTACATGAAGAACAAAAGGGACACGCTCGACGCCGATGCTTACAAGAAGCTGTTGGTGCACGAAAGTACTCACGTGTGGCAGTGGTGGAACGGCGGCAGCTCTTACATCCTCGATTCGATCACATATCAAGGCCTATACTACCTCGGAGGCGCGTACGCCTATAACTGGTCAAGTGCGGTCGACTCCGGGACACAATGGCCGGGCCTCCAGGCGGAACAACAGGCGAAGTTCGTAGAGCTAGCGTACAAGAATAAGTGCTACGACTTCTCAGGCCCTTGTATGATCGAGTTCCCCACTCCTCCGAGCGAGCCGACTATCGTTAAGAATTATGATGCGTTTTTTCATCAGGCGGATTCGAACATAATCAACGGTAGCGGCGCACCCTAGCACCAGGTCCCCCTCGAGCGACAACGGCGAGACCTGCAGTGCCGTCTCGCCGTTGTCCTCGTGATCCAGAAGCGTCGCATGCGTCGAACGTCGCGACGGAGAACTCATATGGTTGAAACTTCCTCTGCTACCGCGCCTGTGCGCCGGTCAAGAGTCGCTGGCCTGCTGCTTCTCTTCCTCGCGACAGCCGCAGGTTTGTCCTGTGAGAATGAAATAACGATCAAGGGTACAGTTACTGTGCCGGTCGACGTTCAACGTCAGTTCACCGCAACGATGAGAGGCAGGTTGGTAATGCTGGCGGGAAATGCCGACATCGGATCATTGATCGACGGTCAGACGATCTACATATTTTGCGAACCCGGAACCGCGGATCTGAAGTTGCCCTTTCAGCTGTTCGGCACCGGTTGTGTACAGGAGACCTATGTCAAGGCGACCGTGATGACGCTGACCGGGCCGCACGCTGAGGATTACACGGGTCTTCCCTGCGGTCCGGTGAGTGCGTCGCCTGGCGGAGGCGACGAGATGTCCGTCACCGCCTACGGGGGGGCGGTGGTGTTCGAGGGGCGCAAAGGCGGTCGCTGCACGAGCGGAACGGCAGTCGCCGACGTGGCGGTCGCGCTCAAGAAGTGACCAGACATGAGCGGCCTGCGGCTGCGCGGAGAGCTCCTGGTCACCCTGGTTCTGGCTGGCACTGGCCCTGGATGCAGGCACGCGGTACCTGAGACCTCCGATGCCGCGCCGGTCGTCGACGCGGCTGCTGCCGAAGGGTCTGTCGACGCCGCCAATGATGGGCGTCTCTCCTATGTTCGGCTGACCTGCAGTCCCGAGGACCCTCCGCCCGGAGGCCTGCTCGCCGACGTCGAGTGTGGAAAATTGACGTTGCCTCCCCGGGCGGGTTCCAGTGCTGCCATCTTGCCGGTGCTGCGGGTATCGCCACGCACGGCAAGCAAGAAGGAGGATCCGGTCATCGTGCTGGCCGGTGGACCGGGCCAGTCGGCCGTGTCCCTGCTCAGGGAATTTTACCTCGAACGTCCATTCGCGACGTTCCTTGCACAGCGAGACGTCATAGCGATTGGCTTTCGGGGCACCAGCGGAGCAGAGCCTGACCTGACTTGCACCGAGGCGCTGAAGGTGGACTTCTCGAACCGGGAGATCGCCGCGGGCGCCGCAGATGGTATCTACGCCTCGTGCAGGGAACGCCTGGCTTCGAGGGCCGGCGCCTTGGCTCAATTTGGAAGTCGGCAAAACGCGGAAGACGTGATCGCGCTCGTCGGTGCCCTTGGCGTCCAGACCTGGAATGCGTACGGAGTGTCATACGGTACCCGCACGGCGCTCGAACTGGCGCGACTCGACCCGGCTGGCCTTCGGGCCATCGTTCTCGATTCGCTGGTGCCCCCCGATGTCCCGCTCGTCAACGAGAGTGTGTTCAGAGGCAACGAGATACTCGTGCGCGTGCTGGCGGATTGCAAGAAGACGCCCTCGTGCGATGCGGCCTTTCCGGATGCATCGGGAAAGCTCGTGCGAATTCTGGATCGGTTCGCGGCAGCGCCCGCGCGTCATCGACTTGCCGACGGGCTGGTGGCCACCGTCGACGACTCACAGATACTGTTCGTTCTGCAGAGCCTTTTATCGGCGCGCGCGGGGGCCCAGCAGGTACCTTCGATGATCGAGCAGATGAACCGCGATATCTCCGGGATCGACGAATTACTTGAGGTGCTCGTGGCGGCCGATCGAGCGGTATCGGACGGAGTTTATCTGTCGGTCACCTGTCGCGAGATCCCGGGAGCGGAGCTCGACTCCGGCAGCCTGGCGGATCCGCTCCTGCGCACGCTCGCAAATGCCTCGCACGTTTCACCCGCCTTTCGTCGGCTGTGCGGTCTCTGGGGTTTGCAACATGAGGCCACGCCTGCACTCGAGACCTCCCAGGTGCCGGTCCTGATCCTGAACGGAGAGATCGATCCGGCGGTCGGCCCGAATGGGCCGCTCGGCTGACTGCCAGCCTGCCGAGAGCGCAGACATTCACCATTCCCGGCGAGGCCCATGCGCCTGGCGACAGCCTGTGCGGCTCGCGGGTTCTCGGCGCCTTCCTGGAGTCGCCCCAGGATCAGGTTCTTCAGGCGTGTATCACCGAGCCGCACCCGCTTCGATTCGCGACGCCGTGATCAGGGCCGATGACGGGTCGTCACATTTCATCAGTGACCAGCAGATCCTGATGGCTGAGCGGTCTGGACGCCCGCGCGCAGAGCCGCCCCGTCAGCGTGAGGCTGCTGTTTCGCTCTTGCCCGCAGGCACCGCCGCGGTGGGGTCGCGCCAGCCCGGCAGCGAGATGTTCGCCCGGTAGTTGCTGTCGTTGTACAGGGGGTTGCGGGTGGGGGCGTAGAGGCGGCCCTTCGGGCTGGCGCCGTCCTGGGTGTAGATCCAGACGCTGTTCTCGTCCCACAGGATCACCTCGTCGCGGGGATCGCCGGTCACGTCGTGCACGGCCGCGGTCAGGTCGGGGTGGCCGTCGTCCGGGAACATCACCACCCGGCGCAGGTGGCCGTCGATCATGCCGCCCTCGCTGACGTTGCCCGACAGCAGGACGAACTCCTGCCCGTCGCCGCGCCAGTTGACCGGCAAGGTGACGCTGCCGGTGTGGATGGGCTCGCCCTGCTCGATCAGGTTGCCGTCGCTGTCGAAGACGCTGACGATGCCCGGGTTGCGCCAGAAGTTGGTGGTGGCGTATTGCAGGCCCGGCAGCTCGGGGCGGAACTTGCCCACCGCCGCGGTCTGGGTGTGGCCCACGATGGTGTGCTTGAGGATGTTGCCCTCGAGGTCCAGCAGGAAGAAGCCCTCGTCGCTCACGCTCCAGTAGACGCGCGGCTTGGCCTTGGGGTCACCCGAGAAGTTGCCCACCGCCACCGCGTCGACGTGGTCCTTGAACTGGCCGCCGTGGCTCCAGCGCCGCTTGCCGGTGTGGTCGTACATCCCCTGGCCGATGAACACCTCGTCGATGCCGTCGCCGTCGGCGTCGAACGGGTAGGGATAGTGTCCGGTGTCCTCGTCGCCCTGCCACAGCAGCTTGAGGTCGCGGCTGTAGGCCCAGAAGTGGCGGTAGCGGTCCTTCAGCAAGAAATCCCGCCGCCCCGGCTTGCCGGTCAGGTTGGCGAACACGATCGAGTCGCCGCTGTAAAGCTCGTAGGGCTTGCGGACGGCATCGCCGGGCATGGGCGGCATCCAGACCCAGCGCTTGACCTTGCCGGTGCGCCCGTCCAGAAGCTGGATCTTGAAGTCGCGGATCACCAGCACGTCATTGCGCCGGTCGCCGTCGACGTCCTGGATCTGGAAGGGGGTGTCGTTGGTCAGCAGGCCGTTGCGCGGATCGGGACGGCCCGACTGCCACAGCACCCGCCCATCCAGGGTCACGGCGGTCAGCGCGCTGATGTGGTCGAAGGCGTCACCCTGCACGCGCGGCACGTTCTGGGCGATCAACATGTCCAGTTGCCCGTCGCCGTCCAGGTCGCCGAAGCGCACGTTGCGGCCGGCGCCGAACTTGGGGGTGGAGAACCGCTTCCACAGCCGGGGCTGCGGGTTGGCGGCGCGCAGGCGGGTCAGCTCCTGCTCGCGCTTGGCGATGGTCGCCTCGATGGCCTGCTTGTTCTTCGGGCAGGTGGTGACCCGCACCGCCTGGAAGCGAGCGGGCGTGTTGGCGGTCAGCCCGATCGGGCCGGCGGTGATCTCGCTGTCCTTGGCCTCCAGCACCAGCTTGCCGTCGATGAAGGCGCGGATGGCCGGGCCCTCGTTCTCGATCCGCACCTGGTAATACTTGCGGGTGTCGTACTTGAAGGGCTTGCGGGCGATGTCGCGGGTCACCGCGGTCCGGTAGGCCTTGTCGATCGGGTTGCGGATCCATAGCCGCGCTTCCTTGCCGTCGGCCAGCGCGAAGACGTAGTGGTGCTTGTTGGTGTGGTAGCGGAACGCCACCCCCGCCCACAGCTGGGTGGACAGCGGCTTGATCTTCACCTCGACGGTGTAGTCGGTCCAGGCCGGGTCGCCGGTCAGGAACAGCGGGATGGTGTAGTCGGGCAGCTCGGCCATCGAGTGCTGCTCGATGTACGGCACGCCGTCCTCGTCGCCGGCCACCCACGGGTCCAAATGGCAGATGGCGTTGGCCCAGGGCTTGGTGGGCACGCCCCGGTGGGGCAGGTAATGGTATTCCTGGATGGCGGCGTTCAGCGTGCCCACCGGCTTGGACAGCCAGCCGGGCGGAAACTGCCCGAAATCATCGCTGAACAGATCGACCGGACGGCAGCTGGGCGCGCGCTCGGCCGCGCGGGCGGCCGCCGCCCAGAAGACCACCGAAAGTCCCAGCACCCCCAGGGCTCGCTGTGCGTGTCGCATGGATCTGCGCATGATGCCAGAAGTGAGTTTCTTCGGGCCCGAGGGTTCGCCGAACCGGCATCGACGCGGCGATCCCGGCCGGGTTTTAGTCCGTCGGGGCGGCGCCGATGTGTGAGACGGGGTTGCTTGAGCGTCGTTCCGATTGTCTGTCCCAGGTGCGGCAAGCACCAGCGCGTGAACGCGGCCGACGGCGGAGCCGCCGGGCTGCGCGCCGCCTGCGCGCAGTGCGGGACCACCATCGTGGTTCCGCCGGCGGACGAGACGGACCCCGAGCTGCGGGTCGGAGGCAGCGGCAGCGGTGACCTGCCGGCGGCGCGCGAGAACGTGCCCCGCCCGCCCACCGGGCCCGATGATCCCAATCTGCCGGGCGACGTCGGCGGCGGAATGCCCGTGGACGACCTGCTGTCGCTGGATCTCCCCACGCCCCTGGACCTGCCCACCCCCCTGGGCCCGTCCGCGGGAGGTGCGCCCGCCGTCGATCTGAGCAATGCGCTGGACATCGACCTGTCGGTCGGGGGCGCGCCCAACCCCGCCGCCACCGGCGAGCCGCGCGCGAGCGGCGGCATCCCGATGGGGATCGACATCTTCATCGGCAACCTCCCGGCCGCCACCGGCTCGCCGCTGGAGCCGCTGGATCTGGACCTTCCCTCCGGCGCACCCGCCGCCGTCCCCGCCCCGCCACCGGCGGCCCCCATGGTGACGCCGCCGCCACCCGCGGGCGCCGGCCGGGCCACCGCCGGTCTGGCGCCCGCGTCGTCGCCCCCCAC
>JBKPRZ010000001.1:0-8292 GCA_046734815.1 Myxococcota bacterium | reverse complement strand
ACCGCGGGCACGGCGCTCCGTCGCTGGTGCTGGTGCACGGTCTGGGGGTGGACCGGACGATGTGGAAACCGCTCGGCGATCGCCTGGCGGGCCGTTTCCGGGTGGTGGCGATGGACCTGCTGTCGGATGCGCTCGCTCCGCCGTACAGCATTGCCCGGCATGCGGACTTCGTGGCGGGGCTGGTCGAACGGCTGGCGCTGGAGCGGCCCGTCGTCGTGGGGCACAGCCGGGGCGGGCTGGTGGCGCTCGATCTGGCCGCCCGGTACGGCCAGCGGACGGGCGGGCTGGTGCTGCTGGAGAGCATGGTGGTCCCGCCCGACGGCGTCCTCGCGGGCTTGCAACCGATGCTCGAAGGTCTCCGCGGCGACGAACACCGGGCCTTCGGCGCACGCCTGATGATCCACCTCATCGGCGCGCACATGGATCCCGCCGACCGCGACACGCTGGTCGCGCGGTTCACCTCCACCCCACGGGACGAGCTGGTCTCCGGCCTCCAGGAGATGGCCACCTTCGACAGCGCCGCCGCCGCGGCCCGCGTGACCTGCCCCCTGCTGTTCGTAGCCACCGACACGGTCTACGCGGATCTGCCCCGGTTGCGCACGCTCTGCCCGCAGCTGCGCACCGGCGAGCTGCTGGGTTGCGGCCACTACTTCCCGCTCGCATGCCCCGACCAGCTGGCGCGGCTGATCGTCCGCTTCATCGAGACCGCCCTGCCTCGCTGACGCCCGGACCGAAGTTCTGGGGTTGCCGCGAGCCGGCCTCGCGCGCACGATCCGCTGATGGCGCGGGAACCAACGCAGTCGTACATCATCTGGTTCAGCCAGCGGGTGGGCAGCACGATGTTGACCCAGGCGCTGGAGGACACCGGCATCGCCGGCCGCCCGCGCGAGTGGCTGGAGGCCGGCAACGCGCCGGGGCTGCTGGCGAAATACGGTGTGAAAGACGCCTTCGAGCTGCGCCAGCTGCTGTGGGAAAAGGCAGCCACGCCCAGCGGCGTGATGGGCACGAAATACGGGATGACCGACGGTTTGCACCGGGAGGTCACCGCGCTGTTCTCGACCTTGATCCCCGGGGAACCCGACCCCGACGGCCGCCGGGCCTGGTCAGCGGTCTATCCGCGCTGCCGGCACGTGTTCCTCACCCGGCGCAACAAGCTGCGGCTGGCGGTCTCGTGGTGGCGCGCGATCCGCGCGAACGAGTGGCACCGTCCCACCCGCCCCGAAACCGTGCTGCAGGAAGGCCCCTGGATCCCCCCGCCCCGGGTGCCCGCCGCCGAGCTGATCGATCAATACGATCGCGAGGCGATCGCGTCGTTGCTGCTGGGCGCGAACCAGCGCGAAGCGGACATGCAGGAGCTGTTCGATCGCTGGGGCGTGGTCCCCCACACGGTCGTCTACGAGGATCTGATCGCCTCCTACGAGCCGACCATCCGCACCCTGCTGGACTACCTGCAGATCCCCGGCCGGGAAACCATCACCATTCCCGCCCCCGCCTTCGAGCGCCTGGCCGACCAGGTCTCCGAAGCCTGGTACCAGCGCTTCCGCGAGTCCCGCGCCGGTTGACTCGAATCAACCCGCCAGGCCGGGCCCCGCGCGCGATCAGGCGGGCGAGGTGGGCAGCTGCAGGAGGATCATTTCGCCGAAGGCGCCGGGCTGGTTGCCGGTGCGGGTAAAGCCGAGCTTCTCCAGGATGCGCGCCGAGGCGGCGTTCACGGCGTCGACGCTGGCGTGGATCACCTCGAAGCCCGGCCGGGTGCGCGCCTCGGCGATGCAAGCGCGGGCCATCTCGGTGGCGTAGCCTGCGCCGGTGAAGCGCTCGAGCAGGGCGTAGATCAGCTGGGGCTCGGGCTGGATGGACGGGATCTCCAGGAACCCGCAGAAGCCGATCAGGTCTCCGCTGCTGGCGATTCTCGCCAGCCAGATGCCGACGCCGCCCCGCTGGAACGAAGCTTCACTGTCGGCGATCCGTGCCTCGGTCCATGCGCGGGGCATGACCTCCCCGTCGATCAGATACCGCCGCACGTGTTCGTCCTGGATCAGGCGGTGAAACTGATCCAGGTCGGACACGGCGAGGGGGCTGTAAGTCAGACGTTCGGAGCGCACGGATGCCCGAATGATCAGCGTTCGGCGGTGCGGATGGCGGCGGCGCCGCCGGAGACGGGGATGTGGGTGCCGGTGTCGGTGAGGGTGGTGCCGTTCCACTGGAAGACGTCGATGCGTTTTTCGGCCATCACGCTCAGCAGGATCTGCTTGCTGTCGGAGGTGAAGGCGGCGCCCTGGGCCCAGCCGCCCGCCAGGACCTCGGCGGCCTTTTTCAAGGTCTTGTTCTCGATGCGTACCGCCACCAGCTTGCTGTTGGCCGACCGGTAGGCGAAGTCGGCGGGCTTGTTGCTGCCGTTGGGGATGACCGCGACGGCGTAGGTGCTGTCGGGCGCGATCTTCACGCCCTCGACTGACAGGCCCACCGTCACGGTGTCGGTGACCCGCGGCGGGGTGCTCTCGAGGTCCACCAGACTGATGGTGTCCAGGTCGCCCACGCCGAAGCCCAGGTTGCCGACGATGGCGAAGCGGCCGTTGGGGGCGATGTCCACGGCGTAGGGGCGCAGGCCCGCGTAGAAGTCGCGCACCACCTTCACGGTGGTGCCCTCGATCGACAGCAAGGTCAGGCGGTGGTCGCCGTCGTTGGTGGCGATGGCCAGCTTGCCGTCGGGGCTGATGGCCACGGCGGCGGTCTGCGGCTTCTGGTCGGGCTTGGCCGGGTCGCTCAGCACGACCTTGCCGGCCACGGTGACGGTCTGCCCCTCGATGGTCAGCACCGAGACGCTGCCCTCGGCCCGGTTGGCCACCAGGGCCAGCTTGCCGTCGCGGCTGATCGAGATGCCCGAGGGCTGCTTGCCGCCGGTCACGGTCGCCAGCACGCGGGGGGGCATGCTCTGGAGGTCGATGACGGTGATGCGGTCGTCGGCGACCAGCTTGGTCGGGTCGGCGGGGTCGAGCTTCTGCGGCGAGGTGATCAGGGCCAGGCTCTCGTCGGGCGTGACCGCCACGCTGAGCGGTGGGCCCTGTACGCTGCCCGGGACCTCGAGCTCGGCAGCCACCTTCGGCGGCGACGAGAACAGATCGATGATGCTGACCGTGTCGGGGCGGGGGGCGGCGGCGACCTTCACCACGCCGTTGTCGAGATAGTTCTTGTTGTCGTTGGTGCTCACGGCCCAGCGCACCGGGCCAGTCCCCATCTGCACGCCCCCGCCGGTGTCGGCGTCGGCGGCTCGGCAGCCCGCGACCGCCGCGCCCGCAACCAGGGCGGCGCACAGCCAGGCGGTGGAGGGCCGGGAGGCCCCCCCGGCGGACGGGGGAGCAGGGGGGGCCGAGCCGGACGGGCGGAGTGCGGCCGGGCCGGACGGTCGAAGGTTGGTCGAGCCGGGCAGGCTGAAGCAGGGTGCTGACATGTGGGGCTCCTTTTTTGCGCGCCCCTTTTACCCCGGACCTGCGGCGCGGCGGAGGGCGCCAGTGCGCAAGTAGGTGGGACGTGCTGCCCCACCCGGGCGGGATTCTCCTGGCAGCCGGAGGGGGTGGGCGCCAGGGGGTGTGTGCGAATGTAAGTTACGGAAAATACTGGATATTACCGGTGGAAATTAGCACTCTCCGGGTGTGCTTGACAGGCCCGCCGGCGGTGCTTATACGAAGGCGGGCACGGTTGCCGTCACCCCCCAGGAGTCGTCCATGCCGGTTTACGAATACGAGTGCAAGGCGTGTGGGCACGCGTTCGAGGAATGGCAGAAGATCACCGAAGCGCCCGTACGCACGTGCCCCAAGTGCGCCAAAGATTCGGTCGAGCGCCTGATCAGCCACACCGCGTTCCAGCTCAAGGGCGGCGGCTGGTACAAGGACCTCTACTCCAGCGGCAAGCCCAAGAGTAAGGACTCGGGCGCAAGCGGCGACTCGTCGGCGAAGTCGAGCGAGGGCGGCGGCGACAAGTCGGCCAAGTCCGACGCCAAGCCCAGCGCCTCGGGCGGCGGCGGCAGCGGGAGTACGGGCGGCAGCTCCAGTGGCGGCGGTGGTGGCAGCAGCGGCAGCGGTGGTAGCGGCGGTGGCGGTGGCGGTGGCGGATCGACGGGCGGCGGAGGCAAGGCCAGCTCGGCGCCGGCGGCCTGACGCGCACGACGTAGCGAGGCTTCGCCGGGCGAAGCGCATGGCGGGGCGCGGGACCATCCGAGGGTCCCGCTTGCTACCACGAGATTTCATTCCCTCCGCGGGAGGGAGCAACGGACAAGGAGGAAAACGAAATGAAAGTGAGACCGCTTTACGATCGCATCCTGGTCAAGAGGGTCGAGGAAGAGCAGAAGACCGCCGGGGGGCTCTTCATCCCCGACACCGCCAAGGAAAAGCCCCAGCAGGGACTGGTGGTGGCGGTGGGCAACGGCAAGGTCCAGGAGGACGGGTCGCTGCGCAAGCTGGATGTCAAGGCCGGCGACAAGATCCTGTTCGCCAAGTACTCCGGCAGCGACATCAAGATCGAAGGCACCGAGCACCTCATCCTCCGCGAGGAAGACGTGCTGGCGGTGCTGGAGTAACGCGACAGACGGTAAGGAAAGGGAAAGGGAGCTACCAAAATGGCAGCCAAAGACATCGTTTTTTCGACTTCCGCTCGCTCGGCCATCGCGTCGGGCCTGAACCTGCTGGCCAACACGGTCAAGGTCACCCTGGGGCCGCGCGGCCGCAACGTGATCCTGGAGAAGTCCTGGGGCTCACCGACGGTGACCAAGGACGGCGTGACTGTGGCCAAGGAGATCGAGCTCGAGGACAAGCTGGCCAACATGGGCGCGCAGATGGTCAAGGAGGTGGCCTCCAAGACCTCGGACGTCGCCGGTGACGGGACCACCACCGCGACCGTGCTGGCCCAGTCCATCTACAACGAGGGCGCGCGCCTGGTGGCCGCGGGTCACAACCCGATGGACATCAAGCGCGGCATCGACGCGGCGGTGGTCAAGATCGTCGACTCGCTGAAGGAGCAGAGCAAGCCCACCAAGGGCAAGACCGAGATCGCTCAGGTCGGCACCATCAGCGCCAACGGCGACAACATGATCGGCGAGATCCTGGCCGAGGCGATGGAGAAGGTGGGCAAGGAGGGCGTGATCACCGTCGAGGAGGCCAAGGCCATGGAGACCACCCTGGACGTGGTCGAGGGCATGCAGTTCGACCGTGGCTACCTGTCGCCCTACTTCGTGACCGACGCCGAGCGAATGGAAGTGGTCCTGGAGGACGCTTACATCCTGGTGCACGAGAAGAAGATCTCGAGCATGAAGGACCTGCTGCCGCTGCTGGAGCAGATCGCCAAGAGCGGGCGGCCGTTCCTGATCGTGGCCGAGGAGGTCGACGGTGAGGCGCTGGCCACCCTGGTGGTCAACAAGCTGCGCGGCACCCTGCACGTCTGCGCGGTCAAGGCGCCGGGCTTCGGCGATCGCCGCAAGGAGATGCTGAAGGACCTCGCCGTGCTCACGGGCGGGCAGGCCATCACCGAGGACCTGGGCCTGAAGCTGGAGAACCTGACCCTGAAGGACCTGGGCCGGGCCAAGCGGGTGGTGGTGGACAAGGACAACTCCACCATCGTCGAGGGCGCGGGCAAGAAGGCGGAGATCGAGGGGCGGGTCAAGCAGATCCGCGGCCAGATCGAGGAGACCACCAGCGATTACGACCGCGAGAAGCTGCAGGAGCGGCTGGCCAAGCTGGTCGGCGGGGTGGCGGTGGTGAAGGTGGGCGCGGCGACCGAGTCGGAGATGAAGGAGAAGAAGGCGCGGGTGGAGGACGCTCTGCACGCGACCCGGGCGGCGGTCGAGGAGGGCATCGTTCCCGGCGGCGGCGTGGCTCTGGTGCGGGCGCTGGCCTCGATCGAGGGGCTGAAGTTCAATGACGACCGGCAATACGGTGTGAACATCATCCGCCGGGCGGCCGAGGAACCGCTGCGGCAGATCGCCAACAACGCCGGCGTGGACGGGTCGATCGTGGTCGACAAGGTGAAGACCGGCAGCGGCGCCTTCGGCTTCAACGCGGCCACCGAGCAATACGAGGACCTGGTCAAGGCCGGCGTCATCGACCCGACCAAGGTCGTGCGCACGGCGCTGCAGAACGCCGCCTCGGTCGCCAGCCTCATGCTGACCACCGAGGCCCTGGTCGCCGAACGCCCGAAGAAGAAGTCAGCGGGCGCCGGCGGCCCCATGCCCCCCGGCGGCGGCGGCGACCACCACGACGACTTTTAGCGCGGGGAAGAGGGGGGAGGCGGGGAAGAGGGCGCTGCGCGCCCCCTCCCCCGGGCCCTCTCCCCGGGGGTGGTAAGGAGACATTCACCTACGAGTGATGTGTCTCTCCGCCAGGCGGAGCCTGGCTGCGAACGCTGCAAGTGATGACCGGCCGATGGGTGGAGGCTTTCCTCCTGTCGGCCGGTTTCTTTTTCCGGATGGGGATGTGGGGATTCGGTGTCGGTTTTCTTCTTTTTAATCGCAGGTGATCCCTGTGTTCGGCCGGGTTTCTGCCGGGGTTCGGCGTCTCAGGCGTTCGCACATAAGGGTAGGTTGACTTCAGGGGGGTGTCTGCCGAGTCTCTGGGCATGAGCGAGTCGCTCGGCGCGTCCAACCGCAGCAGCCCGCGCATCGAGGTGTATGCGCAGGCGCAGGTGCGGGGGTCGGAGGTGTACATCATCGCCGTTCGAAATGTGTCGGCGGGCGGGGTGTATCTCGAGGGCACGCCGGATCAATACCCGGAGCTGAAGCCGGGCACGGAGTTCAACCTGATGATCTTCGGGTCCGAGGACGGGATGGGCGACGATCCCGACTTCAACATCGACTGCAAGGCCCGGGTCATCCGCATCGACGAGGGCTATGCGGGCAAGCGCCCGCCCGGGTTCGGCTGCACCATCGACCCGGCGGACCAGGACAACCGCGAGCGGCTGAGCAAGCTGCTGGTTCGCGCTTCCGGTTTCCGCGCCGGCAAGAATCCCTGAGCGCGAAGTCGAAGCGCTCATTCCTGCGGCTACTGTGGCGCGGTCACGGCTGCCACCAGTTGCCGGACACGAAGAGCATGTTCATCAGGCGGGCGGTGTCTGCTTCCAGGCCGGCGGCGGGGGCCGCGAGCATCAGCTTCCAGGCGGCGTCGAGCCAGGCCTGGTTGGCCGGGTCGAAGATCGCGGCCGAGGCGAAGGGGGCGATGAAGCTCATGGTGCCGCGGGTGCCCAGCGGGGTGCCGTCGCGGCGGTAGCCGTCGACGATCCTGGACGGGTCGCCGGCGGTCCTGTCCTTGATGAACGCCAGCATCTTGTCGAAGACGGCCTTGCTGCGGGCGTCGCCACTGGCCAGGTAGTCGGCGGCGAAGCGGAAGGGGAGGGCGCCGGCGCTGCCAAAGAAGTGACCGGCGTTCTGGTCGCCGATGATCGCGCCGGGCGGGGGGGTGGTGCCCAGCTGCAGGTACCAGGGTAAAAGGCCGGTCTGCGCGCTGTACATCGTCACCGTGCGGGCGGTCAGCGCCTGCAGGGTCTCGATGGTGCTGTTCCACCAGGCGGTGTCGTCGGCCCTGGCGAAGCCGCGGAAGTGGCCGAACATGAAGTTCGCCATCGGGCCGGTGGTCTTCCACATGTTCGGCTCGTCGGGCAGGCTGGACCAGTCGCCGATCAGCGGCATGCGCGACTGCTGGTTGAAGTCGTATTTCTGGACGGCGACGATGGTGCGCCTGGCTTCGGCCAGGTAGTTGACCTTGCCGGCGCTGCCCCACTGGCCGTCGCCCAGCAGCAGGCCGAACGCGAATTCCAGGTCGCCGCCCACCGACGAATCGCCTTCGGGGACGGTCTTGCAGCCGGGCGCGACCTCGTAGGCGACCAGCGCCTCGTTGCCGGGGCGGGGACCGAAGCGCGCGGGCATCGTGTAGAGGTAGCTGGGGAACTTGCGCCCCACCGCGAGGAGGCCATCGAAGATCTTCTGCGCGTCGGGGTCGTGGCCGGCGAGGAAGGCGGTGAGGATCAGGCCGGTGCCCAGGCCGGTCGACGAGGTCAGGGCGGTGCCGCCCGCCTTGACGATGTAGCCGTCGCAGGCGGGCATCACGTAGGCGGCCTTCCAGGCGTCGTAGGCGGCGGCGACGGCGGCGTCGAGCTCGGCCTGCGCGCCGGTGGGGCGGATCGATCCCGCCGGGTAGGTCTGCGGGTGGCTGCCGAAGCGCCGCCCCATGGCCGCGGGCGGGGCCGCGGGGGCGACATCGGCGGCGCCGCCGTCGGGCTTCGCGGTCGGGGGGGCCGGGGGCGGGGTGGTGG